>CAIKBD010000021.1 GCA_903825565.1 uncultured Anaerolineales bacterium | reverse complement strand
CGTACGTCGGCGTGCTCGGCGACGACGCGTACGGCGATTGGATGCTCGACGCGATGCGCGCGGAACAAGTCGAAACAAAATTTGTGACGCGCGTCCCAGGTTCGACTGCGCTTGCGTTCGTGCGACTCGTCAACGGCGAACGCACGTTCATCGGCAGTGACCACGGCGTGCGCGAACAGTTGCGAGTGACGCCGAAAATTGACGCGTACCTGCGCGAGTTCAACCTGATTCACACGACGCTCGATGGGCGCGTGGATGCGAGCATTCCGGCGTGGCACGCCGCCGGCAAAAAAATCGCTTATGATTTCAGTCATCGCGCCAAACCGGAACAAATCGCGCTGTTGCCGTACATCACCGTCGCGTTTTTTTCCGGGCAACACGTCGAGCCGGCGAATGCGCGCGAGCGCGTCATCGCGTACCAGCAACAAGGCGCGCGCGTCGTCGTGATGACGTTCGGCGAGCACGGTAGTTTCGCGTTCGACGGCGCGCGCGAATATCGGCAAGCCGCTTTGCCGACCCAGGTCGTGGACACGCTCGGCGCGGGCGATGCGTTTCAAGCCGGGTTCGTCGTCGAGTATCTAAACTCCGGCGACATTCAAGCCGCACTCGCGGCGGGCGCGCAACATGGCGCGCAAGCGTGTACGCATTACGGCGGATTCGGTCACGCGCACGCGCTTGACCTGACCGACCCGCGCATTGTACGGCAGACCGCAGACCGCTGACGACCGACCGCCGTTTGATTTCTGCGGTCGGCGGTCGTTGGTCGGCGGTCATATTTTTGGAGGAAACGAAATTATGCGTTATATGATTGGGGTTGATGTCGGCGGCACATTCACCGACCTCACGCTCGTAGATGTGGCGGCACAACGCGCGGCGATTCACAAAGTCCTTTCGACGCCCACCGACCCATCGCGCGCGATCATGACCGGCGTCACCGAACTGCTCGCGCGTGAACAAGTGGCTTTCGACCTGGTTGATTATTTCGGACACGGCACGACGGTGGCGACAAATGCGCTCATCGAGAAAAAAGGTTCCAAGACCGGTTTGCTCGTGACCGCAGGGTTCAAGGATTTGTTGGAGATTGGACGCCAGACTCGTCCCGCGCTTTACGATTTGCAAAAAGAAAAACCGACGCCGCTTGTCCCCGGTCATCTCCGCAAAGAAATTCCGGAACGCGTTTATCACAACGGCAACGTCCGCGCGCCGATTGATGTGGATGCGCTCAAGCAAGCCGCGACCGAGTTGCGCGCCGCTGGCGTCGAGTCCATCGCAATTTGTTTTTTGTTTTCATTTATCAATCCCGACCACGAAAAGACCGCGCTCGCGGTTGTGCGCGATTTATTTCCGAACGCGTACGTCACGGCATCGCACCAGGTCGTGCCGGAATTTCGCGAGTTCGCGCGCCTCAGCACGACCGTGCTCAACGCCTACCTGGGTCCGGTGATGCATCGCTACTTGAGCAATTTGCAAACCTCGGTGCGTCAAGCTGGGATTCGCCAAGACCCGTACATCACACAATCGAACGGCGGCATTTTGTCATTGCAAGAAAGTATCGCCAACCCGATTCGTACAGCGGTGTCTGGTCCGAGCGCGGGCGTGATGGCGGCGATGCACCTGGGTCGCCTCGTCGGTCTCGACAATTTGATTACGCTCGACATTGGTGGCACGAGCGCGGACATTAGTTTGATTCATCGCGGGCAACCTTTGCTTTCGATGGAACGCACGGTCGAGGGTTGGCCCGTTCGCATTCCGATGCTCGACAT
>CAIKBD010000020.1 GCA_903825565.1 uncultured Anaerolineales bacterium | reverse complement strand
GTGGCCCGGCTATATGACCAATGATCCGGCAGTGCAGTATGACATCACCAAGTATGTTTACCTCGGCGGCGTTGAGAGCGGAAACTATCTCATGTCCGTAGCCATGAATAGCTCGATCAAGACGGTGGATGATTTGAAAAAGGCGAAGAATCTCAAATTCGCACATTCCGCCCGAACTAGCACCATTACCTTGGCTAACGCTTTGGCAATTGATCTGCTGGGCTTGGATGGCAAGATCATTTTGGGCTTTGATGGAGCAACGGGCAGACAGTTGGCGGTTCAGCAGGGCGAAGCCGAAGCAACGGTCATGGCTCCCGACACCGCTATGGTTGCCAAGCAAAAAGGGATTTTGAATCCGATCATGCAGGTTGGCGTCGTGGCATCTCGTACGAAACCAGGCGATGATGTTCCCTCCGTAATGGAGCTCGTGAAATCCGATAGTTTGACCGACATGCAAAAACGTCTGATCGCCACCATTGACATTCTCGCCGATTCCAAGTCGGTGTTTGTCGCTTCAGGCACTCCGCAAGATCGCATGACCTTTTTGGCGGATGCCTTCAAAAAAGTGTACGACTCCGCCGACTTTAAAGCGGATCTGAAAAAGACCATCGGCGAAGACGTGGGACCTTATGTCAGCGGCGATGAGTTGAGCAAACGGGCATCCAACTTGGCAGCCAAAAAAGGCGACATGAAGTTGTGGGATGATCTGTTGAACAAGTACGTGAAATAAGCTATTCCCTTGTCATCCCAGCAACTCTTTGGCGAGTTGCTGGGATGATTTAAGTGGGGCACCATCGGTCTTGGTCGAGGCCAATGGTTCTCCAGGGCTTGCGCGGATTGGCGAGAACGGCAAGCAGACCGGGGATGAGCGTTTACCCATGTTCTTATTTTTTTCATACGACTCTGTTCTTCCTAACCTAATTGCTCACACACTGGCGTGAGGAGTTTAGATGAATACGATTCCGGCTCTACTACAGGCATTCGGCAATATGTTCCAGCCGATGCCCCTCTTGGCGGTTTTTGCCGCAACGATCATCTCCCTGATCGTCGGTGTGATCCCTGCCATTACCGGCGCGTTGGTAGTGATCATGGTACTTCCCTTTCTGTTTGGCGCAGACCCGATTGTCGCTATGCCATTTCTCTGCGCGCTCCTGGCTTCGTCGGGCATGGGTGGCGCCATCACCTCTGTTCTCACCGGGATCCCAGGCGACAATGCCAACGGTCCAGCCGCCATAGACGGTTTTGCCATGACTCGCCAGGGGCAAGCGGGCAGGGCGTTGGGTCTGGCAATCGGCGCGGCGGTCATGTCCGTGTTATTTGGCGTGGTGTTTTCGATCCTCATCATTCCGCTCATGACGCCGATTTTAATGTCCTTCAAAACCGTGGAAATGTTATTGATCATCCTTGTGGCGTTGCTGTTCTTGGCAGTTCTCACAAAAGGATCGCGGGTCAAAGGTTTGATTTCTGCAGGCATTGGCCTCACCTTATCGTGTGTCGGTTTGCAACAAGCAAGCGCCATCGCGCGACTCACCTTTGGCAACATGTACTTGTATGACGGCATTGAACCCGCTACGGTGCTCATGGGGATTTTGGCTGTGCCCACGTTGCTCGAGTTGCAAGCAGAAGGAGTAGCCATCGCGCCCGTCGGCGCATTAGCCGCCGGCAAATTGATCGAACTATTCAAAGGCACGAAGGAACTATTCACCAAACATCTGTGGACTTGGTTGCGCGGAACCCTGATCGGTTACCTCATCGGCATTGCGCCCGCACTCGGTTCAACCACCGCGGTGTGGATTGCGTACGCTCAAGCCAAGCAGGCATCCAAGAATCCCGATGAGATCGGCAAAGGATCGCCGGAAGGGATCGTCGCGCCGGAATCCGCCCGCGGCGTCTGCGCGTCCGCCGATCTCCTCACCACATTGGTGTTTGGCATTCCGGGCAGTTCGATTATGGTGGTCTTTCTTGCCGCATTCTTGATGATGGGAATTCAACCGGGTCCCACGCTGGTCATCGAGCATACGGCGCTGGCTTTCCAGATGATCTTGACGATGGGGCTGTCGGTTCTGATCGGCGCAGTGATCTGCTACTTTGGCGCGCCGTTCATGGTCAGGATTACGCAAGTTTCGCCGCACATGCTCTTCGCCGTGCTTATGCCCATCATCGTATTGGGCGCGTATGTGACGCGCGAGTTTGGTGTGGATATCATCGTCATCGGCATCACATCGCTACTCGGATTGTCCATCAAACGTTTCGGATTCTCAGCCCCCTCGATCATCTTGGGGTTTGTGATGGGGAACTTGTTTGAAAGGTTCTTGGTTCGCTCCTTGGATCTGTACGGCGTGGGACTCTTCTGGTCATCACCAACCGCTCTAGTACTAAGCAGCATCATCGTGATCTCAATTTTCTGGAGCCCCATTAAATCGCAAATTGAACGGATGCGGGGTGGCAAAGTCGCCGCGAAGGGACAATCCGCATGAGAAAACTCAGTCCAACCGCCTGGTTCTTGATCGTCGTGTTGCTCGTCATGAGCGTGTTCTTTGTCGCCTCGCTCGGTTATTCTGACATCAAAGTCAAACTGATGCCGGCGCTAATGTCTGGGTTGACCATCGTGTTGGCGTTGTTTGCGCTGATCCAAGATTTGAAAGCGGGCGCTAGGCAAAATATGCCGACCGATGAAGATGGCGATGTGATCGAGGACGAGAAAATAATCGGCACACCGCTCCGCGCGTACTTCCAAGCCTTCCTCTGGTTTGCCGGGCTGATCGCATTGGTCTACGGCTTGGGTTTCATCATCGCAGTACCGCTTTGGATGTTTGTGTACTTGTGGCGGCACGGAAGCCAGTGGTGGACGGCAATCCTGCTGGGCGTTGGCATGATCGTGATCATCTACTTGGTATTCACCACGTTGTTGCAGATTGAGCTGTACCCAGGCATCGTGATCGAGTGGCTCAACCGCCAACTAAATCCATAAGCGAAAACCCAAGTCGCAAGTGGACGCGTTTCGGCATCAGTCTGGAGTCCCGTTTTCCGGAGACTCCAGATTCGTATTTTTCTTCTAGTGCCTGCCTCGTGAAATTTGTGTACATCAAGCAAAAATTTTTTCATCCGCCAATCTGCGCGAATGAAAAAGATTAGCAAAGATTTGCGTTATTCGCGGATAACCGGTTTGGTTTTGGCTTAGCCGAGTCAAGTTGATAAGGAGCGGCATGAACGAGCATATCCATTGGACTGAAGAAGCAGAAGTTGTCATCGTTGGGTACGGCGGCGCGGGAGGCGTTGCCGCCATCGCCGCGGCGAATGTGGGCGCACAAGTGGTGATTATGGAAAAGCAACTTGCGGATACGCCGACGCGCACGAATCACACGCCGAGTACGCGCATGAGCGGCGGCGCGTTTCTGTGCCCCGAAGACGCGGAAAAAGCCGCGCAATATTTTCTCGGCTTGCGGCGGATTGCCAACGAACCAGCCGATAGCGAAGAAGAAGCAATGATTCGATTGTTGGCGCAACGCATGACGCAAAATGCCAAATGGATGGAATCTATCGGCGGCGTGGTGGGCGGCAAGGAAAGCTCCAGCCCAGCATTTGCGTTTTCCGGTCTCAAAGTTGAAAACGTCGGCAAGGCATCGGCGATGTACGATGCCGATTTTCCGGAATTGCCCGGCTCGGAAGTGATGCGCGTGTTTTGGATGGCAAAGACCGACGACTATCGGCACGGCGCGGCGTTTTTCAGGACGCTCTCGAATGCCGTCGAAAAAAGAAATATCCGCGTGCTGTGGGGCACGCCCGCGCAACATCTCGTCGTGGAAGATGGCGCGGTGCGCGGCGTCATCGGCGTGCGCGATGGCGAACAAGTTGCGGTCAAAGCGACACGCGGCGTCGTGCTGACCTGTGGCGGTTTTGAGCACGATCATTTCCTCAAGAAAAATTATTTGCGCCCCTTGCCAATCGAATTTACCGGCAACCCAGGAAACACCGGCGACGGCATCAAGATGGTGCAAGAAGTCGGCGCGGCGTTGTGGCACATGAACAGCATCTCGTACCGCGTCACGATGAAATTCCCCGAACATCCCATCGCCTTTGGCACCCAGCATCATTCGCAGATGAGTATTTTTGTGGACAAGCGCGGCAATCGTTTTAGCAACGAACGCTTCAAGGGACACGCGTTCGGTTACGAACTTGCCGGCTATGATGGTCATGCGTTGTGTTATCCACGCATTCCTTGTTATTGGATTTTTGACGAAAAGCGCCGGCAACTGGGTCCACTCGCCGGCGTACACGGCGCGTGCAATCCGCCGCGCGGTGTCAAGGGCGCGATTCATTACGTGTGGAGCCAAGACAATCTAGCCGAAATCGAAAAGGGCTGGGTTTGGAAAGCAAATACGATTGAAGACATCGGACAGATTCTCGCCGCCGACCCGGACAATGACGGCTTGATGAATGTCGAAAATTTCAAAGCCACCGTCGAACGGTACAATCAATTCAGCCGCGACGGGCAAGACCTGGATTTCCATCGTCCACCCAAAAGTTTGGGCGCACTCCAAGACCCGCCGTACTATGCGGTCAAGTTGTGGCCCGGCGGACCGAACACCCAGGGTGGTCCGTTGAAAAATATCCAATGCCAGGTTTTGCGCCCGGACAAAACGCCCATTCCCCGGTTGTATGCGGCGGGCGAGTTCGGCTCGTTCTTTGGCATGTTGTACAACGGCGGCGGCAACATCGCGGAAAATATCGCGATGGGCAGTCTCGCCGGCGAGAACGTCGCGCAAGAACCGCTCTGGAGATAGAGGAAATTACCATGACGCTACAACGTGACCTCGCGTGGCAAGAACTCGAACTGGCGTATCGTGCGAGCGTCGCGCATCAATTCGCGCGCTATGCCCTGGGTCTCGATTTCGAAATGCTACCGGCGAACGTGGTGCATCAAGCCAAACGCTGTCTGCTCGATGCGCTCGGTTGCGCGATTGGCGCGTACGATGCGCCGGGGCGCGTGATGTGCGAAACGGTTTTGCAAGAATTGGGCGGTAAAGAAGAAGCGACGCTGTTTGGTTCTGGGAAAAAAAGCACGGTGTTGAATGTAACTTTGCTCAACAGTTTCCTGGTGCGCTTTCTCGATTTCAACGATGTGGGCGGCGGCGCGCACAACAGCGATTCGATTCCCGGCATCCTGGCGATTGCCGAACGCGAAAAATCGAGTGGACGCGATGTGCTCACCTCGATTGTGATTTCGTACGAGTTGGGCGCGCGCGTCACCGAAGCGACCGGCAAATCCTGGGGCGAGTCGTTGGGCATCAAGGGCTGGACGCCGGATATTCGCGGCGGACTCAACATGCCGCCAGCGTTGGGCAAGCTGATGAATCTGAGCGAAGACCAAATTGCGAATGCGATTGGCATTTGCGCGTCGCACAGTTTGCCGCTGGGCATTCTCGACACGAACTATGAAGAAAACACCATGTCGAAAAATCTGCGCTTTGGTTTCGTCGCGCACAGCGCGGTGCTGGCGTGCTTGATGGCGCAACAAGGTTTCACCGGACCCGAACGCATCGTCGAAGGCGAAAACGGTTTGCGCCAAGTGGTGTTCCAGGACAACCTGGTGCTCGACCGGCTCACCGATTTTAGCGGCTGGCGAATTTTGCAGACGCGCCACAAGTATCTGCCCGCCAACATCAGTTCGATTGCCCACATCTTGGCAACGCTCGCCATCGTAAACGAGTACGATTTGAAGCCGGAACAAATCGCTTCGGTGCGAATCAAAGCCGGTCTCAAGGAATCGCAACACACGACGTACGCGGCGAAAAAATATCCCAGGAATGCCGAGAGCGCCGACCACAGCGCGTTTTATGCGAACGCCATCGCGATCAAGGAACGCGCGTACAGTCCTGACGCGTTCGATCCGAAAAAATTCACCGACCCGGTGGTGCTCGACCTGATCGAAAAAATCACCGTTGAACCTGATCCCAGTATTCCCGAACGAGGTCGCGCCGGCAGTTCCGAGATTACCACGACCGATGGGCGCAAGTTCGAAAAGCATATTGATGTGCCGCACGGTTTCGGCAATGATCCGCTGACGGACCAGGAACTCGAAGACAAGTTTGGCAAGATGGCGACGAAATACATGCGCGACGAGCAAATCAAAAAAATCTTTGACACGGTTTGGCATATCGAAACCGTGAACGATGTCAATCAGTTGACGGCGTTGATGGCGTTTTGATGCGCGATGGCGTCGCACGAAACATTTTCGTGAATCGTTAAAAATCACTAGGACGCGGACGAGCGTAGACGAGCGCGGACAATTTATTTTTGTCCGTGTTCATCCGCGTAATCCGCGTCTTATTTTCACGAGGAGAATTTATGGCGATAGGAATGGTCGAGAACAAGGTCTCCCAACCAGGTCAGTACAGCGGTTATTCGCCGGTGTTGTACGATGGCTATCAACTCACCGCGCAATATGTGACCGTGCGCGACGGCACCAAAATCGCGGTGGACATTATCCGCCCTACGTTGCACGGACAAGTGGTTGAAGCAAAACTCCCTGTCGTCTGGATGCACATGACGTACAACCGGCGCGCGTTCGAGGGCGGACTGACCGGCGAACATTATCCCGGCGCGGCGATGGCTCTCGTCAAGTACGGTTATGTCGTGGCGATTGCGGATATGCGCGGCAGTTATGCGTCGTTCGGTTGGGCGATTACGCCGAAACGAACCGAGTGGCAACCTGAGGCATACTGGGATGCGTATGACATTACCGAGTGGCTCGCCGCGCAACCCTGGTCGGATGGCAACGTGGGCATGTGGGGTTGCTCGGCGACGGGACATTCGCAATGGCAAGCCGCGGCAACGAATCCGCCGCATCTCAAAGCGATTATGCCGTTGAGCGCACCGAGCGAGTACTATGACATCAATGGCGTGACTGCCGTGACCGGACCGAATCCGCCGGCGTACCCTGCCGCGCAATATCCGACCCAGGATGCGGACGCGGTTGCAGTTGACGAAGATGCCACCGGCGAGATGTTGAATGCCGCGCGAGATCAGCATCGTTGGAATTTGGAATTCGGCGTTACACCTTTTCGCGACAGTATTTCCTCCTGGGTGCAAGCCCTCATCGGCAGAGATGTGCAAATTCATTTGCTCGTCAACACGTTCACGCATTTTCCGGAAATTCAAGCGGCGAACATTCCGTTTTATCAATCGTCAAACTGGGGCGAAGATTATCGCGTCAAGAGTGGCGTCATCATCAAGCTCAACACGCTCACGAATCCGTCGAAAACAATCCTGGGTGGCGGCAATCATTGCAACTGGTGCTCTGATTTTCATTCTCATCCTTTGAACGATTTCAACATCACCACCGAGGAACTGCGCTGGTTCGATTACTGGCTCAAGGGTGTGCCAAATGGCATTATGAATGAGCCACCCATTTATTATTATTTGAATCACGCTCCATCGAAAGACAAGCAATGGCGATTTGCCTGGCAGTGGTCTCCGCCGAATGCCAAGTGCGTCAATTATTATTTTGGCGCGCCAAGCGTGGAGGCGATGCATACCGGCGTCAACCGGGGAACGCTCAACACCATCGCGCCCACAAGCACCGAGGCGAACGATCAGTACACCGTTGATTACACCGTGACGGCAGATAATCGCAATCAAAAAGGCATGGTCTATACAACCGATGCGCTGACCGCCGATGCCATCGTCACCGGAAATCCGGTGGTGCATCTCTGGATTTCTTCGACTGCCACTGACAACGACTTCCTGGCTTTTCTTTACGATGTGGATGAGAACGGAAACGCCACGCAAATTCCGGGAACGGATGATGGACAAATCCGTGCGTCGTTGCGCGCGCTCAATGATCCGCCGTTCAACAATTCGGGACTGCCGTATCATCGTTGCTTTGCCGAGGACTATCAACCGCTCACGCCCGGCGAACCGGTCGAATTGAGTTTTGATTTGGCGACACTCGCCTACAATTTCAAAGTCGGGCATCGCATTCGCTTGGTGATCTCGTGTGTTGCGATCCCGCGCCGCAACTCGCCGCCCATCACACCCGTGTTCGATCCCGCGCCGGTCGTCAGTTTCTATCGTGATGCAACGCGCTGTTCGCACATCACTCTGCCGGTCAACGCGCCCATCGAGGCGACCATCGAAAAAATCGAGTCGCGGGATAATCGTGTGCAAGCGGTCGTGGCGTTTCCCAAAACGATGGACAAGCGTTATCTGCACGACCTCCAGCTCGATTCGATCAAAGCCCAGGGTGTGCCCGCCGAATTGGTCGAGGTGGATGGCAACAACTTGATCGTCACCTTCCGCGATCTAGCCAACCAATCGAACATCACCATCGAAGGGAAATTCGGAGCCAAGTACTATTACGGGGACGAGATGGCGTTCACGGCGAAAAAGTAGACATCGGGGCGACACATTTTTCTGGATTAGAAAAAGCGTCGCCCTTTTCATTACTTTTGACATCTGCCGAATCTCCGTGATATAATGTAAAAAAGTGAAACGGTGTTATAAAAAATGCCGTTTGAGCGGAAAAAGGAGTGATTACCAGCGAACAGAAAATCAAACGCCTGAATTCCATGCCCCTTTAATCAAATCCAAAGGAGGATTGTTCGATGAAAAAAGTATTGTTTGTGTTGGTGCTCGCCAGTTTGTTGCTGGCGGCATGTTCAACACCCACCCCCGAACCGACCAAAGCGCCGCCGACTAGCGCGCCAGTAGCCAGCACCAAAGCCCCCGAACCGACGAAAGCGCCCGCCGCGACCACCGCTCCCGCAACGAGCGCACCGGCGGCGACCAAAGCACCTGAACCGACGAAAGCGCCGGCGGCGGCGACCAAAGCACCCGAACCGACGAAAGCGCCGGCAGCCGGCGTGACACCCAAAACCGGCGGCACGTTGACGATTCTCGTCCGCGCGCTCCCCAACCCAATCGGCAACACGCTCACGAATTTTGCGCCGGGCAATACGCTGTATCTCTTTCCGGCGGCAGAGCCACTCGTCGGCGTCGCCCCAGATGGACAATTTGTGCCAAACAAACTGGCGGTCGGTTGGGACGTTGCGCCGGATGGCAAAGCGATTACCTTCAAACTTCGTCAAGGTGTCAAATTCCACGATGGCACCGACTTTAACGCCGAAGCCGTCAAGTACAACCTGGACGCGACCCGAACCGCTCGCGCTGAATTAAAAGTCATCACTTCGGTTGATGTCGTAGACACCTATACCGTCAAGCTCAATCTTTCCGATTGGTCGAACACGATTCTGAATCAATTGAGCTGGCACAACGGCGTGATGATCTCGCCGGCTTCCGTCAAGGGACAAACTGCGGAATACATCGCGACCCACGTCGTTGGCACGGGTCCCTTTATGCTCAAGGAATTTCAAGCCGAAACAAAATTGGTGTTCACCAAGAATGCCAACTATTGGGAAAAGGGCAAGCCCTACCTCGATGGAATCACCTATCTCCTCGTCGCCGACCAAAACACATCGAAAAATGCGTTCTTGAGCGGACAGGCAAATGCCTGGGATTATCTCGACGCGAAAAACGCGCCCGAGCTGGTCAAGCAAGGATACAAGATCAATACCACGCCGGGTCTGGGTCGCATCATCTACACGGATAGCATCAATGCCGACTCGCCTTTTTCGAAAAAAGAAGTTCGCTATGCCTTCGAGCACGCGATTGACAAACAAGCCATCGTGGATGCGTTTGGTTATGGCACTTGGAAAGTCGCCGTAGGTCCCTGCGCCGAAACCCACCTGGGCTGTGCGGTGGCTACGGCGAACGCGCGCAAGTACGATCCTGCCAAAGCCAAGCAGTTGCTGGCGCAAGCGGGCTATCCCAACGGTTTCAAGATGTCTTTCTACGCGGTGGGTAGCATCGAAAACGAAATGCTGACTGCCATTCAAGCATACCTTAAAGACGTGGGCATCCAAGCCGAAATGTCGAAACCCGATTCGGCGACGGGCACGACGCTCCACCTGGAGGGTTGGAAAAATGGCGTCTGGCTTCAAGGTCTAACCACCGATAGCCCCAGCTACGTTGCGGCGTTGCAATCGGATGGACCGAATCGCGCCAAGATTTTTAGCTCGGATGTCCCCGCCAAGTACACTGAACTGCTGGCGCAAGCCGCCGCCGCGAAAGATGCGGCGACGCAGAAAGCGACGAGCGAAGCATTGATCAAGTACGTCCAGGATGAAGCGCTCTTTATTCCCTTGTTCATTACCTCGCGCACAGTCGTGTATACCTCCAAAGTCCATTTCGATCTCGACGCGTACTCGGTTCATTCGTGGAACCCGGGTGATGCGTGGCTTGACCCGTAAAATGTCAAGCCCGGTCAGGTCTCCCTTTCGGCGAGACCTGACCGGGCTGAAGGAATCGGACGTGACAACATATATCGTCAGACGGTTGTTGCAATCAATAGTGGTTTTGCTATTGGTCAGTATTTTTGTTTTTCTGGCAATCCGGCTCATGCCAGGCGATCCAATCAAATTGATGGTGTACGAAAGCAATCTTACGGGGCTTTCCCCACAGCAACTTGCCGATTTACGCCACGAATATGGTCTGGACAAGCCGCTGGCGTTGCAGTACTTGGATTGGCTCGGCGGAGTTTTGCAGGGCAACCTGGGTATCTCGGTCTTTACCAAGACGCCGGTCGCAAAAGAGATTTTTCGGCGGCTCCCCATCACCTTTGAAATCGGTCTCTGGTCGCTCTTGCTAAGTATTGTGATTGGTGTGCCCGTCGGGATCATCAGCGCGGTCAGACGCGGCACGTGGATTGATCAACTCGTCGTCACGCTGAGCAACATTGGCGTCACGATTCCGGTGTTTTGGCTCGGCGTGATCTTGATGTTGGTGTTCAGTCTCTATCTCAAATGGCTCCCCGTTATGGGTTTCACCCCGCTCACCGAAGACCCGGGCATGCATTTCAAGCAACTCGTCATGCCGGTCATTTGTTCCTCGCTTTTTAGCGTGGCGGCACTCGCGCGACAAACTCGTTCCAGCATGTTGGAAGTGATGCACCAGGATTACATTCGCACGGCTTGGTCGAAAGGGCTGAACGAAAATGCGATCATCTTCAAACATGCGCTCAAGAATGGACTCATCCCGGTCATCACCACGCTCGGCTTGAGCGCGCGTGGCATCGTCGGCGGGTCAACCGTCGTCGAGACTGTCTTTAGCATTCCGGGGATGGGGCGTCTGCTCGTGAGTGCCGTGAGCAATCTGGATTATGCCTATGTTCAGGGCATCATTTTGATTATTGCGGCGACGGTTGTAGCGATCAACGTGTTGATTGATATCGTCTACGGTTGGGCTGACCCGCGCATTCGCTACAGTTAGGAGAAGAGTATGTCCAGTAACGAAACCACTTGGACGGACAAAAGTGAAACTCCGCCCCGTGCCAGCGAATGGCGCCGGTTCCGCCGCGTCTTTTTCGGTCGGCGGGTTGTGGTCTTTGGCACGGTGATCATTGGCTTTTTGGTTTTAATGGCGATCATCGGACCCTGGATCGCGCCGTATGATCCGATCAAAATCAATCTGCGTGAACGTCTCCAGGATCCGAGTTGGCAACACTGGCTCGGCACCGACAACTATGGACGGGACATCTTGAGCCGCATCATTTACGGAGCCAGGACTTCGCTCCAAATCGGCTTGCTGTCGGTGGGGCTTGCCAGCATCGTCGGAATGATCCTGGGAGGCGTCGCCGCATATTATGGTGGCTGGATCGAAGCGATCATCATGCGCTTTATTGACGCGTTAATGTCCATCCCCGTCGTCGTGTTGGCGCTCGTCATCGCCGCCTTGCTGGGCGGAGGCGAAACGAATGTCATCATCGCTCTGAGCGTGAGCCAGATGCCGCAGTACGCGCGCTTGATGGCAGGGCAAGTTGTTTCGGTCAAGGAAAACGATTATATCCTCGCGGTCAAATCCCTCGGCGCAAACGACTGGCGAATTCTCTTCAATCATCTCTTTACGAATAGCGTCGCGCCTCTGATTGTGCAATTCACGTTGACACTTGGCGGAACAATTCTCGCGGAAGCCACCTTGAGCTTTCTCGGTATTGGGATTCAAGAACCGACGCCGGCATGGGGGGCAATGATCTCCAACGCCCGCGAATACTTGATGGATCATCCGCTCCTATCCATCGCTCCCGGCGTTGCCATCATGCTCGTGGTGTTTGGCTTTAACATGATCGGCGATGGACTGCGCGATGCCCTGGATCCCAGATTGCGCGGACGGTTGTAACAAGGGGAAAAATTATGGCAATCTTGTTGGACGTAAAAAATTTGCAGACACGCTTCGACACCGAAGCCGGTGTGGTCAAGGCAGTGGACGGTGTCTCCTTTCATATCAACGAACAGGAGATTGTGGGGTTTGTTGGTGAAAGCGGCTGTGGCAAATCGGTGACGCAGTTGTCCGTCATGCAACTCATCCCGAATCCTCCCGGTCGCATCATCGGCGGCGAAGTGTGGTTTGACGGCAAGGACTTGCTGAAATACGAACGGAATGGTTCGGAAATGCGGTCGGTGCGCGGCTCGAAAATCTCGATGATTTTTCAAGAGCCGATGACTTCGCTGAATCCCGTGCTCACGATCAGCGAACAGATTGGCGAATCCATGCAATTGCACCTGAGACTGAACAAAGCCGATGCGCGCAAGCGCGCCGTTGAATTATTATCCCTGGTCGGTATCCCCGCCGCTGAAAGTCGGATTGATGATTACCCGCATCAATTCAGCGGCGGGATGCGGCAACGCGTGATGATCGCCATCGGACTCGCCTGCAATCCCAGACTGATTATCGCAGACGAACCCACAACTGCGCTCGATGTGACCACCCAAGCCGTGTTGCTAGAATTGATCAAGGATTTGGTCAAACGATTCAACACGTCATTAACACTCGTCACCCATAACCTGGGTGTCGTCGCGCGGTACGCGCAACGCATCTATGTGATGTATGCCGGTCGCATCGTCGAAGCCGGACCGACCAATGAAATTTTCGCGCATCCGCGCCACCCCTACACGGTGGGCTTGCTGAAATGTGTGCCACGACTCGATCAACCGCGCGACAAACAACTCGTTCCGATTGAGGGCTTGCCGCCCAATCTGATCAAGATGCCGCCGATGTGCGCTTTCCTGCCACGGTGCGCGTACCGCATCAATCGGTGTGAAAAATCGCATTGGCCCCCCCTGACCCCGGTGGGAGAACATCATTCGGCGGCGTGTTTCGTGAACCTGGAGGCAACGCTTGAAAACGACGACAAATAATCCTCTGCTTGATGTAAAAAATCTCAAGATGTATTTCCCCGTGACGCGGGGGCTATTGCGAACCAAAGTCGCCGATGTCAAAGCCGTAGACGACGTGAGTTTCCAAGTGAACGCCGGCGAAACGTTGGGACTAGTCGGCGAAAGCGGTTGCGGCAAAACGACCGTGGGGCGCGGCGTTTTGCGCTTGATCGAGCCAACAGCGGGGCAAGTGTTTTTTGAAGGACAAAATATCCTCACCCTATCATCCGGCAAAATGCGCCAACTGCGCCGCAAGATGGCGTTGATGTTTCAAGACCCGTATGGCTCGTTGGATCCGCGCCAAAGCGCTGGCAGTATCGTCGGCGAAGCGTTGATCATTCACAGGATGACCAAGAGCAAAGCCGAGTACCACGAACGGATCGAGCATCTTTTTCAACGCGTCGGACTCGATCCCTCGATGACGGATCGCGTGCCGCACGAGTTTAGCGGCGGACAACGCCAACGCATCGGCATCGCGCGCGCGCTGGCGTGCGACCCATCGTTGATCATTTGCGATGAACCCATCTCGGCTCTCGACGTTTCGATTCAAGCGCAGATCATCAACCTGTTGAAAGAACTGCAACGCGGCATCCAAGGGTTGACGTACATTTTTATCGCGCACGATCTTTCCGTCGTCCGCCATATCAGCGACCGAATCGCCGTGATGTACCTGGGACGCATTGTCGAAATCACCGACTCGGACGCGCTGTATCAGAACCCGCTCCACCCATACACCAAAGCATTGCTGTCGGCTGTGCCCATCGCCGATCCGTTCGTTGAGGCAAA
Source organism: uncultured Anaerolineales bacterium (assembly GCA_903825565.1). Taxonomy (GTDB): domain Bacteria; phylum Chloroflexota; class Anaerolineae; order UBA4142; family UBA4142; genus CAIKBD01. The sequence goes on along the minus strand of CAIKBD010000020.1, from coordinate 19,971 downwards.
GCGCAAGATCATTCTTCTCAAAGGCGAGGTGCCTAGTCCGTTAAATCCTCCCCCCGGATGCGCATTTCACCCCCGTTGTAGCGAGGCAATCGCCGAATGCCGTCAAATTGCGCCTCAATTGCACGATGTAGGAAATGGGCACCAAGTCGCTTGTATCCGCGTAAACCGGTAACCTACGCCTTTTTTTGTCCAAAAGTATTGACAAATCACATTTAGGCGTGTTATAATCAAAAAAAATGAAACAACGTTTCAAAATATACGCTATAAAAATGGCGTAGAGGGATTTCAAATGGGTGATGTGGATTACAGCAACGAATTGCGCCAGTTCTACGAAATGCGCTCGAAAACCGTAATCGAGAACCTGCAAAAAAAGAATATGGATGGGTTTTATGTGCCCAATCGTCAAGAGGCGCTCGCTCTGGTGCTGTCGCTTGTTCCACCCGGCGCAGTCGTCGGGCGGGGCGATTCGATGACGCTGAACCAATTGGACGTGATCGAGGAACTGCAAAAGCGCGGGCAGAACCGGATTATCAACCCCGTCCAAACAGATGAAAAGGGACACAATCCCAAGCGCGAGGAGCGGCGGCAACTGCAACGTGAGGCGTTGACCTCTGACGTGTATTTGACGAGCACGAATGCGATAACGCTTGAAGGAACCATCGTCAGCACGGATGGCGCGGGCAATCGTGTCGCCGCGATGATGTTCGGACCCAAGAAAACAATTGTCGTCACCGGCGGCAACAAGATTGTGCAAGACCTCGACGAAGCGTTGAAACGCATCCGGAATTTTTGCGCGCCGCTCAATGCATTGCGGCATCAGACCAAGCACCGGCAAGAAGGTCTCGGCTGGGGCGCGCTTCGGTACACGGCGATTATTGACGGATGCCAGCCGGCGGAAAAGGGGCGAATCACGGTGATCATCGTCGGCGAAGACCTGGGAATTTAGAACGCAAGGGGAGAATAGTTGAATGACTGATTCTTTCAAATACGATGTTGTATGGCCGCGCGGCAAACGAATTGATGTCGGCGGCAAACTGGCAAAGCGACACAAATCGCTCGAAGGCAAAGTCGTCGCCGAGTTGTGGGACTGGATTTTCAAAGGCGACGTGCTGTTCGATGTCTTTGAACAAGAACTCGCGAAAAAATATCCTGGGATTAAATTTGTGAGTTGGCGCGAGTTCGGCGAAATTCACGGCGCGAATGAAGCCGAGGTGCTCAAAGCGCTCCCCGAAAAACTCAAACAGTTTAATGTTGACGCCGTGATCTGCGGCGTCGGGTGTTGAGGGAGTTGCACGCCCGCGGTTACACGGGCAAGCGTCCTGGTTGAAAAACTGGGCATCCCCACCGTCAGCATTGTTTGCGATGGTTTCTTGACGCAGGGTCGTCTGTCGGCAAAAGGCATGGGCATGCCGAATTTGCCGTACACAGTTCATCCCGGGCATCTCAATCTCGCGACAGTCGAGCAGGTGAAGAAGAATGCCACGACGATCATGCTCGATCAGGTTGTCAAAGGTTTAACCGTCCAACCGCCAGAAGCCAAACCCGCTCCCGAACCTGGGCTGCGCGATGTCGTTTTTAGCGGCTCGTTTGAAGAGGTCAACGAATTTTTCTACGACCGCGAGTGGAGCGACGGTCTGCCGATTGTTCCGCCGACCGTTACCAAGGTGGAACAATTCCTCAAGTTCACGAATCGTTTGGCGGACGATGTCATCGGCAAACTGTTGCCCGACAATCGTGAAGCGACGATTTGGAACGTTGCGGTCAACGGCGTGTTGTCGGGTTGCAAGCCGGAATACATGCCGGTCTTGATTGCGATTGTCGAAGCGATGGTTGACCCGGTGTTTGGGCAAGAACACCTGGGACACACACCGGGGACAGAGACCTTGATAATGCTCAACGGCAAAATCATCAAGGACCTGGGATTCAATTGCACGCAAGGCGCGTTGCGTCCGGGCTTTCAAGCGAACACGAGCGTCGGTCGTTTCTGGCGCATGTATCTGCGTAACGTCGCCGGCTTTTTGCCACACAAAACCGACAAGGGATGCTTTGGCAGTAACTTTCGCATCGTCCTCGCCGAAAATGAAGAGGCGGTTGCCAAGATGGGCTGGGAGCCGATGAGCGTTGACCAAGGATTCGCGGCAGGCGACAACATCATCACGATTATATCGTGTACGGAAAAGACCCAAGCCATCGAGGTGGGCGCGCCAACGGCGGAAGAGATTCTGAAAAACATCGAAGCGCGCATGGCGGACAATCACATGTTCATCCAATTCTTTTTCCGTGGCATGCGGACGCGCCCCACGATTGTGCTCACGCCGGCAGTGCTGAAAGTTTTGACGGATGCGGGTTATAGCAAAGCCCAAGTGAAAGAGCATTTCTACAAAAACGCGAAACTGCGCGTCAGCCGATTGAGCGGCATGATCGTCAATCGTTTTTACAAGGGCATTGGGGAAGGCAATTGGCCCGAACAACTCGGCACGACCAAAGATTTGGAGCGCGATATTCAAATGGTTTCGTGTCCCGATGATTTCCTGGTGATGATTAGCGGCGACCCAGACCGCGACCATGTGCTCATTTGCGCGAACAACGGCTACATCGGTTATCCGGTCAGCAAAAAAATCGAATTGCCGGCGAACTGGGACGAGTTGTTGAAAGCAAGTAAAAACAAGTAAGACAAATTTGTAAATTTGTCCTACATTTTCAGAGGAGTGCCGTATGGCAGAGAATGCATCAGAATACAACTGGGATAATTTGAGCGACGACGAGTGGAACAAGCGGCTCGATGAGCACATCGCCAAATTCAACGAAGGACGCGGCGACATCAAAACGCCGCCGCCGGTGCACGCGATCATGGACAATGAGTACGAGCGCGGCATCAACAACAAACTTGTCACCGAAGACCTGATTCGACACTATGCCGATGCCATCGGCGACCCAAGCCCATTTTGGCGCGACCCATCGTACGCGGCGGGCACGCGCTGGGGCGGCATCATCGCGCCGCCGACGTTTGAATCGTGCATCTCGTTTGGCTCGTCGTTCGGCGGACGTTTGCGCGTCCCAGGTGTGGCGCGATTGGCGGCGGGCAACAAGCACGATTATCTCAAGCCGATTCGCCCGGGCGATGAATTTCACATCTATGACAAATACATGGGCTTTGAAGAGAAAAAGACCGAAGGCAAAGCGTACCGCATGTTTATCGAAAGCGTGCCGCGCTATTTTATCAATCAGCGCGATGAGATTGTCGCCGTCGCCACCGGGCGCAACATTTACATGGCGACGCCGCCGGGCAGACGCGAAGAGAAAAAGAACAAACCCTACGCCGACAAAAAACGTCGTCATTACAGCGAAGAAGAACTCGCGATGATTCATCAAGGGTACGAAGATCAACTCGCCGGCGTTGGGCGACGCGGCGCGAACACGCTCTACTGGGAAGACGTGGTCGAGGGCGCGGACATCCGTCCCGTCATCAAGGGACCGTACGATGTGTCCGATGCGTGCGCGCGCACCATCGTCAGCACATACCCGTACGCGTTCGCGATCAAGTGGGCGGTGATGCGAAAACATTTGCAACATCATCCGATTGACCCGGAAACCGGCGAGCATCGCATTCGCCGCGATTGGCATTACGAAGACCACGCCGCGCGCCTGTTCGGCATTCCGCTGGCGAATGTCGGCGGCATTCACAACGAGATGATGCTCGTGCATGCCGTCACCGATTGGATGGGCGACGACGCGTTCGTCAAGACGATGGATTCCCAGGATCGCCGCATGAATTTCTTGGGCGACATGACCTGGGTCAAGGGCAAGGTCGTCCGCAAGTTCGTCGAGCACGACGAGCATTTGGTAGATGTCGAAGTGTGGGGCGAGAACCAGGATGGTGTTGTGCACACGCGCGCCAACTTTATCGTGCGACTGGTCTCGCGTGCGGAATACAAGGGTAGCTTTTAGGGTATTGGGGTAAGGGCGAAGCATTTTTTCGCACGCTTTGCGTGAGCAACGTGAAATTCAGAGACGAAAAAATGCTTCGCCCTTACAAGCAAGGAACAAATATGTATACCGACTATGACGTAATCATCATTGGGTCTGGGTGTGCGGGCTTGGCGGCGGGCATCTACACGAGCCGCGCCGGCTTTCGTACCTTGATTCTCGAAAAAGAGATCATGGGCGGCGAACTGATGAATCGCCAACTCATCGAAAATTATCCGGGGTTTGCGAACGGCGTCCAAGGTCCCGAACTCGGTTCCGCGATGCTCGAACAAGCGATGAACGCCGGCGCGGAAGTTGAAATCGGCACGGTCCTTGGCATCGAAAGCAAATCCCAATACAAACTCGTCAAGACCGAAGACCAGAGCCGCACGTGCAAGGGCGTCATCCTCGCAACCGGCGCGCATCCGCGCAAACTGGGTGTGCCGGGCGAAGATGAGTTCAACGGACGGGGCGTGTTCTACTGCGCGACGTGCGACGGACCTGAATATGCCGGCAAACCGCTCGCCATCGCCGGCGCGGGCGATTCCGGCGTGGACGACGGACTGAATCTCCAAACGCTGGGTTGCAAAATTACAATCGTCGAATTATTACCCCAAGCCAAAGCGACCCAGGTGTTGTTGGATCGCGTCGCGGCAAATCCGAACATGGAAATCAAGTTGGCGACCAAGATCACCGCAGTGCTGGGCGATGACAAGGTGACTGGGCTGGAACTGGAAGATGTCGCCACCGGCGTCAAGAGTCAGTTGGCGGTCGCCGGCTTGCTCGTGCGGATTGGTCTCATTCCGAATACGCAATTCGTGCGCGATATTTTGCCGCTGACCCCGCTCGGACAAATTGCGGTTAATGAAAATATGGAGACGAGCATCCCAGGTATTTTCGCGGCGGGTGACATTCGCCACAATTCGCCGATGCAATTTGCGACCGCGGTTGGCGACGGCGTGACGGCGGCGATGGCACTGGGTCGCTATATTCGAAGTCTCTAGTTCACAGGAGTGTGGGTCATGGATATGCGAGCGAAACTGGACGAACTCGCGCGACGCCGCGCCGCGCTGGTGCAAGGCGGCGGCGCAAAAGAAGTGGAACGGCAACATCAACGCGGCAAACTCACCGCGCGCGAGCGGATCGAAAAATTTCTCGACCCCGGCAGTTTTGTCGAACTGGGACTGTGGGCAAAATCGCGCCCGACGGGGTTTGATATTGACGAGCGCGAATTGCCCGGCGATGGTGTCATCACCGGCTCGGGCACGGTAGATGGTCGGACGGTTTACGTGTACGCGCAAGATTTTACGATCGCGGGCGGCACGATGGCAAGTACCGGCGGAAAAAAGATTTTGCGCATTATGCGCCGCGCGTTGGATGCACGCGTGCCCTGCATCGGCTTGGTGGACTCGGGCGGCGTGCGCGTGCAAGACGCGGTCACGCGCAGTATGTTCGACAGTTATCCCGCGCTGTTCTACGCGCACACCCTCGCCTCGGGTGTCATTCCCCAAATTACGCTGATGATGGGACCGTGCGCGGCAGGCGCGGCGTACTCTCCTGCACTCACCGATTTTGTTTTGATGGTGCGCGAGACGAGTACGATGTACGTCGCTTCGCCGACGCTGATCAAAGCCGCGCAGTTCGTCGAGATTGACGAACAAGAACTGGGTGGCGCTCAAGTCCACGCGACGATCAGCGGTTGTTGTGACCTGGTCGCGGAGGACGACGAAGATTGTTTGCGCCAAGCCCGGGCACTCATCAGTTTCTTGCCGGCGAACAATACCGATCCAGCCCCAGTTTATCAGAGCGACGACGATCCCAATCGCCGGGATGAGGACTTGATTGACATTGTGCCGACTGACGCGCACGAACCCTACGATATGCACGCGATCATTACGCGACTCGTGGACAATAATTATTTTTTTGAAATCAAACCCGAATACGCGCCAAACATGATCACCGGCTTCGGTCGGCTCGATGGACACTCGGTCGGATTTGTGGCGAACAATCCCCAAGCATTAGCAGGCACGATTGACATCAACGCGAGCGACAAGGAAGCGCGCTTTATTCGCTTTTGCGATGCGTTCAACATTCCCCTGGTATTTTTGGTAGACACGCCCGCGTATTTGCCGGGGGTTGATCAGGAGCACGGTGGAATTTTGCGGCACGGCGCCAAAGTTCTGCACGCGATTTCGGAAGCAACCGTGCCGATGGTGACGGTGTATGTGCGCAAGGCGTACGGCGGCGGCAACCAAGCCATGTGCTCGGAACCCCTGGGTTCGGATTTGTTGCTTGCCTGGCCCACCGCCGAACTGGGTTTGATGAGCGCGGAGGGCGCGGTCGCGATCATTTATCGCAAAGAGATTGCCGCCGCGCCAAACCCGGATGAGGTGCGCGCGCGCCGACTCGAGGAATACCGGGCGACGTTTGGCAAGTTTCCGTATCACGCCGCGGCGATGCAATGGGCGGACGAGATCATTGACCCGCGCGACACGCGCCCAATGTTGATCAATGCTCTGCGCGGTTTGGCGAAAAAACAAAAGAGTGATCGCCCCTGGAAAAAGCACGGCAACATTCCACTTTAATAAAACCCTAAAGGTTTCCTGTGCAAACCGACGCACGATTCGCCAAGACTGACGCAAAGACAAGGTAACTGCTGTACGCAGAAAACTTGACGGGTCTGACCAGATTATTGAAAAGGACTAACAATGGATTTCGTAACCGCATTAAATGTCACGATCTATGGATTGGGCATTGTGTTCCTGGCTTTGCTCGTCGTGATGTTTGCCATCATGGTGCTCAGTCGCATCTTTGCACTGGCGACCGGCAAAGATTTTCTCGCCGTCCCAGTCGCCGCCGAAGAATCTGCGCCGGCAGAACCCGCGCCATCGGTCAAGCCGGTGAGCGCGGCGGCATCCGCGCCCAGCGCGCCCGCGTTGAGACCGCTTGCCTCCGCCCCGCGTCCTGCCCCAGCTCCAGCGCCAGTCGCACCAACTGCCACTAAACCAGCGGTGGGCGGTAAAAAAATTACCGCGCCGCTTCCCGGCAAATTACTTGCCGTCGCGGTGAAACCCGGCGACCCGATTCGCAAAGGGCAAGAGCTGTGCGTGATCGAAGCGATGAAAATGGCGAACAGTGTCAAGGCGCAGCAAGACGGTACGATCCTGGAAGTGTTGGTTGCGGTCGGCGACTCGGTGCCCTTTGGCACACCGCTCTTCAAGATTGAATAGCAAAGGTAAAGTGCAATGAATGGCATTGATATAACCGTCTCGACCCGATTGATCCAGGGTTTGACGAATCTCAGCCTGGGTCATGTGATCATGATTCTGGTGGGCGGCGTGCTGATCTACCTGGCGATTGCAAAAGAGTACGAACCAGTTCTGCTCTTACCCATCGGCATTGGCGCGATCCTGGCAAACATCCCCGTGACGGGCATGACCGAGCCCGATGGTGTTTTTGGCATTCTGTACAACATTGGGATCAAGAACGAATTATTTCCGTTGTTGATCTTTATCGGCGTAGGGGCGATGTGCGATTTTGGTCCACTGCTCGAGCGACCGTACACGGTGCTCCTGGGCGCGGCGGCGCAGTTTGGCATCTTTGGCACGCTGATGCTCGCCACGCTGATGGGTTTCAAGATCAATGACGCGGCTGCGATTGGCATTATCGGTTCCGCCGATGGTCCCACTTCGATCTATGTCGCCGCGGCGCTCGCACCAGATTTGCTCGCGCCGATTGCGGTGGCGGCATATTCGTACATGTCGCTCGTGCCGATCATTCAGCCGCCGATCATCAAGGCATTGACGACCGAAGCGGAACGCGCCGTGCCGATGCCGTATACGAACAACCAGCCAGTGTCCAAGTGGCTCAAGATTGTTTTTCCGATTGTGGTGACGTTGGTGTGCGGATTGATCGCTCCGTTGTCCGCGCCGCTGATCGGGATGTTGATGCTGGGCAACTTGCTTCGCGAAGCTGGCGTGGTGCCGCGCTTGTCGAACACAGCGCAGAACGAACTGATCAACATCGTGACGCTGTTCCTGGGACTGACGATTGGTTCGACGATGACAGCGGGCAAGTTTTTGCAATGGGAAACCCTGGGTATTCTGGGAATGGGCTTGGTCGCGTTCGCGCTCGACACGGTGGCGGGGTTGAGTTTCGGCAAAGCGTTGAGCATTCTCACGCGCGGCAAGGTGAACCCGCTGATCGGCGCGTGCGGAATTTCGGCGTTTCCGATGTCGGCGCGCGTGATTAGCCGGCTCGGGTTGGAAGCGAACCCAAACAACTTTTTGATTATGCACGCGATGGCGTCGAACACGGCGGGGCAAATCGGTTCGGTGATGGCGGGCGGCGCGATTCTGGCTCTGCTCGCGCGCTAGAATGTTTCGCAAAAAGACAAAAACTACAAAAGAGGTTGAACGATGACTGCGTTCGCACGATCGGTTCCACGAATGGCCACTTTCCCAAGCCAGATTCTGCTGGCGACCAGCTTTGCGTTGCTCACTGCGCTGGGCGCGCAGATTCAGATCCCCATCGGTCCTGTGCCGATCACTCTGCAAGTGTTGTTCGTCTTGCTGTCCGGTTTGGTGCTGGGAAGCAAGTTGGGCGCGGTGAGTCAACTCGAGTACCTGGCTCTGGGTTTTGCCGGCGCGCCCGTGTTCGCACAAGGCAAGAGCGGTTTGGTCGCGTTGCTGGGTCCGACCGGCGGTTATCTGCTCGGCTTCGTCCTGGGTGCGTACCTGGCTGGGTTGATCGCCGCGTCCGTCGCGCGCCCAAGCCGGATTCGTTTTTGCGTGGCTGGGTTGGCGGGCACGGCGGGAATTTATCTCTGCGGCGCGTTGTGGCTGGCGACCTGGTTTGCGATAGGCAAGGGCACAAGTTGGATTATGGAGTTGGCGAGCGCGTGGCAGTTCGGCGTATTGCCGTTCGTGTTGGTGGATGCGGGCAAAGCCATCGTGGCGAGCGGCGTTGCGCTTTCGGGACGTGCGTTGGCGACGTTGCTCAAAGCGTTGAGTTAAACACTTGGCGCAGGCGCAAACTCATTTTGATGACGCAATGAAGGAGTTGGTAGAATGGCAGATGGACCGTTAAGCGGTGTGAAGCTAGTTGAATATTGTAGTTTTGTAGCGGGACCGTATTGCACCAAACTTTTTGCTGATCTCGGCGCAGAAGTGATCAAGGTCGAAACACCAGCAGGTGACCCAGCCCGAAAGCGCGGCGCGTTTCTGGGTGATCATCCCGATCCAGAACTGGCAGGATTGTTTCTCTATCTCAATACGAACAAACTTGGAATCACGCTCAATCTCGATTCGGCAACCGGGCGCGATATCTTTAAGAAATTGATCGCCGATGCGGACATTCTGGTTGAGGATCGCGCACCGGGCGAGATGGCAAAGCTGGGGCTGGGCTGGGATGTGCTCAAACAAATCAATCCGGCTTTGATTATGGCTTCGATTACGCCGTTTGGTCAAGACGGACCGTATCGCGATTACAAAGCATACTATCTCAACACCTATCACGCGAGTGGCGGGGGTTATGTCCTGCCCGCCGCGTCGCCGAATGCAGAGCGCGAACCGATCAAGGGCGGCGGCTTTGTCGGCGAATGTGATGCGGGGGTCAGCGCATCGGTCGGCATTATGGGCGCGTTGTACTGGCGCACTGCCGGCGGCACTGGGCAGTATCTCGACATTTCCAAACAAGAAGCGCAGATGGCGCTCGAACGCGTGAACATTGCGCGGTATTATGAACTGGGTAAAAACCCCACGCGTTATGAAATCAACCGCGTGCGCGATACGCTCTTGCGCTGTCGCGACGGGGGTTATGTGATGGTGGTCTTGCATCCGGAAAAACAGTGGACCGGCTTGGCGGAAGCGCTGGGCAATCCCGAATGGATCAAGGAAGAAAAATTCTGCACGCAAAAAGCGCGCGAGGCGAATTTCAACGATCTGCGGATTCGTTTGCGTGAAGAATCGCTCAAGTACGATACCCAGGAACTATTCCATCGCGTCCAATCGCAAGGCACGGCGTGCGCGCCCGTCTGCTCGGCGGAGCAAGTGTTCCATTCGCCGCAAGCGCAAGCGCGCGGTTTTTACGTCGAGATCGATCACCCACTTGCCGGCAAATTGATGTATCCGGGGTTGCCGTACCAACTTTCCAAAACCGCGCCGCGCGACAATCACGGTGCGCCGCTTCTGGGTCAGCATAACGAAGAAATTTATTGCAATCGCTTGGGATACACCAAGCTAGACTTGGTCAAGTTCAGAGAAGCGGGCGTTATTTAGAACGAGGGGGAATTTTTAGATGCTAAATAGAAATGCTCTCAAAGGGGTCCGCGTCGCCGATTTCAGTTGGGTCTGGGCAGGACCGCTTGCCACTTTGCTCCTCTCTTTCTTGGGAGCCGAAATCATCAAGATCGAAAGCCGCAAGCGCATTGACCAAACGCGTCATGGTTCAATTACCACCGGCGATAGTTTCAAAGATTTTAATGCCTCGCCGATTTTCAACAATGCCAACTTGAACAAGAAAAGCGTCACGCTCGACCTGAGTCGTCCCGAAGGCGCAGACCTGGCGAAAAAAATTATCGCGGCAAGCAACCTGGTCGTCGAGAACATGCGCCCGGGCGTGATGGACAAATTGGGACTGGGCTATCCAGACCTGGTCAAGGTCAAGCCCGACATCATCATGCTCTCGGCATCGGGATTTGGTTCCTCGGGACCGTATCGCGAGTATGCCGGGTATGCGCCGATCTTTGCCGCGTTTGGCGGACTGGCACATCTCACCGGCTATGAGGATGGCGAACCCAACACGATGAGCGGCGTGATGGATTTGCGCGTCGGCACTGCATCGGCATTCGTCTTACTTGCCGCGCTCGTCCATCACCAAAAAACCGGCGAGGGGCAGTACATTGATCTCTCTTCGTCCGAATGTGTCAGCGCGCTAATCGGTTCTGAACTGATGCAATACACGATGAATAAAACCTCGCCGTTTCGCCGGGGTAATCAAGATTCGATTATGGCACCGCACAACTGTTATCGTTGCCAGGGCGACGACAAATGGATCAGCATCGCCGTCGCAACGGACGAAGAGTGGCGCGCGCTCTGTGGCGTGATGGGCAATCCGGCATGGAGCCAGGACGAACGCTTTGCCACCGTGTACAATCGCTGGGTGAATCGGTGTGAATTGGACAAGTTCATTTCGGCGTGGACAATCAACTATACGCATTATCAAGTGATGACGATGTTGCAAAATGCTGGCGTCGCGGCGATGCCCTCGCTCAGCGCGGAAGAAATTCTTTCCGATCCGCACGTCAAGGCGCGCGACTTGATCAACCAGGTTGATCATCCGGTGATGGGCAAAAAGGTGGTGATCAATCCATCCTGGAAATTGTCGGAAACACCTGCCAAGATTCGCCAAGCGTCTCCACTTTTGGGAGAACACAACCAAGAAATTTTTGGCGGTCTGCTCGGTATGTCACGCGAAGAAATTAAAAAACTAGAGGATGAGCAGATTATCTACTAACTGTGAGCGCAGACCCTAAAGGTTTCCCCAAAACCTTTAGGGTCTTTTAAGGAGTAATCAAAATGCAAGATGCTGTAATCGTCGAAGCTGTTCGCACGCCGATTGGTCGCTATGGCGGCGTTTTGAAAAATGTGCGCCCGGATGATCTCGCCGCACTCGTGATCCGGGAAGTGGTCAAGCGCTCGGGCGTAAACCCAGCCGAGGTCGAAGACGTGATCTTTGGCGATGTCAATCAAGCTGGCGAGGACAATCGCAACGTCGCGCGCATGGCATTGCTCATCGCCGGCTTGCCGATCGAGGTCGCGGGCGTGACCATCAATCGTCTGTGCGCTTCGGGTTTGCAATCCATCATCTTTGGCGCGCAATCCATTCAAACAGGGAATGGCGAGGTCATCATCGCGGGCGGCGTCGAAAGCATGACTCGGTCGCCCTATGTGATGCTCAAGCCCGAGACCGGTTTTCCCCGCGGCGAGATCGGATTGCAAGATAGCACCCTGGGTTGGCGGTTTGTGAATCCCAGGATGGCGGCGCAATATCCGCCGATCAGTTTGGGCGAGACGGCGGAGAACGTGGCAGAGCAATGCAAAATTAGCCGCGAAGACCAGGACGAGTTTGCCCTCGCGAGCCAGCAAAAAGCCGGTGCGGCAATTCGCGCGGGACGCTTTAAAGAAGAGCTTGTGCCGGTCGAGGTTCCCCAACCCAAAGGCGCGGCGATCATCGTGGACACTGACGAACATCCCCGACCCGACACGACGCTTGAGCAACTCGCCGCGCTCAAACCCGTGTTCAAAAAAGGCGGCACGGTCACAGCGGGCAACTCGTCGGGCATCAATGATGGCGCGGCGGCGCTCGTGTTGATGAGTGTGAACAAAGCGCGCGCGCGCGGACACACGACCATGTTCCGGATCGTTGCCTCGGCGGTTGCCGGTGTTGATCCTGGGTTGATGGGGCTGGGTCCAATTCCGGCGACCAAAAAGGCGCTGGCACGCGCGGGTCTCACGATGCGTGACATTGGCTTGATCGAGTTGAACGAAGCGTTCGCGTCCCAGTCGGTCGCGTGCGTGCGCGAGTTGGAGATCGATCCCGCGCTTGCCAATGTCAACGGCGGTGCGATTGCCCTGGGACATCCGTTAGGGTGCACCGGCGCGCGGCTTGTGACGACGCTCGTGCACGAGATGAAGCGACGCCAGGTGCGCTATGGGCTGGCGACGATGTGCATCGGCGTGGGGCAAGGCGCGGCGCTGATCGTCGAGCAGATTAACTAAAGCCGGAAAAATAATTGCAAAAATGATCAAGGGCGTACAGACTCTAGTCTGTACGCCCTTGTGTGTTTGATGAATTTTGACAGAGACCTTAAAGGTTTCCTGGTCGTGTGCGTTGTTTTCGCATCAACCTTAGGGTCTGGCTGTCAATTACATGTGCTCGATCAATGCCGTGCCGAACTCACTGCACTTGACCTTGGTTGCGCCCTCGGTCAAACGCGCGAAATCGTACGTCACGATTTTTTCGCCGATGGTCGCATCCATCGCTTTGATGATGAGATCCGCCGCTTCAGTCCAACCCATGTGGCGGAACATCATTTCGCCGGACAAGAGCACCGACCCAGGATTCACGACATCGAGATCGGCATACTTGGGCGCGGTGCCATGCGTCGCTTCGAACACCGCGTGCCCGGTTTCATAGTTGATGTTGCCGCCGGGCGCGATGCCGATGCCGCCAATTTGCGCCGCCACCGCATCCGATTCGTAATCGCCGTTGAGGTTCAACGTGGCAACCACATCGAATTCGTCCGGGCGCGTGAGGAATTGTTGCAACGCAATGTCTGCAATCACATCCTTGATCAACAACTTGCCCTTGGCGAGTTCGGCTTTTTGTTCGGCGTTCGCCGCATCTTCGCCTTGAGTTTCTTTCGTGCGATTCCAACGTTCCCAGGTATAGATGCGGTCGCCGAATTCACGTTCCGCCAACGCATAACCCCAATTGCGGAATGCACCTTCGGTGTACTTCATAATGTTGCCCTTGTGCACGAGCGTCACATTCTTGCGCTTATTTTCAAACGCATAGAGAATCGCCGCGCGCACCAAGCGTTCGGTACCTTCGCGCGAAACCGGCTTGATGCCAATACCCGAGGTTTCGGGGAAACGAATCTTGGCAAATTCCTTCGGGTACATTTGCTTGAACGTGGCAAGGAAATTTTTGACTTCGGGGGTGCCTTCTTCAAACTCGATGCCCGCATAAATGTCTTCAGTGTTTTCGCGGAAGAACACCACATCCACTTTTTCGGGATGCTTGACCGGCGAGGGCACGCCTTTGAACCAGCGCACGGGACGCAAGCAAACGTACAAATCGAGCAATTGACGGAGCGCCACATTCAACGAGCGAATGCCGCCGCCGACTGGCGTAGTGAGCGGACCTTTGATGCCGATCAAATATTCGCGGAACGCTTCGACGGTTTCATCGGGAAGCCACGAACCGAAAAGGTTGAACGGCTTTTCACCCGCATACACCTCCATCCATTTGATTTCACGTTTGCCGCCATACGCTTTTTTCACGGCGGCATCCATCACGCGGATACTGGCACGCCAAATGTCACGCCCTGTTCCATCCCCTTCAATAAAAGGAATGATCGGATTGTCGGGCACATTCAACTTGCCATCTTGAATTGTGATTTTAGCACCATCGGCTGGGGGAATCGGCTTGGGACTGAGAGTAGGCATACAACTTCTCCTGTTTAGGTAATCGGTTTTTTAATCGTGGCTATTATCCCTGAAATTGGAATTCTTGCAAGTCCCCGCGCAAAATTCCTTGCGGGTCCCATTTCGTTTTGAGACCTTGCATCAGCGCCAGTGATTCAGGTTGATAGTTGCACCGATTGATTTCGCTTGCCCTCGCATCAGGTTGCGTCATCACGATGCCATAGCCCTGTTTGTCGAGTGTCGCACGTTGCAACGAACCAACCCAGGATTTCGCCGCGCTCGCGTTGTCGAAATGGTTGGTCGCATAAACTAAACCACTCGGCGCGTCAATCAGAAATGCGCCCGCGTCGAGCGTTGCCGATTGTTCGACGGCAAACGACGACAATTGTTTTGGCGCAACGCCCAAACGAATTTGCACCGTGTCCGATTCGACCTTGCCTAAAAGTTTCAACCACAAATCCGTACCACTCAGCTCATTCGATTCGGTCGTCATCGAATACCCTGCCCCACGCAAAATGCCGCGTGCCTCATTCAACTCGGCATCCACTTCTTCCGCGACGCCCTCAGCCGTGTACGCCAACACGTAACGCGATGGCGACAAACCTGGCAACACATCGCCTTTGTAAAGCACAATCGCCGAAGCGACAAGCGCACGCGACAACAATTGTGTGCTGAGTGCGAGACCCGCATCCATTTTTTCGATGGGCGCGAGCAAGGTGCGTTTGCATCGCGCGCGCGGATACAACTTGAGCGTGACATCAATCATCAAGCCGAGCGTGCCGAACGAGCCGACAAAAATTTTCGGCAAATCGTAACCCGCGACATTTTTAACGACGGGACGACCCGCGCGCAAAACTCGTCCGTCGCCCAGCACAACCGTCGTCGCCAAGAGTTGGTCGCGCAGTGAACCGTAAAGCAAACGTTGCGGCGAATTCACATTCGCGGCAATCAGTCCGCCGACCGTTGATTCGCGCCACGGCGACACGAGCGCGACCTGACGTCCCGTGTCCGCCAAAAATGTTTGCACGTCTTGTAAGCGTGTGCCCGCGCCGACCGTCACATACAAATCGTCGGGCGCGAATTTTTTAATGCCCGATAATTTTTTTGTGTCGAGCATCACCGCATCTTTTACTTTGCGATTGATGGCGACCTTGCGCTTTTGCGCGGACAGCGCGACCAAACCTTGCGCCGCTTGCTCCGCTGTGGTCGGCGCAAACTCGTCACCGATTTTTATTTCGCTCGGAGTTGGCGGCGTGTACGTCGGCATCTTGGTTGGGAAAATTTTTCCTGGGTTCATCACATTCGTCGGGTCGAACACCTGCTTGATGTCCCAGAGCGCAGTCAACTCGGCGGCGTTGAACATCAACGTCATCGCCTCGCGCTTTTCGATGCCGATGCCGTGCTCGCCGCTGATGGCGCCGTCGCGCAAAACCACTTGCTCTAGTATTTCTTCGCCCGCCTTTATCACGCGCGCGATTTCTTTTTCGTCGGCTGGATTGACGACAATCGAAGGATGCAAGTTGCCGTCGCCCGCGTGGAACACGTGCCCGACCTTGACATTGTGACGCGCGCAAATTTCGTTCGCCGCTTCAAGCGTTTCGGCAATGCGACTGCGCGGTACGGTGCTGTCCACCGTGTAATGCGGATACGCGCCGCCCGCGCTTTTGCGCCCGTGCCAAATTTTGTTGCGTTCCTCCGGCGTGTTCGCAATTTTTAAATCAAAGCCGCCGTGCTGTTCAAGGATGCGCGCAATCTCTTGAATCTGCGGTGACAAACTCGATGGCACACCATCCACTTCGACGATGAGCATCGCGCCCGCGTGAATCGGCAAACCGGCGTGAACAAACGGCTCGACGAACTGCATAATTTTCTGGTCCATCATTTCGAGCGTCGCTGGCACGAGACCCGCCGCGATGACCGCCGACACGGCATCGCCCGCCGTGCGAACCAAATCGAACGCCGCCATCATCGTTTGCATCCCAGGTGGCTGGCGCAACAAGCGCGCGCGAATTTTCGTGATGAGCGCGAGCGTGCCTTCGCTTCCTGTCACAATCCCGGTGAAATCATATTCGGGCGCATCGAGCGCACCGCCACCCAGGTTCATCACGCGACCATCGGCGAGCACAATTTCCAAGCCAGTGATGTACTTGGTCGTCACGCCGTACTTGAAGCAATGGGGGCCGCCCGCATTCTCCGCGACGTTGCCGCCGAGTGTCGCCACGCGTCCGCTTGATGGATCGGGCGGATAGTACAAATCTTTTTCTTTGACGATGTTATCGAGATTGAGATTAACCATCCCAGGTTCAACGACGACGATGCGCGAAGCGACATCAAATTCGAGCAAGCGGTCCATTCGCGAAAATGCAACGACGACACCGCCGCGCTCCGGCACTGCCCCACCCGAACGTCCCGTGCCGGCACCGCGACCGACCAGCGGCATTTTGTTTTCGAGCGCCCAGCGCACAATGCGGCTCACTTGTTCGGTCATGCGCGGAAATACCACGACATCCGGCGTGCCGCGGTCCAACGCCGAATCCATTTCGTACGTCATTCTTTCTATGGGGTTGGTGATTATTTGTTCTGGTTTCAAAAATGCTTGCAGTGATCTGGCTATGTCAGTCAAGAGGGTTCTCCCGTAAACTCTGAACACTATCTCACTGTCGAACTAGGACACTTTATGTTTGACTCCTTCGCCAGGTATGTTGTGGTCGGTGATAGCGATGCCCTCGCGCATTTCTTTAATGTCCACCGACAACGAGAGATACCCAGTCTCATAACGATGCCCGAATGTTTCTTTCAGCACGGTCATCACACGCTTTGCCGCTTCTTGTTGAACTGGGATAGGTCGTCCTTCGCGAAGCAACAAGCCAACGTGAACAAACGCATATGCCGGGTTGCCGTCGGCGATGCGATAATCAGTGAGCCGAATCGCGCGACTCTTGACACCCTTGAGATTGACCGCGCCCGTCGCGACGAGTTCCTCGTGCAAACGCGCCAACAACGGCTGAACCTCGAATTGCAAATTATCGGTGTACTCTAACGTGAGATGTGGCATAGCCTACTCCTTGCTTGTTGCGTATTACGTATTGCGTGTTACGTGTGGCATGAATACTGATTACTGAACACTGTCTTACTGTCCCACTGTTCACTGTCTCTCTGTTCACTCGTCCTCCACCGGCGGCGTGCCGCGTTTGTGAAACGATTCAATCGTCTTCATTCCCCACGCCTGCCCTTTTTGCCGTTCGGCTTGTGTCCACACAATCGGTTTCCAATCGGGCGCGAGAAGCAACCGCGCACCTGCCGTGGCAATCTCGAACCGATTGCCGCCGGGTTCGTAGACGTAGAGGAAGAATGTTTGCTGAACCGCGTGCTTGTGCGGACCACTCTCGATAAACACGCCGTGCTCTAAACAAATGTCGGCGGCACGCAAAATATCCTCGCGATTATCCACCGCGTATGTGAAATGGTGCAAGCGACCCTTGGCGCCGTACGCATCTTCGGAAATGGCGACATCGTACGTTTTGTTGCAGACCGTGACCCAGGATGCTTTTTCCGAGCCATCATCGAAAACGATTTGCTCGGTGAGGCGACACCCCAGGACATTTTCCATAAACACACGCGTCGCGCGCACATCCGACGCGAGAATGTTGATGTGATCGAGGCGACGCAAGCCAACGCCGTGATCTGGAAAACGCGATGATTGATTTTTGAGCGCGGGTTTCAATTCGGGCGGCGCAACATACCATTCGGTTTCGTAGTACACTTCCATGTTGTGCCCATCGGGATCGGTGAAACAGTACGCGGGACCATGACCCAGGTCGCCGTCACTCCAGCCCTTGCCCCAGCCCGATTTTCCGATGGCGGCGACGCGGCGTTGCAATGCCTGCGGACTCGATGCGCGGAATGCGTAATGCCCCAACCCAGGTTTCGGCGATTGGGTCAACTTGAGCGAGTGATGTTCGTAATCATCCCACCCGCGCAAATAAATCGAATCGCCTTGCCGCGTCGTCTCGGACATTCCCATCACATCGATAAAAAAACGCGCGCTCTCTTCGAGTTTCGGCGTCAGCAATTCAATGTGCGCCAGATGTGCTAGATCATAACAGAGTTCAGTCATATATTGCCCCTCATCAGACAAAATTCCACAGGACGCTGACGAGCGCGGACAATTTTTCTATCCGCGTTCAGGCGCGTTTATCTGCGTCCAATTTTCTTTTCTACATACTCGCGTAGCTCATTCAAATCAAAAGACGTTTGCCCAGCCAGGTATTTTTCGCGCGCACGATTTTCTTTTTCACAGCGGTCTTCCGATGCCTTCAAGACTTGCGCCACACGTTCGCGCTTGACACATACCGCGCCATCCGCATCGAGCACGATGATGTCGCCTGATGAAATTTGCGTGCCGCCGACCGTTACCGTACCGTTGAGTTCGCCGATTTTTGTTTTCGTCGCGCCTCTCGCGCGAATGAAATGCGTCCATACCGGCAAGCCGAGTTTGGCGATTTCCTCAACATCGCGCGCGGCTGCATCAATCACAATCGCCGCCGCGCCATGAATCTTGACCTGGGTCGCCAGCAATTCGCCGACAATGCCAACCGGCGCGGGTTCGGGCATCGTCAATACCAACACCTCGCCCGGTTGAATTTGTTCGATCACCGCGTGAACCATCAAGTTGTCATCCTGACCACACAAGACCGTGCGCGCGGGACCCGCCACACGCGACCCGGGAATCAGTTGAATGAGCGGCACATCGAGCAAGCCCTCTCTGCCCGCCGCTTCGTACACTGTCGCCACACCCAGGTCGCTCAAACGTTTCAATTCGTCGTTTGTCATAGCGTCTCCACTACCTGCGGAAGCGTGCGTTGCAACGCCTCTGCAAATTTTACATTTTCTTTTCCGGAAATGCGTCGCGCGTGATTGCCGCGCCGCGAAGCCAGGTCGGCGTAATAGCCGACCAGGTACGCTTGCGATTTCATCGCTTGCATCGCTTTGATTTTCTGTTCCATCACTGCCGTGATGTCAATAAACGTGTTCGGATTGAAATCGCACAACTCGGGTTGATGCGGCTCGAACAAGTACATGTCCGGCGGCACGATGCGTTTGAACGCACTTGCCACGCCCGCGCCCGAAGCAAGCAAGCGCGCGCGTTGCACCGCTTGATACGCGGTGGGATGATCGGGATTGAACGGATCAACGGCAGTGTGCGTCAACACAATCTCCGGCTCCCAATCGCGGAACACGCTGACGAGCCGCTCCATCCCAGCATCGGTCATCGTCAACGGATAATCACCCAGGTCGAATGCTTGGAACGACGCGCCGACTGCTTGCGCGGCGACAGCAGCTTCGGCGTGTCGAATGCGTTTCACATTTTCAATCGTTTGATTCGGCTCTTTCCACAACTCGCCCGATTCGCCGCGTTCGCCATACGACAATGCGATGACGAGTGCTTCGCCACCCTGTGCGGTCATCACAGCAATCGTGCCGCCCGCGCGCCACACAAAATCAGCGGAGTGCGCGCCGACGACGAGAATTTTTTTCTTGCTCATGCCCCTCCTCGAAAAATATATGCGCCCCGTATTATATTTTTCACCAACGGTACGTCAATAGACCAATCATTAAAAAATAAAAAGAGGGGCGTACTTGTTACGCCCCTCTGCGTTCTACTGATTCAACAGATACTCGTATGCGCTGAGCGCGGCTTTGGCGCCTTCGCCAATCGCCACCAACACTTGCTCGATGAACACGTCCGTCACATCGCCCGCCGCGAACACGCCCGGACATGACGTGGCACATT
>CAIKBD010000019.1 GCA_903825565.1 uncultured Anaerolineales bacterium | reverse complement strand
CTCGATACGCCGGTGGATGTGGACTATTACAAAAACGGCGGCATCCTGCAAACAGTTCTACGCAATCTGCTCAAGGACTAGATGCTCAAGGAACCCCGTTTCTGGCAGTTGCAGAAACGGGGTTTTCGTTAAATGATTCAGGGAGTGGAGATGACGGCAGATTATCAACGGATGGCGTTGGGGTTTACCTTGTTCGGCGCGTTGCTGGGCGCGATTCTTTCATCCGCCGGTTTTATCGTGTGGTTGATTAGCCAGAGCGCCGGGATGATTGTCGGCGCGATCTTTTTCGGACTGGGGTGGTTGATTCTGACGCGCGGCGGCAATCGTCCGCTCAGTCCCTTGCTGGGATTGGGAATGGGCATTTTCATCGGCGCGTTGACCGGTGTGCTGATCGGCATGGCGTTCAAGGCGGCGAATCTCGCGCTGGAAATTCCGGCGGGGTTGGGCGGCGCGTTGGTGGGCGCACTCCTCTCCGCGTTGGCGTGGGCGATCATCGGCTTGGCATTTGGCGCGGCTAATCCGCAAGCAAATTTTCAGCCGCGCTTTGCGTTGGCGATTGGCACGTTATGGGGCTGGGTGATCGGTTTTGGCGGTGGCGTCTTTCAGCCGTTGCTGGGCGCGTCCCTTGATGGGAGCGGCTACGGCGCGATTGTTGGCGCGATTGCCGGTACTTTTCTGGGATCGGCAATCGTCAATCAGTCGGCGCGACAAACCAAAACCAAGCCGAGTAAACGCTAAACGAAACGCCTGGCGGATCGCGTGATCCGCCAGGCGTTTTGTTTTAGGGCGATAAATACACGCGGGGGTCTGTGGGCGCGTTGCAAGGTGGGCGTGTGGCGTTACTGCTCGTGCCAAACCACCACCAACATTGCGGCTCGCCCGCGTCGAACGCACGATTGCCGGTCATGGGGTTGAACCCAGTCGCCGTGGTTGTGTAGGAATAATTGCCGGCAACCAGGCACACGTTCACCGTGGTGTTGGCTGGCACATTGAGTTGGTACGGCTGCGGTCCCGATAAACTGATCGCCAGGTTCGTGGACAAGAGATTGACCACACTCACGTTTGCCGGATTCGCGGGACATGCTTTGGCAACGGGCGTCGCCGTGAGCGCACGCGTTGGGCTGAGTGTGGGCGTCGCGGTTGAGGTGGGGCGCGGCGTCGGCGTGAGCGTGAGCGTGGGCGTCCACGTCGGCGTAAACGTCGGCGTAAACGTCGGCGTGTTGGTGGGCGTGGGCGTGGCGGTGGCGAGCAATGCCGGCAGGGCAAAGACGCCGACGCCTGCCGCGCTTAGACACGTAAGCAAGAGACAAACGCCGATGCCGATCAACACAAGCGGCAATGCGCTGGATTTTTTGACGGTGGGCGTTGGTGTTGGCGATGCGGGCGGCGCGGCGCGATTTTGAGTTGCGCCGCAGTGCGCGCAAAACTTCGCGCCGACACGATTTTCGGTGCCACATTGAGGACAACGGGTGTTGGTTGCGGACATGCTTCCTCCACAGCGCGGCAAAGCCGCGGAGACAGGATGTGTATATTATACTGGGCGATCCAGATCGCGTCAAGAGAAATTGAGGTGGGGGATGTGCGTCATAATTTTGGGTGGGGTGCAGAAAATCGGACGCAGACGAGCGCGGAAAACGCGGATGATTTTTT
>CAIKBD010000018.1 GCA_903825565.1 uncultured Anaerolineales bacterium | reverse complement strand
GGTTTTGCGCTCGCCGATGCGACGACGCCGGTGAACAAGAATGCCTGCGCGAAGAGATACAAGATCGCGCCGACCAGCGCACCGAAAAATGGCCGCACCATGTAATTGATGTTGAACGCCGGGTCGTAATCGCGATGTTGCAAGTACCACAGCAAATTGTACGCGCCACCCAGCACGCCGCCAATGCCGCCCCACGCAAGCACGCGCAAGAACGTAATCAACTCACTCGACACAGGCAAGCCAAACAAGGTGAGGTTTTGAATGAACGTGATGGCGAGCAAACCACCAAACACAAAGAGCATCAGCACTTGCCACGCCCACACACCCATCACCACCGGGCTTTTCGCCGCGCGAATACTCTTGACGCTACGCTTCAAGCGGGCGTCCACCGATTGCGCGAGATATTCCGCCGTCGCATAATCACGTTTGAGAAACGCATCGCGCGCATCGCGCAGAACAAGCATACACTCGCGCACGACCACCGGGCTGTCCGGCAAATCCATCTTGACGTCATCGTACAAACGATCGATGCGAAACGAGAGGTCGGCGGCAAATCGTTCATCCGAGCGTGGCGTGTATGCCGACGCTGGAATATCAAACGCGGTTTCGGTCGGCGCCGGTTCGCTGGGCGGCGTAGACAAGGGCATTTCGATTTCGCTCGATGGCACTTCAAACATCGGCGCCGGAGCCGGCGTGTCAACCCGTGCCGATGGGAACGATGGCATCCAATCGGTTTCTTCTTGGGTTGTCACGTTTTCGACTGGCACGGGTGTGTGCGGTACAGGTTCGGGAAAATTTTCCTCAATCGGCGGCGGCGTAACGTTCGCTACCGGTTGCGGCGGTTCGACAATATAGTTTGGCGAGTTAGTCGCACCACTGTCACCAAACAGCGCATCCACCGGACGCGCAGGCACATCATTCTTCCGGTCGGGCATTGATTATTACCTCCGCGAGAGCGCGATAAGATTCTGCCGCATCGCCCGTGCGATCAATTTCCAAGATGGTGCGATGCGCGGCAGGGGCTTCGGCAAAACGCGTGCTCTCTTTGATTGCGACGGGAAGCACTTTGTTGGGATAGGTCGTGCGGACTTTTTCCAACACTTCGCGTGAGTGAACCCGTCGCGCGTTATACATGGTCGGCACGATGCCGACGAGACGCAATTTGGGATTGAGTCGGCGTTGCACACGCGCAACCACATCAATCAACGTGTCCAAGCCACGCATCGCGAGAAATTCGCATTGCAATGGCACGATAATTTCATCGGCGGCGGTCAACGCATTGACCGTAAGCAAGCCGAGACTGGGCGGACAATCGAGCAACACATAATCATAACGATCCCGCACCGTCGCAAGCGCATCGCGCAAAATAAATTCGCGCCCCATCATCGCCACGAGTTGCAATTCCGCGCCGGCAAGGTCAATGTTCGACGGCACAATGTCGAGGTGCGGGCGCACGTGATGAGTGACCGCGGCAATTGGAATGCGCGTGTCAGTGAGAATCGAATAGAGTGTAAATTCGAGGTCGTATGCCGGCAAACCGAGACCAATCGAAAGCGCGCCTTGCGGATCCATATCGAGCAAAAGCGTGTAATGCCCTTTTTCCGCCAACGCCGCGCCGAGGTTGATGGTCGTCGTCGTTTTACCGACGCCGCCTTTTTGGTTTGTTACCGCGATAACGCGTCCCATAGTTTCCTTGTCGCGGCGGATTATACCACAGAACAAGTCAAAAAACACTTTGACTATTCACGACGCTCGTGCTACAATCTCGCGCCGAAAGGACATTATGAATTTTCTCCAAGCTTTCTTTGATCCCGCGCTTCGTTTTGAACGTGCTTATGCCGACCATCTCACCCGGCGTTATCGTTACATTTTGTGGCCCCTGGCTCGTGTTGACCTGACCCGTGATTGGATCGAGCCACGCGGTTTCCAAGCCGCGCTCGCACAAAACGATCGTCTCGTCATCACCGGCGCCGCCGGGATGGGCAAGACAACCGCGCTGGCGTATCTCGCCTTGGCGAACGGACAAGCGATTCTCGACGGCGATACGCTCGCAAGCATTCCGCTTTTTTTCAACGCGCGCGACCTTGCCGGCAATTTGCCGCGCATTCCCGATTTGCCGCGCGGTTTGAACTTGAGCGATGCACTAGCGGCGCAATGCCCGCGCATCTTTTTTGCGAACGTGTTCAACGCCGGACGCGCCGTCGTTTTAATTGACGACGCCGACGCGCTGACCGCCGAGCAATTGCAAGCGTGGCTCAAAGATTTTACGAACGTACGCGTAATCGTGACCGCGCAAAAGCCCTTGCCCGGTTGGGCAGAATATCGTTTGCCCGGTTTTCGTGATGGCGATATTGAAACACTTGCGAAAAAGACGCTGGGCACGGATGCCTTTATCCACTCACTCAAAGGCGTGCCGCGCGCGCTCACGACGAATCCGATGACGTTGACGATGCTCACGCGCATCTGGCGCGAGAGCGAACCTTTGCCCACACGTCGCGCCGCCATCTTTGACGAATACGCGCGCGTGATTCTCGGCGACCAGGACGAGATTGCAAAAACGCTCGAAGCGATTGCGCTCGCAATTCAACGCGGCAAGCCGGCATCGAACGAGTTCCTTTCGAAATCGCGCGGACTGTTGCGCGTCGCGAAAAATCGCACCGCCGATTTTGTGCACGATTTGTGGCAGGCGTACTTTGCCGCGCGTGCTCTGCGCGGTCAACCCGACCTGATGTCCATTCTCGAACATTTGCAAGACCCACTGTGGCAAGAGACCTTGTTGTTTTACGCCGGGCTGGGCGATGCCGATAATCTTGCAGACGCCGTACGTTCGCGCGGCGATGTGTATTTCACCGGACGCATTCTCGCGCACGCGCGCCAAGCTCGCCCCGATTTGTACACTTCGGTCACGCACGAGTTGACCCAGTTCGCGTGGAACGGGGATGCGCGCGCGATTGCGGCGCTCTCGGAGATGAACAGCGAAACAGCGGTGGATGGATACGCGGCGAAACTCAAAGACAAGGATCCGGCAATTCGTACGCGCGCCGCGCAAGTGTTGGGACAGTTGCAGTTGGATCGCGGCATCGAGTATTTACTGCCGCAACTGCGCGATGTGAATGCGGACGTGCGCGATCAAGTGGTCGAAGCCCTGGGACGCGCGCGCACCGACCGGGTGATCGAGCCGCTACTCGTTGCCCTGCGCGGCGATCCGCGCGCCGGACAAATTGACACGCGCTTGCGAGTTGCCGCCGCCAAAGCGCTCGGCGAAGTTGGCTCGGAACGCGCCGCCCCGGCGTTGATTGTAGATTTGCTAGTGGGCGAGCCGGAAGTGCGCGCGGTTGCCGCCGAGTCACTCAAACGCATCACCAGTCCGGTCATGCTCGAATCGTTACAGGGCATTGCCCAAACCGGCGACGAAGAAACGCAACGTTATGCCAAAGAAATTTTGGCGATTGTCAACGGAAGAGGTTAAGTATGGACGCCGCTCCACTCGCGCCTTGGCGCGACCTTTCGCTTGTGTGGTTTATTCTGTGGACGTTTATTTTTATGCTGATTCCGGGCGTCATCTTTTT
>CAIKBD010000017.1 GCA_903825565.1 uncultured Anaerolineales bacterium | reverse complement strand
TTTTCCGCGTTTGTTCAAACCGTTTGGGCAATTGGATAGTCGTTTGGCGCGGAATTATGAAGGAACCGGATTGGGGCTGGTTTTGGTTGCCCGAATTGCAGAAATGCACGGTGGCAGCGTATCTGTGAAAAGCGAACCCGGTCGGGGCAGTTGCTTTACGATTAGCTTGCCCTGGTCGGCAGAAATGCAGTCTTATGCGAATATATCAACCCCGTTCATTGACGAGCCAATGACCCCAACGGTGAGCGCATCCCCCTCCCCCATACCTTCTAAATGGTCCGGCGATGCCAATGCGCCACTGATTCTGATCGCCGAAGACAATGAATCGAATATCTTGGCGCTTGCGACATTTCTCCAATCGCGCAAATATCGCTTGCTGATTGCGCGGGACGGCAAAGAAGCATTGGAAATGGTTTACGCCAAACGGCCCGATTTGATTTTGATGGACCTGCAAATGCCGATGCTCGATGGCTGGGGAGCGATTCGTCAATTACGGCAATCGCCAGACCCGCAAATTGCCGGGATTCCGATCATTGCAGTCACCGCATTGGCGATGCCCGGTGATCGCGAGCGCGCGCTGATAGCCGGCGCGAACGAGTATATGAGCAAGCCAGTGAATTTAAAACAACTGAGCGAGATGATTAAACGCTTGCGGGTCTAGATAATCAATCAAAAAACAGCGAGGCTCGGAAACAATCGTATCTGTGTCTTTTGACACCAAGCCATCGCACTATTTGGTTTTCTTGGAATTCACTGACCTAAATTTTGCTCAAATTAAGACAGTGTAGTATTCTGACCGATGACTTTGGAATATCCATAGTACTACTTTGTCAGATTGAGATTTTTCGATTATGCTAGTGGTACGTTCGATAAGTTTTTTAACATAGTCACAGCAACTTAAAAAAACATATACTTCTCATACTCAGACCTTAAACTCGGAGCACTGAATATGAGAAGACGTCCACCAAAACTCGTTCGTCTGAAGCAAACGGATCGCCATGAGATGCAGCATCTCCTGGGCGATGGACGGACAGAACAACGCGTCGCTCGCCGCTGTCGGGTGCTACTCGATATGGAAGACCCCGACACGCGTGTTGATGAGCTCACGCACCAAGTCCGGATGACGCGCACAGGGAGCTGGTATGTTTGTCGGCGCTACGAGTCGGTGGGTCTGGATACCGTCTACGATGCGCCGCGCACCGGACGCCCACGCGAGATTGCGGAACTCAAACGCGTGGCGATTCAGCAACTGGCCTGTTGTGAACTCAATGGTTTAAACTTGGAACTCACGCACTGGTCAACACGTAGTTTGACCGCCATGGCTCGGGAGCGCTGGCATCGCCCGCCACTGGCGCATTCCACCGTCTCGTTGATTTTGCGGGATGCGGATTTGAAATTGCATCACAGCCGTTACTGGATCACGCCGACGCTCGACGCGGAATTTGTCCGGCGGGTGACGCGCATTTTATGGCTCTATGAGCGTGTCCAATGGCTCCTGGCGCACGATGAAATCGTTATTGCCCTTGACGAAAAGCCCAACCTTCAAGCATTGGAACGCGCGCGCGCAACCCAGCCGCTGCGTGCGGGACGCGGTGAACGCCAAGAGTTTGAATATAAACGTCATGGAACCGTCAACTTTTTGGTCGTCTTGATTCTGCATAGCGGCAAGATGCAGGCGTGCTGTCTAGAACAGAATGATAGCGAACACCTCTGCCGCGCGTTGCCGAAACTGCTCGCGCCGTTTCGCAAGTGGCGGCGTGTGCATCTGATCTGGGATGGTGGACCGAGCCATGCCTCAATCGCCACCCGAACATTTCTGCGTGCGTATGGTTCTTGGTTGCGCGTCCTGTTTACGCCACCGCATTCCGAGTGGCTTAACCAAGCCGAACTGTTGCTCAAGAGCTTTACAACGTACTATCTGAAACGAGGCAGTTGGCGTAGTCGCCAAGAGTTGATTGACCATTTGTATGACAGTACGCCTGAATACAATCGCTGGTTCGCTCATCCCATCAGCTGGAAATGGACCCGCCGCGATCTACGGGATTGGGTAGAATGGAAGACAACGGGACTATGTTAAATTACTTATCGAACGCACCACTAGCAATCAGGGTATATGGTATCCTCACAACGATTTTTTGTTGGCATACATCAAACTATCGGCTTGCCGTAAAATCTCTTCCAAGCGGTCGCCTGTGCGAGCCGTTGCCACGCCAACCGCCAATCTCAGTCGGGCGGATGGCGTATTTGTTTCGTCGGCAAACCCACGCAAACGCGTCAGCATTTGTTCCGTCGCACCTAGTTCGGTTTGCGGCAACAAGACGGCAAACTCGTCGCCGCCGATACGCGCCACCACGTCCTCAGCGCGAAACGCTCGCTTGAGCATGTGCGCCGCTCGCCGCAATAATTCATCCCCCATCGCGTGCCCTTGAGTGTCATTGATTTTTTTCAACCCGTTCACATCAAGCATAATGATACTGATTGGATACTGTCGCCCGCCTTCCAGCCGCGCCATCTCTTCTTCGAAAAACGCGCGATTGTACAAACCGGTGAGTGCGTCGTGCGTGCCGAGGTACCGCAATTGCTCTTCCGCCATTTTCCGCTCACTAACGTCGCGCACATGCACCATAAATCCGCCAACCGTTCGAGCATCATTGTGCCAGGGCGCGATGATGCAATCCACATAGCACGTGCCCGTCTTCGTCGTCGCGTACAAATTGTGTTGGCGCACTAAATCAAAATCGAATTTGGATTCATAGCGCACTGTCTCGCCTTGTTGCAGCCGTTGCTTGGCATCCGTTGGCACATTCGGGTCGGCGAATAAATCAAATCCGCGCACCGCGTCCACATTCGCAATGCCGAAAATATCCAGGCACGCTGAGTTGCAATCCACCAATTTACCGGTGTCATCGTACAACTCGATTCCAATTTGCGCTTGTTCGTAAATGCTCCGAAACTTGGCTTCGCTAGCTTGCAACTCGCGCTCCATCCGATGTTTATACAACGCCATTTCGATATGTACGGTCAATTCACGTTCCTCGAACGGTTTCAAAATATAACCGAACGGATATGTGGCTTTGGCGCGTTCAACAGTTTGGGTGTCCGCAAAAGCCGTCACAAAAATAATCGGCACGGCGTACTGCGCGCGAATGCGTTCGGCGGTTTGCACGCCGTCGAGTTCGCCCTTGAGCACAATATCCATCAACACCAGGCCCGGTTGAAGTGCCGCAACCTGGCTCAACGCTTGCTCACCGGACGCGACCATGCCGCACACCTGATACCCAAGATTAATCAGGCGCGCT
The DNA here is from genome assembly GCA_903825565.1 of uncultured Anaerolineales bacterium. Classification (GTDB taxonomy): domain Bacteria; phylum Chloroflexota; class Anaerolineae; order UBA4142; family UBA4142; genus CAIKBD01. The sequence continues at coordinate 19,846 of CAIKBD010000017.1, read as the reverse complement.
TTGAGATCGAGCGCGATAATGCTTTCGTCTTCCACAATTAAAATTTTCACGTTGGACATTTTGGCTCCTTGCTCTAACGCGCCGCGGCAAACGTAATGCGCCATATCGTGCCCTGACCCAACTCGAACGCGAGTGTGCCGCCGATTTGACTGACGAGCGTGTTCACCAAACTCAAGCCCAGGGAACCCGTTTGCGTCACATCCAAGTCGCGCGGCAACCCCACGCCATCGTCCGCCACGCACAAGACGACACGCTGCTGTTCGTCCACAGCCAACTGAATTTTTACCGCACCGCCGCGTTCGCCGGGAAAAGCGTGTTTGAGCGCGTTCGAAATGAGTTCGTTCAAAATCAAACCGCACGGAATCGCCGTGTCCACAGCAAGCGAAAGCGGGGCAACCGCCAAGTCGAGCGCGATGTGTTTGGCGTGCGCGCTGTACGATTGCCAGAGATGCGTTGCCAAGCCGCGAATGTACTCGGCGAAATCCACCCGCGCCAGGTCGGGCGCGCGATAGAGCCGCTCGTGAATCAACGCCATCGAGCGCACCCGGTTTTGGCTATCGCGCAAAACGTCGGCGACGCGCGCATCCTTGATTTGCAATTCTTGCAAATTGAGCAGGCTCGACACGATTTGCAAATTGTTCTTGACCCGATGATGAATTTCTTTGAGCAAAACTTCTTTTTCCGCCAGCGACGTGCGGATGTGCTCCGCGCCGCGAATGCGTTCGAGCGCGCCGCCGCAATGGTCGGCGAGCGCTTGCAACGTGTCGAGCGATTGCTGGGTGTAGGCGTGCGGCGTGTAACTCTGAATCGAGACGACGCCGATGGCTTGGTCGCCGTGACGAATCGGCACGAACATGAGCGCGGCGGAGATGCGGGCCGTGTCGCCAAAGCGTTCGAGCGCAGATTCGCCGCGGGCAACATCCTGGTTGAGCAAAATCACTTCGCCGTTCAACACGCGGCGCAACAAGGGCGTGGTGGGGTTGTTCACCGCTGTCGGCGTAATAAAAGTGCGCGCGCCGTCAATGAGGTCCGCTTCCAAAACGGTGACGCATTCGTCTTTTTCGCGCGCGTACAGTATGAGCAGACACGCATCCCAACCCAGCAAACAGTCGGCGGCATCCACGATGATTTGCGCCGCTTGCGCGGGCGTCGTCGCGGTATTCAATTGATGGCCCAGGTTTGCAAATGCTTCGCGTTGATATTCGGCGAGCATGCGCGCGGTAATGTCTTGCGCCGCGCCAAGCGCGCGGACGATGTGCGTGCGGTCGGCATTCCAAATCGGTCGCGCGGAAATTCGCATACAGCGCGCCGCGCCGTTTTTGGCGACGAGGCGCAATTGACATTCGACGGCGTTGCCCTGTTGTAACGACTGGAACGCCAGCAAACTGCTGGGCACATCGTGGGGATGCACGATGCTCGTCCAGGTTGCCGGCGAAATTTCGTGCGCCACATAGCCGGTCGCGCGCGTGAACGCATCGGTAATCCATTCGAGCGTCAAGTCACCGGATGGCGCGAACGCGAGCGAAAACGCGAAATCGGAAATCGTTTCGGACACCACGCGATAGCGTTCTTCGGAGAGCGCAATTTGACGATGCAGTTGCGCGTTCTCGATGGCGGCGGACGCTTGGTGCGCGAACGCGGTGAGCAATTCCAGGTCGTCGGCGTCGAAGGCGTGGGCGTGGGTGGCGTTGTCGAGCGAGATGACGCCGATGGGTTGCTCGTGATGAAACAGGGGCGCGGCAATCGCGGATTGAATCGCGCGCAATTCAGCAAGGTCGCCGTCGTACCGCCACTCAGCGGCGCGCGCATTGGCAATCGCCAAGGGCGCGCCGGTGGCAAAGGCACGATGGGCATACCCCTGGTCGAACGCAAAACGAAGAGTGTGGATGCGCGGGTCGCTGTATCCAACGAGGCATCGCATCGTCAGCTCGTTCGTTTGCTTGTCCACCAAGAGAATACTGCCCTTGTCGGCGTGGGCAATCGTTTGGAGCGCGGCGCGCAAAATTTTTTCGAGCAGCGCGTCGGGTTCGAGCGTTTCGGTCAGCACCGCCGTTGCGCGTGCGAGCGCTTCGGCGCGGCGGCGTTGCTGTTGTTCGGCTTGCACGGCGCGCGCGTTGCGAATCGCAATCGCGGCGTGACTGGCAAGCATCGTCAGCATTTGCAAATCGGTGGGCGTGAACGGGCGCGCGCTAAACCGATTAGCAACCAGGACACCCAGGATGTCGTCGCCCCAAACCACCGGCACGCCCATCAACGCAAAGTGCGCGTCTGCCGGCAGTTTATCCGAACGCCCTTCCCAGGTCGCGTAATCGTCCACGATCACCGGTTGTCCGGTTGCCAGCACCTTGCCGGCGAGTCCTTCGCCGCGTCGCCACACTGTGCCCGCCGACAACAAACTGTTGCCGAGTGTAATCAAACGTTCCACCACATCGCGCGCGGGGTCGTACCAGTAAAAGCCGCTCCCGTCGGCTTGGCTCAATTCCAACACGTGGCGCGCGACCAGGTTGAGGAGCGCGTCCACATCCAATTCCGCTGACAGCCCCAGGTTGATTTCGCGCAGGGCTTCGAGTTGCTGGGTGTGGACATGCGCGGCATGTTCGGCGCGTTGGCGTTCGGTAATATCGCGGACGACGACGCACATCACCTCGCGCTCATCCGCGGTAAAGAGACTCACGCTGACTTCGACATCTACTAACGTGCGGTCTTTGCGCCGGTGTTGGCGCGCGCCAATCGGCACGTGTTTTTCGCGGGCGATGCGCGCGACGAGCGCATCAATGCTCGCGCGGTCGTGCGCCACAATGTCGTACAGCGTCAAGCCGCGCAGTTCGGCGGCGGTGTAACCGAGCATCGCTTGGTACGCCGGGTTGGATTCGACGACGCGCTTGGTCTGCATATCGTAGAGCACAATGCCTTCGGTCGCTTGCTCGACGACTAGGCGATAGCGTATTTCACTCGCAGCGAGTTCGGCGCGGCGCGTGCGTTCGAGCGCATCGCGGTACGCGACGGTCAACAGCATGATCACTGCCATCGTAAAGACGAAGCGAAATGGTCCGAGCAGAATGACCTGCGCCGGATACTGGGGAATGATCTGCGGCATTAAATAAATGGCGAACAGATCGAGCGCCGCCAGCGCGAATGCCGCGCGCCCCGAAAACAAAATGCTCGTCAGCACAATCGGCACCACCACATAGTACAGCCCGATGTAATCGCCATAGTTGTCTTCGGGCATGGATGCCGCAAAAACAGCGAGCGTTGCGCCGACAATGATCAAGACGGTGGCGAGGGTGTAATACCGGGTGCGGCTGAGCCAGAACGTCACGCCGGCGAACACCAGGAGCGCGCACATCGTCAGCACGTCCACATCTTGGAAAATTTTTCGCCAGTTGCCGGCGATCAGGTGCGGCATTGCCGTTGCGATAAAGCCGACCGGCATGAATACCACGAACAGCGCGGCGACCAAACGCGCTTGGCGTTGCGCGTCGCGCGCGCTCAGGTGTGGGGCGGGCGTAACCAGCCAGCGCCACGCCGCGTCGAGATAACCCAACCCGGTTTTAATCTGTGCCTGCCATCGCGCTGAATTCAGCATTTGCTCTGCTCCAAAAACGGGCGACCCCATGCAGGCGACCACACAGGGTCGCCCCTACGCGGCGGTCTGTGGAAGCAGCATCGTAAATTGCGTGCCGCCGTTGCGCGTCACGTCGAGCGTGCCACCGAGTTGGTCTACCAGCGTCTTGACCAATTGCAAACCCAGCGATTGCGTTTGCGCCACATCAATCGTTTGCGCCAAGCCCACGCCGTCGTCGCTGACGCGCAACCGCAATTTGCCGTCGTCGAGTTTGCCGAGCGTCACGCGAATCGTGCCGCCGCGCCGCTGGGGAAAGGCGTGCTTGAGCGCGTTCGAAATCAACTCGTTGACGATCAAGCCGCACGGAATCGCCGTGTCAATCGTCAAGCGCACCGGCGCGTCGGCAACCACGTCGAGTTTGACCGTGTCGGCGTAAATTTGGTACGAGCGAAAAAGGAACGTTGCCAGGTTGCGGACGTACTCGGCGAAATCAATTTGCGCCAGGTCTTGCGAGCCGTACAATTTTTCGTGAATGAGCGCCATCGAACGGATGCGGTTTTGGCTGTCGCGCAATGCTTCGACAATTTTCGCGTCTTGCACCTGGCTCGCTTGCAGGTGGAGCAAACTCGAAACGATTTGCAAATTGTTCTTGACGCGATGATGAATCTCTTTGAGCAGGATGCCTTTTTCGGCGAGCGAGGCGCGCACCTGCTCTTCGCCGCGCCACCGTTCGAGCGCGAACGTAATGTGCCCGGCAATCGTTTGCGCGAGCCGGAGTTCGTCGGCGTGCCACGCGCGCGGCTGATTGGCGTACAGCATAAACTTGCCGAGCAAGCGGTCGCCATAAGCGAGCGGAATAAAAGCAAACGCGCGAATGCCTTCGGCGAGCATCGTCGCGCGCAACGCGCCCAGCGTTTCATCGCTTTGCACGTCGGATACAGAAATCGGCTGGGTGTGTTGGTCGGCAGACGCCCAGTGCATCGCGTCCACGCTAACTTGACGATAGGGTTCGGACAAGCCGCGCCTGCTTTTGAAACCAGGTTTGTGGTTGGCATCGAACAGTAAAATCGAACAGCGGTCGGGATGCAAGGTCTGTTCCAGCGCGTCGAGCGCGTGCGTATGAATTTCGTCGAGCGATTGCGCGCGGCTGACCGCGTCGGTCAAATGATAGATCGTTTCGAGTTCGCCGAGCCGCGCGCGCAAATGCGCTTGCGCCAATTCGCGCTCGGCGATTTCGCGCGTGGCGTTTTGGTACAGTCGAGCATTTTCGCGCAAGGTGATGATTTGGCGCAAAAAAGCCAAGCCAACCAGCGCAATGACGATCCAGGTGCCCCAAAACATTTGCGGGTCGAGCGATACGCCAAACGTCCAAATCAACAAGAACACGGTGGCGGCAACCCACGCATACGGCAAGTACATCACCCAGGCGATTTGCCCATAGCGCGCCACCGGTAAATGGGTGGCGGGATCCGCCGCACGCGCTTGTTCGATTTTGACGACGCCCGCCCACGCATTCAGCCCCAAGCCGATCATCCACAGCCAATCGGTCACTTCGCCGGCGACATACAGTCCGCGCACCGATAGCACCAGGTACATCACATCGCCGGAAATGCGCGCGATGCTCCCCAGCGCAAGTAGGGTGAGCGGAACCTGGTTTTGCGGACTGATGCGACTCAACAAAAATTGACCGACCCCAAAAATCAGCACGAGGTCTACGACCGGATAGGCGATGGTCAAGACCTGCGTCAGCGCGTCGCCGGAATCGTGGGTCAGCATGGGATACAAGATGAATAACCAAAATAAAAAGATCGAGGCGAGCATAACGATGAGCATGTCTAGCGATAATTTGATCTTGTCCTCGCGCACGAGCGCGCCGCCCGGCAAGTAAAACAAGCCGATGATGGCGAGCGGATAAAAAGTCAGATAAAACACATCGGCAATCGAGGGAAAGGGTTCGAGATGTAATACCAGGGTATAGTATGCCCAGAGGCAATCGCCGATGGTGTAACTGAATTGCGCGATTGCCATGAGCATCCACGCGCGGCGTTCGGCAACGTGCGCGCGCGGAGTGTGGCGCGCGGCAAGGTAGAGCGCGAGGGTGGCGAACGCGCCGACCAGCGGCGAAACCAGATCGCTCGCCGCGCCGAGTGTTTCGGGGTCGAGCCGCATCAATGCCAGCATGCCGATGTACAGTGTCGCCAGGATGCCAGTAGCCCAGAGCGCGCGATGATAGATCAAGGATGAATGAGATTTTGCGCTAGTTGGTCTAGTCATAGTCCCCTCGCTTTATTTGCTTGGCGGCGGACGGCGAGCGCGCATTGCAACGTCGCGCGCAATTCCAGGTCGTCCACCGGTTTAACCAGATAACCGCCGGGTTGCGTTTGTTCGGCGCGGCGGATCGTTTCCGCGTCCGTGCTGGCGGTGAGATAGATGATCGGCGCATCCCAAAATTCGCGCAACGCGAGCGCGGTCTGAATGCCGTCGAGTGTGCCTTGCAAGCGAATGTTCATCAATACCAGGTCAGGCGCTAGTTGCGCGGCGTAGTATAATGCTTGTTCGCCCGAAGCAAAAATTCCGATCACGGCATAACCCAACTGGGTCAACCGCTGGTCGAGGTCGAGCGCAATGACCCCTTCGTTCTCGATAATTAAAATTCGCGGTTGGGGCATAGGTGTTTGCTCTTGATCCCTTTACAAAATTCCAGGTCTGGTCATGCCCAAAATATCGGCACGCCGGTTTGCCTAGAGCGTGTTTTATAAATCCGGTCGAAGACTGGATTGGACGCGGACGAGCGCGGAAAACGCGGATAAAAACCAAATTCTAAAAATAATTTAATCCGTTCTCGTCCGCGTCCAATCAAATCCCTGCGGTGGCAACTTGTCCGAGCAAGGGCTGAATTTCAAAACACTTGATTAGATTGCCGCGCGTGTTTGGCGGCTTTGGCTTGATACATCAACGCATCGGCTTGGCGCAATACCTCCGTCAGCGGAGTTGCCTCGGATTGCGTTGCCACGCCCAACGATAAACTGAGCCCGGTGGCGGCAGTGCGATTGTGTTCTGCGAGTGCCTGATTAACGCGGTCAACCAAGTGCGCGCCATCAGCCGCGTTGGTGCTAGGCAGGATGATCGCAAACTCGTCGCCGCCGATGCGCGCCACAATGTCTTCGGTGCGGAGAGCAAGGCGAAGCACGTGCGCCGCGCGTTTGAGCAGGTCATCGCCGGCGGCGTGCCCTTGTTGATCGTTGACGATTTTCAAGCCGTCCACATCTACCATCACCACACTGACCGGCAAGTAGCGCGTTTTTTCGAGCCGCGCTAATTCCGTTTCAAAGTACGCCCGATTGTACAACCCGGTCAGCGCATCGTGCGTGCTCAAATAGTACAATTCGCGTTCCGCTTTTTTCTGCTCCGAAATGTCGCGCGCAATCGCCGAGGTGTACGCGACCGTGCCTTCGCTCGAACGATGATTCAAGCCCACGAGCGAAACCGGCACGGTTTGTTGTTGCCGATTAGTCAAAGTCACCTCGCCGCGCCACGTATCAAAAATCGGATTGTCGGGAAAGCCGTCGCGGTGCAATTGGTACGCCTGCTCCGCCGACAAAAATTCAAAAAAGCGCACCTGACTCAGGTCTTGGTCGGGCGCAATCCCTAGCATTTTGCGGCCCGCTTGGTTCAAGTACAAAAGCTTGCCGTCCGGCATGTTGATGCCCACCAAATCCGGCGTCGCTTCGAGAATGGCAATCAAGCGTTGCTGGGTTTCCTCGGCTTGTTTGCGTTTGCTCACATCGCGCGCGGCGACCTGGATTTCTTGCGGCGCGCCGGTCGCATCTCGAATCAAGCGCGCGACCGCTTCCATCCACAGGTACGTATCGTCGCGGCGACGCACGCGCATCGTGATCGAAACGATCCCAGACGCCGGTAATTTTTGATGCGCCTGGGTCAGCGGGGCAATATCGGCGGGATGCACAAAATCGTACGCCGATTTGTCGAGCATTTCCTCCGGCGCATAGCCCAGCAAGCGGACACATGCCGGCGAGACGTAGAGGTATTTGCCGTCCAGCGCGTGACGCGCAATCATATCGGTCGCATTCTCGGCGAGCAAACGAAAACGCGCTTCGCTCTCGCGCAAGCGGCGTTCCATCGCCGCTTTGTACAACACCATCTCAATCACCGTTTTGAGTTCGCGGTCTTCAAACGGTTTGAGCACATAACCGTACGGCTCGGTGAGGCGCGCGCGTTGCACGGTCGTTTCGTCTGAATAGGCGGTGACGTAAATGACCGGGATACCCAAGCGTCCTTGCACCTGCTCGGTCGCTTGAATGCCGTCCAGCGCGCCGCGCAACACAATGTCCATCAAAGCCAGGTCGGGGCGCTGCGCTTCCGCTTGGCGAATGGCGTCTTCGCCGGTTGCCGCCATCGCAACGATGGTATAGCCCAACGCTTGCAAGCGCATACGCAAATCCATCGCGATAATATTTTCGTCTTCGACGATCATAATGCGGGCGGGGTTCATGGCTGGTCTCCAGTTATCAAGGTAGGATCGGGAAATTGAATTTGAAAACAGGCGCCCGGTGTGGGGGGCACTTGGACTGTGCCGCCGAGTTGGTTGACGAGCGTCTGCACCAACTGCAAGCCGAGCGAGGTCGTTGCGGCGAGCGCGAAATCGGCGGACATGCCAATGCCATCGTCGCGCACGGTCAAGGCGATCAGGTGCGGTTCTTGGCGCGCCAGTTCGACAATCACGCGCCCCGCGCGTTGATTAGGAAAGGCGTGTTTGAGCGCGTTGGAAATCAGTTCGTTGAGAATCAAGCCGCACGGCACGGCTTGGTCAATCTCCAGCCACACATCCGCCGCTTGGATGTCGAGCGCAATCAACGCCGGGTTGATGCGGTACGAACGCCACAAGAACGCGCCGAGATGCCGGCTGTACTCGGCGAAATCAATCCGCGCCAGGTTGGGCGATTGATATAATTTTTCGTGAATCAAGGTCATTGCGCGCACGCGGCTGTACGCATCGAGGAGCGCGGTGTGCGTGGGCGCATCGGGGTAATGGTGCGCTTGCAGGTTGAGCAAGCTCGACACGATTTGCAAATTGTTTTTGACGCGATGAAAAATTTCGCGGAGCATCACTTGCTTTTCGGCAAGCGCGGCTTCAAGCGCAAGTTCTTTGGCTTTGAGCGCGGTAATATCCTGGATGACGGTGACGACAAATTCGAGTTCGCGCTGGGCGTTGAAAATGGGCGTGGCATGAAACCAGCCCCAACTTTCCAACCCAGTGGCAAGCGTGCGATAACGGATGACCAACGGCACTGCCGTTTCGCCGCGTCGCGCGCGGCGGTTGGGCAATTGTTCGGGCGACAAGGGCTTGCCCTGTTCGTCAAAAAATTCAAACAGCCCGGACAATTGGTCCGGGCGATAATGTTCCAGCATCTCGGCGGACGAGGTGTAGCCCGCAATCCGCGCGCTGACCTCGTTCGCGTAAATCATTTTGCCGTGCGCGTCGGTCACGCTGACACTGTCCTGGACACTGTTCAAAATCGCGGCGAGTTGTTTTTGCGTCGCCGCCAGCACGCGCTCGGTTTGTTTGCGTTCGGTAATATCGGCGAACATGGCGAACGCACCCGCATAATTATTTTGCGCGTCCATCATCGGCGACGCCGACATGAGCATCCAACACGGCGTGGCATCACGCCGCCGAAAGCGCAAATCGAATTGCGCCGCGATGCCACGCCGATGCAATGCCAATTGCGCTTGGGCAAATTCATTATCTTCGGGAAATAGCACGAGCGCGATGGATTGTCCGAGCATTTCTTCCGGCGTGTAGCCGAACATTGCCGCGCCGCGTGCGTTGATAAACACGATGCGATTGTCGGGGTCAACCATGCACACGCCTTCATTCGTCGTTTCGATCATTTGACGATAGCGCGTATGGCTCACGTGGACGGCGGTTCGCATGGCGGTTTGCTGGCGGTGCTTGGCAAGCGCGAGTTGGATGGAACCGTGCGCGCTCGTCAGGTCGAGCGGCTTGAAGAGAAAACCATAGGCGTTAGCGTCGCGCGCGCGGGCAAGCGTGGCTTCGTCGGCGTGCGCGGTGACGAAAATGACCGGCGTGGCAAATTGGTCGTGGATGGCGCGCGCGGCTTGAATGCCATCCATCGCGCCGCGCAGATGAATGTCCATCAACACAATGTCGGGGTGTTGCGCGCCGACCGTTTGTAATGCCAACTCGCCGCTCGCCACCGGCGCGGGCACGTGATAGCCCAAGCGGGTTAAACTTTTTTGCCAGTCCAGCGCAACAATCGTTTCGTCTTCGACAATCAAGACTTGATGATTCAAACCCGCCTCACACAATTCTCAGACCGTTCTCCGAAACTTACACAAATCTACACGCGGCAGATTGCAGTTCGGTTCCTGCTTCACCAAGCGTCGCCTGATTCACATCAGATCTTACACTCTCTCCACAGGCGTTTAGCGTGTCGGGGGAACTCCCCGCCAACCCTACAGCAAATTCCATTTTGATTCAAGGTATGCGTTACGCCCCAGACCGACAAGTCCTTGGCAAGTGTTTTGAAATTCAGCCCCGCGCTCGGACAAGTTGCCACCGCAGGGATTTGCTTGGACGCGGACGAGAACGGACGAGAACGGATTAAATTATTTTGGCTCTACCGAGTCAGACGGGAAATTCATCCGCGAATAACACGCATCTTCGCTAATCTTGTCTTTCTAATTCGCGTTACACTTGCCCTGGCGGGAACGCAAGCGCCAGGGTTCGCGGATAATCCCGTTCAAGTCGGAAGAACTATATTTTTAGAATTTGGTTTTTATCCGCGTTTGCCGCGCTCGTCCGCGTCCAAGCCGGTCTTGGAAACCGGACCAGTCTACCGTGAACGCCACAGGAATTCGCGCTAGTCGTCCACCATCGTAAGAAACGCTTGCACCACCTGCGGATCAAATTGCTTGCCGCTTTGCTCGCGCAGGTAGGCGCGCACCTGGTCTTGCGTCCACGCCTGCCGATACGGGCGGTTGGAACGTAGCGCATCCCAAACATCCACCACCGCAAACAGCCGCGCCACCAGCGGAATTGCGTCGCCTTTCAAACCGCGCGGATAACCCGTGCCGTCCCAGCGTTCGTGATGACAGTATGGAATATCTAACGCCAGGTGTAAATAGGAAATTGGCGCGAGCAGTTGGTACGCATAGACCGGATGCTGACGCATCACGTGCCACTCGGCTTCGGTCAACGCGCTGGGTTTGAGCAGAATCGCGTCGGGAATGCCCATCTTGCCGATGTCGTGCAACAGTGCGCCGCGCCGCACATGAATCAATTCGCTTTCGGGAATGCCCAGCGCGCGCGCCAGTTGGAGCGTCAGCGCGACCACGCGTTGCGTGTGTCCCTCGGTTTCCTCGTCGCGCAAATCCAGCGCGCGCGACCACCCTTCGAGCGTGGAATCGTACGCCGCCGCCAATCCCGCGTTGGCGCGTTGCATCCCCTCAACCGATTGCGCGTTGTCAATCGCAATCGCGGCTTGCCCCGCTAGCATATCGCAAAAATTCAGCCACTCGCGACTCGCTTGAAGCGGCCGCCGCTGGAAAATTTCGAGCACGCCCTTGAGTTGATTTTTTGCCACCAACGGCACGCCGACATACGCCCGAAAATTTTCGTCGCGCATGCCGACGGCGTACCACGCGGTCAAGTCGTCTTGCAAATCGGCGGCTTGAATCGGCGCACGCGTCGCGGCGATGCGGCCTGCCAAGCCCTCGCCCAGACGCGTGTGCGCGCGTTCGACGTTCGTTTGAAAACCGCGCGCTGCGCCCACGCTCAACAGTTGCGTCAACGGATCGAACAGCAAAATTTGGGCGGCGTCCGCGCGCAACTGCAACAAGGTTTGATCGAGCACGGTTTGCAGCGTGTAGCGCAGATCGAAATTGCCGCTGATCGCCAGGTCAATCGCGCGCAACGCGGTGAGACGTTCCAAACCGCGCTGGGTTTCTTCGTGCAACCGCATGCGATGAATCGCGTTACCCGCCATTTCGGCGAGCGTGTTGAGTAGATGCACCTGGTCTATGGACGGCGCGCGCGCCGGCGTCACCGCGACGCACAGCACGCCGATAATCTCGGTGGTCACGCGAATCGGCACGCACGCGCCGCCCCAGCCCAGCGGCACATGCGCCTGGACCGCAGGGTACACATGCGGACTGCGCGCGAATTCGTCCGCAACGTACGTTTCGCCGGTGACAAAGACACGCCCCACGATGCCTTCGCCCGGTTTGAGTCTCGTCGCGGCTTGGGTGAACCATCCGCGCGCCGCCACCTCGCACAGTTCGTCGCGGTCGGCGTCGTAAAGCGCCAACGCGCCGGCATCGGTGCGGAAAGCGGCAATCGTTTCATCCAAAAAGCGCGCCAACATTTCGGCGAGCGTCGTCGCGGCGCGCAGCGAGGTGGAGATGTGGTTCACGGCTTCCAGGTCTGCCAGGCGTTGGCGCGTTTCAGCGAACAGGCGCGCGTTCTCCAACGCCACCGCGACCTGATTCGCAAACAGCACGACCAATTTTTGATCGGCGGGCGTGAACGCGTCGTGGTGCGTGCTGGTCACGACGAGCACGCCGCGCAGTTCCTGCTCGTGCGCCACCGGCACCCACAACGCCGAACGAATCGTCGGGTCGAAAGCAATCCAGCGCGCGTCGTTTCGCACATCGGGCAAATACATCGGCGCGCGCGTCGCGGCGACCAGCCCGGCAATGCCGGGTTCTGCGCCGAGCGGCGCGGCGAACGCCTCAAGCGCATTCAGATCGGCGTGTTCGGCGTACCCGCTGCCCGTCTCGTACACGACGCGTTGGCGCGCGGCATCGTAGCGCAAAAAATCCGCGCGGTCCGCGCCAACCGCTAGCCCGGCAAAGTGGAGCAACGCTTCCATCAACGCGCGCGGATCGAGCGCGCGGTTGAGCGTTAGCCCGGCATCGTAGAGGAGCGCGAGTTGTTCCACACGCCGGCGCAATTCCTCTTCGATGTGCTTGCGCTCGCCGATTTCTTTTTCCAAACTGCGGTTCGTCGCTTCCAACTCGGTCATCTTGGTTTCGAGTTTACGCACGAGCGTGGCGTTGTATTCTTTGAAGAAAACAGTTTCTTCCGTCACGGGCGCGCGCGGCGCGAGCAGCCGCCCGGCTTGATGCGCGGCGATCACCTCGTCCAACACCTGCACGAACAAGTCCGGCTCGATGGGTTTGCGAATGAACCGCGCCGCGCCCAAATTCAGCGCGAACTCTTCGTCGCGCGGATCGGTGTAGGTCGCGGTGTAAAACACGAACGGGATCGCGTGCAACCGGTCGTCGTTCTTGCACGCGCGGCAGAACGCAAAGCCATCCATCCCCGGCATTAAAATATCGGAAATGATTACATCGGGCGGGTCGCGGCGCGCCAATGCCAGCGCATCGCCACCGTCACGCGCGGCGATTACGTGGTGGTTGTGCGCGCGCAACAGCACCTGGAGCAGGTAGAGATTCTGTTCGTCGTCATCCACAATTAAAAGTCGCATCGGGTCATTCCTTTGGAAATTAGGGGTACTTGTAGCGCAAGCCGCCGCCGATATGAGATTCTGTTGGCGAACCCGCCGCCGATTCAAATCGGCGGCTCACGCTGGCACGTCTTTGAAGCGGCGCAAAGCGCCGCGCGATGGTCGTGCCAGCGAGGTAGAAATCGGTTGGAAACCGATTCAACCCGATTCTATCGGGTTTTCACCTGACTGAGACGGACGTTTGAAACGTTCGTCGGAGTTCTGGATGGTTTATCCGCGCTGGGCCGCGCCAGTCGGCGCGCCGCTCATTGGCTTGGCAGGTACCGCGCCATCTCGACGACAAATGTTTCCGGGTTGATCGGTTTTTCGATATAGCCGTTGCAGCCGGCGGCAAGCACGCGTTCGCGGTCGCCCACCATCGCGTACGAAGTCACCGCGACAATCGGCACCGCCGCTAGTTCGGGATGACCGCGCAACGCGCGCGCCACCGCATAGCCGTCCATCTCCGGCAACTGAATGTCGAGCAAAATCAGCGCGGGCGGAAACTGGATCGCCTGCGTAATGCCGGCGCGCCCGTTGCGCGCTTGCGTCACGGTGTAGCCGTGTTTTTCGAGCAGAAACGTCGTCAGGTACATATTTTGCTCATTGTCTTCGATCACCAGAATTGTAAGACTCATCCTTGCCTCCAAACTTGCGCGGGCAGTACGAACGTGAACGTACTGCCCACGCCCAGTTCGCTTTCGACGCCAATGGTTCCGCCGAGCAATTCGGCGAGCCGCTTGCAGATCGCCAACCCCAGCCCGGTGCCTTCGTGCCGCCGCGCCAGCCCTGTGTCAATTTGCCGGAACGGTTGAAACAGCGCATCCAGGTCCGCCGCCGCAATCCCGATGCCCGTGTCGCGCACGGAAAAATAGAGATTGGACGCGAAGCGTGGAGGTTGGACGCGAAGCGTGGAGGTTGGGGATGCTGATCCAACTTCCAAGACCACTTCGCCGTGCTCGGTGAATTTGATCGCGTTGTTGATCAGGTTGATCAAAACTTGCTCCACGCGCCGCCGGTCGCTGACGAGCGTGGGAATTTCGGGCGCGAGGTGAACCGTGAACGCCAAACCCTTTTTCTCGGCGAGCGGCGCGAGCGTGCGGCTCACCCGTTCGAGCAACGCGCGCAGCTCGAACGGCTCGCGCCGAATCTCGAATTGCCCGGCTTCGATCTTGGAGAGATCAAGCACGTCGTTGATCAACGCGAGCAAGTGTTGCGCGCTGTCACGCACCATCGTCATTTGTTTGGTTTGCTCGGCGTTGAGCGTGCCGGCGAGACCTTGCAACAAAATGCCGGTGAACCCGATGATCGAATTGAGCGGCGTGCGCAGTTCGTGCGACATGGTGGCGAGAAACGCCGATTTGAGCCGGTCGGCAGATTGCGCTTTTTCCATCGCCACCTGCAATTCCGCCGTGCGCGCCACAACGCGCTGTTCCAACTCGCCGGCGTAGCTTTGCACTTGGGCGAACAGTTGCGCTTTGGCGATGGCAAGCGCGATTTGCCCGGCGGCTTGTTCGCCGCGCGCGATTTCGTCGGCGGTGAAATGATGCGGCTGATTGAACTCGATCAGCGCCGCGCCGAGTTTCTGCTCGCCGACGATGAGCGGCAAACCCAAAAGTGAGCGCGCGGAAAACTGCGCGGCGATGCGCGCGCTGAGGTAGGGCGTGTTGAACACATCTTCGGCGACGAGCGCGTGCCCCGCGCGCAAAACCGATTCGGTCATCGTGCTTTCGCCGGGTTCGGGCAACAGGCGGGGAAACGTTTCGCGGAAATCGCCGAACGCCGCGGCGGGCGCGGTGCGTTGTTGCGCCTCGTCCCACAGCGTCACGTAACACCCGTCCGCGGCGAGCAGTTCGCCCAGCCGGTCGGCGAGCGTTTGCAGCATCGCGTGCAGATCGCGCGACTCGATGGCGGCACGCGTAATGTCGTTGAGGAGCATCAGGTGTTGCGCGCGGCGGCGCACTTCTTCCTCCGCCAGTTTGCGTTCGTGAATGTCCTCGATGGTCGCAACGCCGCCGCGCACCTTGCCCGCCGCATCGAACACCGGCGCGGTGCGCGTGATGAGCCAGCGGCGCACATCGCTCGTCGTCGCCTGGTAGATATTTTCGGCGTACCCTTCTTGCCCCTGCAAGGATTTTTCAAATTGGGGCATGGCGCCGTGATCGCGTAGGTTGCGCATATTGAGACCGAGCACGCGCTCGCGCGTGGTGTGGAGAATTTCGACAAAGCGTTCGTTGCAATCGGTGACGATCAAGTTGACATCGTACTCCACCACACCGACCGGCGAACGATGAAACAGCAGCCGATAGCGTTCTTCGCTCTCGCGCAATTTTTCTTCGGCGCGCTTGCGTTCGGTGATGTCGGTCACAATCACCAAAATCATGCGCTCGCCATTGATCTCGACCACGCTCAACGAGGCGAGCGTGTCACGGATTTCGCCGGACTGGGTGCGGATGCGCGCATCTTGATTCGACACCTCTCCGCCCGCGCGTAATTTTTGCATCCAGAGATTGCGCGCGTTCGTATCCACGAACAAATTCAATTCAGCGGCGGAATGTTGTTCTACGTCTTGGCGCGAGTACCCGATAATTTTTAGAAACGCGTCGTTGACGACGTGCGAGCGACCGTCGGACATGCGAAAGATGTTGATCCCAATCGGACTGGACCGAAACACTTTGGAGAAAAGCGCTTCGCTCTCGCGCAATTTTTCTTCGGCGCGCTTGCGTTCGGTGATGTCCCGGCTGACGGTTGCCCAACCGATGGTCGCACCGCTGGCATCGCGGATGGCGAAGAGATAGTAGAACATCCAGATTGGCTCACCGGTTTGAAAGTGACGGAGGCGGATTTCTACGTCGCCATGTCCCTCGCGCAGTACACGCGGAAAGAACTCGGCGGTGATGAACGGCTGATCCTCCGGGAAGAAATAGTCTTGCACCTTGACCCGGCAAGCGGCAGCCATGTCGGGGAGACCTACCATGCGTACACCCGCGGGGTTCACATAGAGCGGTTGCAAGTCGAGGTCGCACATGCCGATGAATTCACTGCTACTATCGGCAAGCAGGACAAACTTTTGGCGTTCCGCCTCCGCCTGTTTGCGCTCCGTAATATCCTCGACGGTTGACCAGATGTACGATTCGCCCTGGCGTTCGAGAATCACTCCGCTCAGTTGCACGTTGACCAGATGCCCATCTTTGTGGCGGTATTCCTTTTCGAATGGACCGTACCGCCCGGTGCGCTGAAGCGATTCGAGTTGTTGCTGTTCTTGCTCCGCGTATTTTCGCGGGGTGATGTCCCAATACGTTAGCGCGAGCGTTTCCTCCACGCTCCTGCCAATGATTTTGGCGTACGCTTGGTTTACGTCCACCAGCGCACCGTCCATTCGACAGAGCGCCAAACCGATGGGCGAAGTTTCGAACAGGAAGCGATTAAAGCGTTCGCTCTCGCGCAACGCTTCCACCGCGATTTTGCGTTCGGTCACATCGGTGAACTGGGTCAGCACATGCGCTTCGCCGTTCACTTCAATAAATTCGGCGGAGGTGAGCGCGATGCCGGTTGCGCCCGATTTCCGGCGATAGCGCCATTCAATCGAGCGCAAGAATCCGTGTTCACGAAATTGTTGAACGGATGGAGCGCGTTCTTGCGGGTTCGCCCACAATTGGAGTTCTGCGGACGTATGACCGATCACCTCGTTGCGCGTATAGCCGAAGGTATCGAGGAACGCGTCGTTGGTGTCCACGAAACGCTGATCGCTCACGCGGGCGAGCGCGATGGCGCTGGGGCTGGCATGAAAAATCCGGGAAAAGCGTTGCTCGCTCTCGCGCAATTTTTCTTCCGCGATTTTGCGTTCGGTAATGTCAATCATGGTCGTGATGTGATGCGGTTCGCCGCGCAACTCCATGGGTTTGGAGGAAAACAAAATGGTGATTGTCCTGCCGAATTTTGCGTGTGCTTCCAGTTCAAAGTTGTGCAAGCCGCCCGTCCGAATCTGCTCGTCAATTATTTTTTGGCGTTCTGGGGGCGTCCACATGTTCAATTCGGTGGAAGTGTGTCCCACGACCTCGGCGCGGTTGTATTCAAACATTTTGCAAAAGGCGGCGTTGGCGTCCACAAATTTTCCATCGGCGATGCGGGTGATGGTGATGCCAGCGGGGCTGGTGTGAAAAGCGCTGGCAAAGCGTTCTTCGGACAAACGCAGTTGCTCTTCCGCCTGCTTGCGAGTGGTGATGTCAATATGCGAACCCATCATGCGGAGCGGTTTTCCCTGCGCGTCGAACAGCAGCGACGCCTGCGCGAGAATCCAGCGGTACGAACCGTCCTTGTGGCGCATCCGAAATTCGTTTTGAAAATTGGGGTACGGTTTTTCGAGGTACGCGCTGACTGTCTGCGAGGCGCGCGCCAGATCGTCCGGGTGGACGCGGCTCGACCATTCCGCAAAATCGTTCGAAATTTCGTGGTCGGCACAACCGAGCTGGCTCTTCCATTCCGGCGAGTAAGCCACCTTGTTCGATGTCAAGTCCCAATCCCACAAACCAACGTTGGCGGAATGGATGACGAGCGCCAGTTGGTTTTGGGATTCGCGCAACGCCAGCTCCGCGCGCTTGCGTTCGGTCATGTCGCGGTTCACCGAGATGAACCCGGTCAGTTTGCCGCTGGGATCGTGCAGGGCAATCGTATTGCCTTCGACCCAAAACGCTTGTCCGTCGCGGCGAAATTGTTGCACCTCGACCCGGTAATTGCCGGCGTCTCGCAAGGCTTGGATCGCGGCGGCGCGTTGCGCGTCCGTAAATTCCGAACGCGCCACCTCGCGTCCCGGTTTGCCTATGGCGTCGGCGGCTTGCCAGCCGTACATTTTTTCCGCGGCGCGATTCCAATAGATCACGATTTGATTTGGGTCGGTCGCGAGGATGGCGTCGTTCACGTTTGCCAGCAAATCGGCTTGGAAGCGAATGTGCGCTTCGGCGCGCGCGTGTTCGGCGCGGGCGCGGAGCGTGGCGATGCCAAACGCCAGATCGCCGGCGAGTTCTGTCAGCAATGCCACTTCGGCGACATCGAACGCATCGGGCGCCGCCGCGTAAATGCACAGTGCGCCGAGAGCCACGCCGTCGGCGTTGAGCGGCAAGGCAATCGAGGAGGCGTACCCGCGCTGGATCGCCGCGGCGCGCCAGGGCGCGTAACTGGGATCGCCGGGAATGTTGCGCGCGAGACAGACTTGGCTAGTGCGAATCGCCGTCCCGGTGGGACCGCGCCCGCGTTCGGTGTCCGCCCACGAAATGTTCACCGCGTCAAGGTACCCGTCTTCAAAACCGCACTGCGCGACCGGGCGCACGCTTTGCGCGGCGTCGTGCTCGGCGTAGCCGATCCACGCCATGCGATAGCCGCCGGTTTCGACGCAGATGCGGCAGATTTCGTTCAGCAACGCGGTTTCGTCTTGCGCGCGCAGTAGCGCCTGGTTCGAGTTGCTAATCGTGGCGAGCGCGCGATTCTTGCGCCGCAGTTCCGTTTCGGCGCGTTTGCGTTCGGTCACATCCGAAAAGAAAATGGCTAAACCATCTGGGGACGGATAGATGCGATTCTCGAACCAGCGATCCCACGGCGCATAGTGGTTCTCGAACGAAATCGGCGTTTGCATTTCCAGCGCGCGCACATACGCGTTGGCAAACGGCGTGCCTTTGGCTTCGGGAAACTCCGTCCAATAATTTTTGCCGATCAGGTCCGCCGGTTTCCGCCCGAGCCATTCCGCGCCGCGCGCGTTGACGTAGGTGTAATTCATTTGCGCGTCGAACGCGACAAAGCCATCGCTCATGTTGACGAGGATATTTTCGATCTGCTGCTTGGACACTTGGGTTTCGAGGAGCAAGCGTTCGCGTTCGGCGGCGGCGGCGAGTTGCGCGTGCAACACGGCGTTGACGCGATCCGTCGCCGCGACCGACTCGGCACGTTTTTTCAGCGCGCCGACGAGCGCGACAATGATCGGCGCGCTGACGCTCAACATCAACAGACGCGTCGCGTCGTCAGGTGCATACATGAATCGCGTGTTAGGATCGGAGAGGAAAAAAATCGCGTGGAGGAGAATCAACCCCGCGCTGACGACACCCGTGCGCCAACCACCGAGAAACGAGGCAAACACAATCGCGGTGAGATAAATGGCGGAGGGACTGGCAATCGCCGTCAGGGTGCGCGTGGTGATTTCGAGCGCGCCTATCGCGCCGAGGGCAATGAGGACGCCGAGCCATTCGGCGCGACGAAACCATTGAGCAAATGCGTGTCTTGTAGCATTCATAAATTCAGGTGCGGGCCGCTCCGCGATCCGCTTCTAGCGGGTGGAAGAACGCACCTTCCTCCTTTGTGGTAAAATCTAGGTATGGATCAAAACGCTAAACACAACACTTGCACCGCATGCAAGTGCAGATGTGCACACTGCGTTTACGTGATCAACTACCACCTCGTTTGGATTCCGCGCTATCGCAAGAAAGTTTTGGTTGAACCGATTGCTACACGGCTCAAACAATTGTTTCGTGAAATAGCAACCCAGTGTCAACTACACACCCGCTAGAAGCGGGTGGCTTGTAACTGCACTCGACCGCAGTTCCGTTGGAGCAACAAACACTTCAACAGCTTTGGCTTCGTCGTGCGCTACGTTCGGCGGGTTGACAACCGCCCGACTCGCAATGTTGCGAGCCGCGATGTGATCTGCGAATCCAGAAAATCCACAGGACACACAGGAGAATTT
>CAIKBD010000016.1 GCA_903825565.1 uncultured Anaerolineales bacterium | reverse complement strand
TGACCTCGGACAGGATGAACCCAGCATAAAGGAAAGTTGTTAAAATGCAAGTTATGGACGTTCCTAAGCGGAACAAAAACGATATGGTTCAAAGTTTAGAAAATGGCTGGGCGGTGCCTTTTTTCATCAGCCCAGGCTAAGGTGGCTCTTGCAAAACAAACCGCTCCGTCAGTGACGGGGCGGTTGTCGCAAGCGGGACATTCGCTTACGGAACTTGTGAGGATACCCAATGACAGAGCCAAAACGCATTCGCCCGCGGCGCATCAGCGAATCGTTTGTCGTTCAAATCCAGGTTGAGAACGGCATTGCCCAAAATTACCTCACCGCAATGCAAGTCACCAAAAAACATTCCATCGGTCGCGCCTGGGTCAAACGGCTCGCGCAACATGGTCGGATCCCTGGCGCATTCAAAATGGGAAATACCTGGTGCATCCCCGTTGTTCTGCTCCATCGTCATTACCTGTTGCTCAACCGTCCACTGAAAGTCCGGACGCAGTTTGCCGATGGGCTGCCAGGGAAATCGCGCTGAAGCCAACTTCCACACATGGACGTGGGTATCGACAATCTTCATTGTTCTAACTAGGCCAAGTTCCTTGTTTTCTTGCCGTCTCAATCATGGTCATGTAATTTTCGTACCGGGTTCCTGCTTGCACCGAATTACTACTTGTCAGAACATACCCACCGCCAGGCGCGGCATTGCAAAGACAGTACTCGACCTCACGTCGCACATCATCAAGCGTACCATTGATGAGCGTTTCGCTTTCAATCGCGCCGAATAAAGTCACCCGATCGCCAACGTGCTCTTTGAGGCGTTTGATATCCATCCCGGCGCTCGGTTGGATCCCGTGCAGTGCATCGATCCCCGTACCAACCATCATATCCAACAATGACCAGGTCTTGCCATCAGTGTGTTTGAGGACGAATACACCTCCTTGTTTGAAAGCACTCACCTCTTCCTGCATATAGGGCAGGATGAACTCTTTGAATTTTGCGGGTGAGAGCCAAGGTCCCGTATTGATACAATAGTCGGCATTGATCTGGACGGCATCGACGCCAGCAGCGATCAGAATGCGTCCATAGTCAATCGCGCGTTTGGTATACGCGCGCAGAATAGCATGAACCAATTGAGGATCGTCGTACATCAGCATCAGGAATTTGTGAGTCGGCATCGCCAATCCTTCGCCCGAGAGAGGAAAGGAGCCATCAAGCCACGTTGAGGGAGCGTGCCAACCGCGCGCGATAATAAAGTGCGTCTTGCCGATCTCTTGGACCAGATAGCGCACCAATTCCAATTGCGCTTCATCCACGCGTGGCGGTGTGTTGAGCATTTCCTCTAACAACGCTGGGGTGATTTCGCGCGATTCGACGCACAAGGCATCACTTTCTGTGCTAGCGGCATGCCAAACATTTCCTTCCCCATCTTCCCACTGCAATTTGTCTTCCGATAAAAATCGACGCGGGCGGTAATCTACCTGATCGCTATACGTTAGCCAGACCGGCGCGAAATCCCATTCCAGTTTGCGTACGAGTGCCACCAAGTCTTTCTTCTGGCTCTCGACAACCTCATCACGGCGCCCAGCCCAGATCGCGGCGCGCTCTTTTCCTTGCGCGCGATAGAAAGTGGGGTGTCCCAAGACCTGTTCGATCACCGGATAATCAATTCCCATTTCACCAATGGGCACGCGGTCCGGTTCGCGATGCGATAGTGCGATTTTGACGCGTTCTTTCCCAGTTACCATTCTTCACTTACCCCTCGACTACTGAAAACACAATTCTTCCGGCGACCACCGTTTGCACAATGTTTAATTGTTGATCAAGAATCACGATGTCGGCGTCCTTACCCGCTTCCAAACTCCCTTTGCGATCGGCAACCCCTAAAATGGTTGCCGGGGTAAGTGTGAGCATTCTTAGTGCGTCACGAAGTGAAACGCCCGTGTGCGCGATCACTTGGCGCAGACAGCGATCCATTGGGACGACCGAGCCGGCATACGACGAACGATCGGCTACAAACGCGATTGACTCTTCGAGAATCACGTCAATCCCCCAAACTTGATACGCGCCGGGCGGCAAGCTCATCAGCGGAC
>CAIKBD010000015.1 GCA_903825565.1 uncultured Anaerolineales bacterium | reverse complement strand
GCGAACAAGAAATCGCTCGCGGTGATGGCGGCGGCGGCGATGGTGCGCCACGCGAATCTGTACCCGCTCGCCGCGTTCCGCGCAGCGCTTTGCGCGGGGCAACGCGCCGACATCGCGCAGGAAAATTTGAAAGCGGTGGACGCGAGTTTGTTGATCGTGTAAACGCGCCCTTCCAGGTTTACGTTGGACAAAACCTGGAAGGGTGCGTTTTTTTTCGGAAACCCTTAGCGCAACATCATAATGATAATCTTGCCGTCCTCGACCTCGACCATGTTGTTGCTCGTCGAGTTGCTACCGAGTTGGAGCGAGAACATCAGCGAGCCGAACGACTCGGTGACGTTGCTGATGGTGATCGTGACGCCGCGATTGATCTGATTTTGCCAGAAGGATTTGAACGAATCCTTGCCGATGCCATTGTTGCCGCCGATGTTGAACACCACGTCGTCGTCCACGAGCGCGAGCGCGGTGTCCAAACTCTTGGCGTTGATCGCGGCGAAAAATGCGCGCAGAATTTTTTGCGCGTCCTCGTCGGGTGTGCCGGCGTTGCTCGCCGGCGCGGTCGGCGCGACCGGCGCGGTTGACGCCGCGCCGCGTTTGGCGGTCCACGCAACCTTGACCTCGTACTCGCCGCACCCCTCAAACTTGCCTTTGAAGATCATCGTGCCGGCGGCTTCGGCGTTGGAACCGAACGTTCCGCCGAGCGTCACCAGCGCGCCGTCGCGGAACGCGAGTTGCGCGTTTACGTCTTTGCCTTTGATCGGCGCGTTTTCCACACTGTTGCTGTAAAACAAACTCAACGCGCGGCACGCGCCGGCGTTGCCGTTGTAACTCACGTTCAGGTTGGTCATTTGATTTTCTTCAATCGTGAACGCGACGGAATAATTTTCCGCCTTGCCCTGCCACTCGCCGTTGTAATTTGCGGCGGGCACAGCCGGCGCAGTCGGCGCAACCGGCACGCTGGTGGCAACGCCGGCGGCAGCGCCAAGCGTTGGCGCGGCTGGCGCACGCGTGGCAGTGGCGCTCGGTGGAACCTGGGTCGCGGTTGGCGCGACGGTTGGCTTGGGCACGCTCGTGGCGGTCGGTGCGGTTGTCGCGGTGGGCGGCACCAACGTGGCGGTGGGTTGCGGCGTCGGCGTCGGTTTCGGCGCGAGCGCGCTACAACCCAGGAGCGTGCCGGCGAGCAGCAACCAAAGCGTTCCAACTATCCAGTGTTTCATTTTCTCTCCTTTGTTATTTTGTGATCAACGCGCCGGTGCGGCGCGTGAAAATGATCCGCGTATTTTTCGTCCAATAAAAAACATCCGCGCGCAAACTGGTAGTTTGCGACAGACGGATGTCTCTCGCTGGCACTCCAGACTTGCGGCATTCCTCACCCAAGTCAACGCTTCGCCTTGTTGGAATTATCGTTTTGCTGTTTGCGCGAAAGTTAGAACCTCCGCCACGTCACCACTTGGGAAAACACGGCGCGGAGAAAATCTGCGCCCGCTTCGAACGCGTCCTGATCGGTCGAGATCACCGGCACGTGCAACCGCATCGTGCTGACGCCTTTTTCCGGATCGCGATCCACGTTTTGCCAGAGATACCAGTAGAACACGATGCGCCGCTCGCCGTCCTTTGCCAGCGTCGTTTTTTGCGTGGCGATGCTTTTTTCGCCGACGGGAATGCGCGTGACGCCGTTTTCGATCAGCGTCCACCCCGCGGCGGGATACGACGTGATCGGGGTGTGCTCGAACAGAAAATAGCTTTTGCGACCGCGACTGCCAAAGATCGAAAACCACGCCGTGTGCCCGCGCTCATCGCGGTAGACGGACGATAATGCCAGGTCGGGATTTTCAAACCATTGATCCACCGCCGCGCCGTAATCGTACGCCGTGCCGGTCCACTGCCCGATTTTTTCCGGCATTGCGCGCGCGTCGAACGAAAAGTCGAACGGCGTGGCGACCGCGCTTTCGTTCGGCGTAATTTCGTACCAGCCCGCCACGTCAATCAAGTACGTGTTCATCGGCGTCGCGGTGGACGCGGCGACCGGCTTGGGCGGCGCGGGCGTTGGGCGCGCGAACGCGATGAAAAATGTGACGATCCCGACTGCGCCCATCACGCCGAGTAAAATCCACGCGCGGCGGTTCATTGCGGCAACACCACTTCCCAGCGCACGTCCGCCACGCGCAACACCTTGGCGAGCAGGAGGATCAGCACGAACGCGGTGGCGAACAGCACCGGGCTGGACCAATCGTGAAAATAATCCATCGCGGCTTGCGCGCCCCACATCTGCGCGACGGCGAACAGGAGCGCGATGCGGAGCGTGTTCGCGGCGAGCGCGATGGGAATGGCGGCGAAAAAGATCAGCAGGCGCGCCCACACCGCGCCTTGAAAAATGTACGCCAGCAACGTCGCCAGCGTGATGATCGCCACCGCCGAGCGCAACCCGCCGCACGGAATCCCGACGGTGAAGGTCGAGTTGGGCAGGTACACTTGCGCGCCATCGTTGCGCGCGGCGACGCCGATCACTTGCGCGACCCAGGTTGCGCTCGTCGCCGTCCATCCTTCGAGCGCGGGTCCCAGGCGTTCGGCAATCGGGAGCGGAATCATCAAGAGCAAAAAGACGAGCGGGAACCAAAATTGGCGCGCGGTGCGCCAGCCGTACAGCGTCACGAGCAAACCGCCGAGCGCGAGCGGGAGCATCAGCGCGGAGAGATAGTACGCGCGCCACAGCGTCGCCCACACGTGCGCGGCGAGCGCGCCGCCGAGGAGCGCCCAACCCAGGTTGCTCGGCGCAGGCGCGGCGAGCAACGCGTTGCGGCGCGCCCACGCGAAATACAGCGCGATGCCGACGACGAGCGGGCCGTGCGAATAGTACGGATCGGAGAGCCACGCTTCGCCCAACCACAGCCAGGTCGGCAAAAAGAGCAACACGAGCGCGGCGAACAGAACGGCGTTGAAGATTCGTGCGTCTTTGGAAGATGGATTCATTGCGCGCGATAGTACTCATTTGCGTCGAAATAGTCAAGGGGCACGGCGCGGGGTGTGCGTCACGATTTTGGGTGCGGCAATCCCAAATTGGACGCAGACGAACGCAGACGAGCGCGGACAAGAAGAACACCTTGGGTTGGACAAATTTGT
This sequence comes from uncultured Anaerolineales bacterium, assembly GCA_903825565.1. Classification (GTDB taxonomy): domain Bacteria; phylum Chloroflexota; class Anaerolineae; order UBA4142; family UBA4142; genus CAIKBD01. Next base: position 194 of record CAIKBD010000015.1, on the reverse strand, counting down.
AGATTTGTCGAACGGCGATGCTTTGCCAACCAAAGCAAATTGGACGCGGACGAACGCAGACGAACGCAGACAGGAAGAACGCCTTGGGTTGGACAAATTTGTAAATTTGTCCTACATAAATTTCAGAGAAATTGAATTAAGTCCACAAGGCGAGTATACTTGGCTTGAAAGGCAGGTGACCCGCCATGCAATGG
>CAIKBD010000014.1 GCA_903825565.1 uncultured Anaerolineales bacterium | reverse complement strand
GCCCACGCCTGTGCCGCCTTCGCCCTCGCCGAGCGCGCCCGCACCCAGCCCCACCCCGCTCGCCGTGACGCCTACCCGCACGCCCGCGCCCGGCGTCGCGCTCCCAGGATCGTTCACCGAGATCGCGTACACCGCAATCAACATTCTGAGCGCGTTGTTGTTTCTCGCTTCGATTTTTGTCGGCGCACTCGCATATCTGGCATTCATGCGAACGCAACGATGGAAACGCGTCGAAGACGCCAAGCCGTCGTTGCGCCTGCGTTGAAAAAAGCGAATCCTTCCAAGTTTTGCAAACCGGGAAGGATTTTTTCAATCAGTGAGTTTTAATTTCGCGGCAACGTCCCGCGCGGTCACGCCGCGCACGCGCACCACTTTGTGCCGCGCCGTTTGCCCCGTTACGATCTCGATCTGCGCGCGCCGCACGCCGAGCGTCGCCGCAAGAAATTCGATCAGCGCGACATTCGCTTTGCCTTCGACCGGCGGCGCGGTCAACCGAACCTTGAGCGCGTCCCCTTCGATTCCCGCAACGTGATTTTTGCTCGCGCGCGGCACCACTTTGATCGTCAGGGTCACGCCGTCATTCGCCTCGCGGAGCGCGCTCATCGCACGAACACTCCGCTGACCCAACGCACGAACATCAACACAACGAGAATGATCCCCGATGGCGCTTCGCCGGTGAGGATGACGAACAGCGCGGCATACACAGCGGCAAACGCAACGTAAAAACCGAACGCGCCGGCAAGCAAGAGACGCGGCGTGGTTGAGCGCGCCATTTGCCGAAAACTAAAAACCATCAGCGGGATTTCGGCGAGCGACAAGAACAGCGCAAAGCCAAACACCAGCGCCACGCCGAGCAAACCATGCACGACGGTCACGACCCACTCGCTCAGCGCGCTCGCGCCCCAATACACACTTGCGCCGATCAAGATTCCGATCACACCGGCGATTGCCAGATCGCGTTTCACAAGTTGGACCCATTCAACTGGATCGCCCTGGCGATCACGTTTTGCGTAAGCGGCGGGAGCGCCAGCGCGGCGATCTCAGTAACCGGCACCCAGCGCGCATCCAACGCGTCGCTCGTCGCGCGCAACTCGCCGCCGGCGTACCGCGCGCAAAAATCCACGATGGCGTAATGGTACTGCGGCTTGCCCGCCACATCGGGCTGCACAATGTCCACCGCGTCCACGACTTCGCCCAAAATAATTTCGATGCCGCACTCTTCACGCACCTCGCGCCGCGCCGCATCGCGCCAGGTCTCGCCCAGTTCCACCGCGCCGCCGGGTAGCGCCCACTCGCCGCGCCGCGGTGGATTGCCGCGCCGAATCAACAACACGGCGTCCGCTCGAAACACGACTGCGCCCACACCACAAATCGGGCGCGCGGGGTATTCGCGCGAGCAAGCGGCGTTCATGGTTCGTCCGCCGGTTTCAGGTCTTTGACGTTCAACTGCAAACGCGTCTCGCCGTTCCAAGTGCGCGCGTCCAATTGATACGCGAGATCGATCCGTTGCGGCAAATTGCCGAACCACGCGGCTTGGCGAAACGCAATCGCTTCCCAGGTGGCTTGCCCTTCGTTCACGAGCAAGCGCAAATGATCGTTGCCGACGATGCGGGCTTCGCGCACAAGCACGTTGCGGCTGACAAAGACTGGCTCGCGGTTGCCGTAGCCGAACGGCGTGAGGCGTTCCAACCCTTTGTGCAAGTCCCAGTTGATCTCGCGGAGCGACGCTTCGACATCCACGTTCAACGTCGGCACCAATTCGGCGGCGGCAAGTTCGCGCGTGGCGATTTCACGCAAGCGTGTTTCCAACGCACCCAGGTTTTCATTCCGCACGGTAAAGCCAGCCGCCGCGGCGTGGCCCCCGTGCCGCACCAACAAATCCCGGCATTCGTCGAGCGCGGCGACGATATTAAACTCGGCGATGCTGCGCGCCGAACCGCGGCTCTCTTCCTCGCCTTGATGCACGGCAACGGCGGGACGATAAAATTCTTCGGTGAGCCGGCTGGCGATCAAGCCGACGATCCCTTCGGGAAAATCGGGCGCGGCAACGAACAACAAGCACGCCGCCACTGCCGCAGGCGCAACGTGATCGCGCGCGCGTTGCGACAACTCGGTGGTGAGGCGTTGCCGCTCGCGGTTCGTCTCTTCGAGTTTTTGCGCGAGCGCCTCCGCCTCGCCCGGATAAATCGTGGTGAGCAGATCATACGCCATCAACGCGTGTTCCAGCCGCCCCGCCGCGTTAAGGCGCGGCGCGAGGGTGAAACCGATGTTGCCGGCTTCCAAAGTTTCGGGGCGAACGGCGGCGGAACGAATCAACGCCTGAATTCCCGGGCGTTCGGATTGGCGAAGCCGCGCGATGCCGCGTTTGACGAGCGCGCGGTTTTCGCCGGCGAGCGGCACGAGATCGGCGACGGTGCCGAGCGCGACGAGGTCGAGCAACGCGTCTTCGGAAATAGCGGCTGGCTCGGCACGCATCGGCACTTGGCTGTTCACGCGCAACAATGCCTGCGCGAGTTTGAACGCCACGCCGACGCCGGATAAATCTTTGGTTGGATATTTGCACGCGGGTTGCTTGGGATTGATCACGGCGAACGCGTCGGGCAACTGCTCGCTGGGCGCGTGATGATCGGTGACGATCATATCCAAGCCGATGCGCGTGCCGAACGCGACTTCGTCGAGCGAGCGCACGCCGCAGTCTACGGTGATCACGACGCGCGTGCCTTGCTCTTTCAATTGTTGTAACGCTTCGAGATTCAGCCCATAGCCCTCGTCAATGCGATGCGGGATGTACGGTTTGACTTTCGCGCCGAGCGCCTGCAACACTTGGACGAGCAACGCCGTCGCCGTTACGCCGTCCGCGTCAAAGTCGCCGTAGACGGCAATAGATTCGCCGGCGCGAATCGCGCGGCGCAAGCGATCCACCGTTTCGTTGACGCCGTGCAAATGAAACGGGTTGCCGATCAAGGCGTCGGGCGCAAGAAATGCTTGCGCCTGTTCGAGTGTCGTGATCCCGCGATTGTACAGGATTTGCACGATGAGGGGATGCAATTCGGGGAACCGCGCGACGATGAGCGATGAGACGCGCGGCGCAACTTGCCAACGTTTTGATTTAGGTGGCACACCAACTCCGGGACATTTAAGGTGGGGCGATTTTACCACGATGCGGGCTAGATGCAAAGTTATTACATGACGCGCGCCAAATCCAAATCGCGCGACGCCGCGCGCGCCGCGCGCCACTCGCCTTCGGTGAGCGGCGGCGGCAACACCTGTTCCGCTGGTCGGCGCATCAAACGCAATGCGTCCTGATCGCACACGAGCACACACACACCGCAACCCACGCACCGCATCTCGTCCACCCGCGCACTGCCGTCCACCGTCAACGCCGCGAACTGACAACGCGGCACGCACAACTCGCAACCGATGCACACAGCATCATCCACCTGACACACGAACGCCGAACGCGCGACGACATTCGCAATACCCAGGTCTGCCATGCCGCGCAAGATGCCGCACGAGCACGTACAACAATTGCAAATGTACCACAAGCCCTGTTGATTGTTACTGACCGAGTGCACCAAACCGGCTTCCGCCGCGCGGCGCAACGTCGCCAGCGCCTCCGCCTGAGACAGTGCGCGAATCGCCGGCGCGGCGGCGAACGCGTTGGGCGTTTCGCTCAACACCATACACACATCCAGCGGATGTTCGCACGGTTCACCGATCAACTTTTTCTGCGTGCGGCACACGCAATCCACCACACCCCACGCGCGCGCGCTGTTGACAATATCTGCCGCGCTTTCAAACGGTTGCACATCAATCTCGCGCGCGACAGTCTTGCCGACCGGAATGACACGATGCACTTGCGGTTGCGCCGTCAACATTTTACCGAATGCGCGCTGGTAATACTCCTCGAACAAGCGCGCGAGTTCGGCATCGAGCCGCCCGGCTTGCATTTCATAAATGCCCACGACGAACGGGAGCACGTGGTAGCCCAAGCCACCCTCGCCACGCGCCGCACCGACAAGCCCACGCCGTACCATCTCCTTGAGTTGCACGCGCAACGCGGCGGAGTCACCGCCGATGCGCGCGGCAATCTGCGCGGGTGTTTCCGGCGTCAAGCGCAATTGCGCCGCGAGCGTTGCCTGCGCGGGCGTGAATAATTTTTCGAGCACGCGCAACTCTGCGCCGTCTTCGGTCGGTGGAAAACCATTCGGTAGCGCGTCCAAGCGTTCGGCTAATTGTTTGTACGGATTGACACTCATCGCAAACCTCGCGGGGGAACCGTTCCTCGGTTCTGGATTTGCGCGCATTATACTTGGGGTTGCGTGAAAAGAAAAACCCGAAGGTTCACCGCGAACCTTCGGGTGCTTGCGTTACCAGGGTTTGCCGAAATCCTGCACCCAATAATAGTGATACGTATAACTCCCCGGGTCACTCGCCAAATAATAATAGCCCACACCCGTATCCTGAAAATTACAGTTGACCATGTTTGCATAGTGCGGCGGGCTGGCAACCCAGCCCGCAACTGCCGCCGCCGGCGTCGAATAACCCGCCGCGATATTTTCACCGATCATAGACCAGTTGTAGCCCGCCGCGGTGGCGCGATCCCAGGGATGCGAACCGTTCAGGCCGGTGTGACTGAAATAATCGTTCACCGCCATATCTACCGCGTGTGCTTGCGCCGCGGTCGTCAACGCCGCGTTCGTCGTCAGCGCAGCGCACCCGGCGCTCGCGCGGTACTGGTTCACCAGCGTGATCACTTGATCGGCAAACGAACTGGGCGCGGGCGCGCTCGCGGGTTGCTTACTCGTCAGCGGCAAGAAAATAAAACTCGCGGCGGCGGGGGCGGCAACAACCGCTGGCGGTTGCGCGGGCGGCACGTTGATCTGCGCGAACGTACTCTGCCGATTCACGATCCCCAGCCCCAGCGCCAAACCGGTTGCAATAAAAAAAATCAATCGCGCGTGACGAACTGACTGCCACATACTAATCCTCCTACCCCCCCGCTGAAATGATTCCGCGCTGATTGTGTCACGAATTTGGAACAAGGGCAATAGCGTCCAAGTCCTACACCAACTTGGCGAACCTGGCACGGGTTGTTCGCCGGACGATCCGATCTGTGCTACAATAGCGCGCGCCTGAAATATTTTTTTGTGGGAGTTGCGTTCGCCGGCGGCACACCCGTAGGCGAATGAAAAAGATTGGGACGCGGACGAACACGGACGAACGCAGATAAACATTCTTCCGCGATCATCCGCGCTCGTCCGCATCCTATTTTCAAGGGAGTTGTCCATGCGCGGCAAGCGCACCAACGGTCGAATGAAAATTGCTGGGACGCGGACGAGCACGGACTATTTGTTTTTATCTGCGTTCATCCGCGTTAATCCGCGTCCTATTTTCAGAGGAGGCAGTGATGGCTCGCATTGTTTTCATGGGCACGCCGGCATTTGCCGTGCCGCTCCTCGCCGCGCTGACGCGCGCGCCCCATTCACTCGTCGGCGTCTACACGCGCGCGGATAAACCGGCGGGGCGCGGCAAACAATCGCAAGCGTCGCCGGTCAAACGGTTTGCCGAAGAAAACGGTTTGGCGATCTTTCAACCGCCGACTCTCCGCCAGCCGGAATTTGTCGCGCCTCTGCGCGACCTCGCGCCCGATCTGATCGTCGTCGCCGCGTATGGCTTGATCCTGCCGCCGACGGCGCTCGCGATCCCAGGTTGCGGTTGCGTCAACGCGCACGCGTCGCTGTTGCCGCGCCATCGCGGCGCATCGCCCGTCGCCGCCGCGATCCTCGCCGGCGATGCCGCGACCGGGATCACGTTGATGCAAATGGATGCCGGCGTGGACACCGGCGCAATCCTCGCACAACGCGCGATTCCGATCCCAGAGGACGACACGACCGGCTCGCTCACCACCCAGCTCGCCGAACTCGCCGCGACGGTGTTGCTCGAAAATCTGGAACCCATCCTGGCGGGCACACTCGCGCCGCGCGCGCAAGATCATTCGCGCGCCACCTTCGCGCCACTCCTCGCCAAAGCCGAAGGGCGCATTGATTGGACGCGCCCGGCGGACGAAATCGCGCGCCGCGTGCGTGCATTTCAGCCGTGGCCCTCCGCATTCACAACGTGGAACGGAACGCCGTTGAAAATTCTGCGCGCACGCGCCACGCACGCAAGCGCCGACGCAGAACCGGGGCGCATCGTGCAAAACGGTTCCGCCATCGGCGTCACGACCGGCGCGGGCATTTTGGCGCTGGAGGAAATTCAACTCGCGGGGAAACGCGCGATGCGCGCGGAGGAATTTGCGCGCGGGCAACGTGGGTTTGTGGGTAGTTGGATGGTTGAAGAGTTGGAGAGTTTAGTAGTTGAGTAGTTGGGTGGTTGGCAAATTTCAGGACACAACACTCCAACTACCGAACTATCAAACTACCCAACTATCCAACTACCGAACTATCCGATACACGATCATGTTCTGCTCGCCTGCCGCACGCGTAACGGCGCAGGTCGTTTGGAACGCTGGCGTGAAGCGCGGATCGGCGTCGAACGCCGGATACCATTGCGGAAAAACGACGACGTGCGTCGCGCCGCGCGCGAACAGAAAATCACGCAAGCGATCTTCGTCGCGGATGAACGGGATCACTTGGGGCGAAACCAACCCCGCGAGATCAAGGAACGGGCGCGGATAGAAATAGCCAAGCGCGCCAATATCGTGCGCGGCGATCATCGCCGGCGGCGGCGCATTCGCCGCGATCCATTTCGCCGTGCCAACCATTTCACATTCAACCACCGCGACATCCGTCACATATTGCGCCGCGCCGATCACCCAAAACGCGATTAGCGTTACACCCAGCGCGATTGCCCACGTCTGGCGCACCACCCAGCTGCGTATCCGCGTGAATAATTCCGCCGTGCCCCACAAACCGTACAGCGCAATGAACGGAATCACCGGCATTTCGTACCGCCCGTGTTGGTACGTCACCGGCAAACGCCACGCGTACAACGCGGGCAACAGCAACACCCACACGAGCGGAATCAACGCGAGCCATTCACGTTTGCGCGCCAGAACAATCCCCAGCGCGATCACGCCCGGCACGAGCAAAATCTGCGCGCCGACAAACGGCGTGAACAGCAACTCGGCGTACCGCGCGAGCCAGGGCGCGCGCGCGAACAGGATCGCATACTCGGCGGCTTTGGCGTAAAAGGTGTTGGGCAACAACGTGCCCGTCGCCGTCCAGTTGAACCACAGATCGGGCGCGAGCACAATGCCACACCCCAGCCCGAACCACACCAACGCGCGCGCCGCCGCGACCCAGGTTCCGCGTCCGCCGAGCGCGCGCGCCGCAACGCCGCCGCCCACGAGCGCGGCAAGCGCGATTCCTTCGGGGCGCGTCAACGCGAGCAAGCCGGCGATTCCGCCCACCACCCAGGGACGCGCGCCGGCATAAAAACGTTCGAGCAAAATCAGCGTGAGAAAAATGAACAGCGGAATCTCCATCCCGCTGACCGCGCTCCACGCAAGATGCCACTCCCCGATCACAAACAGCGCGCCCAACACGGGAAGCGCGCCAAAGCGCGTCAGATGCGGCGTCAAGCGGACGATGAGGAAACGCAGGAGCCGCGCGCCGACGCTCGCACTCGCAACGAGGAAAATTATTCCGAGCAGGTACGTCCACGCGTGAAAATCGAGGCGCAGGAAATATCCGAGCGCGAGCAACAGCGACCACAACGGGGAAGTGGAGCCGGCGCTGGGCACGCCGGCGAAGAAGGCGAACTCGCCGCGCAGACCCAGGTTCCGCGCATAGACCTGGTGAATCCACGCGTCGTCGAGTGGAAAGCCGACAGCGCCGCGCCACACGGCGAGCCACAGGTAGCCGCTTGCGCTGGCGACGGCGCACGCGGCGAGCCACGCATCGCGCCGTGTCACGAACGCCGTCCCGTCGGCTGCAACAAACTTTGCGCCGCAAAGACTGCCGCGATCACGACCAACGCCGTCACCACTGCCACACCCATTTGCGCGAACAGTTGTTGGCGCACCGGCGCGAGAATTTCGTCTTCGCTGTCAAACGCAATCACCGTCCAGGGATTGGTGATGAGGCGATGCGTAACCGCGCGAAACGCGCGCCCCTTGGCATCGCGGTACACCACGTGCGCCGCGCCGCCGCGTTTGACCGCATCCGCCAGATCGATCAAATCGGTCGCGCGAATTTGCGTGATCTCCGCGCCGTACCGCTTTTCGGCAAGCCGCGGCGCAGTCACATCCGTCGGCAATGAGGCGAGCGCAACAAACAAGTTGGCAAATGAGCGATCCATCACGCGCACGCCGATCTCGTCTACCACGACGACGGCGTAGGGCGCATCCAGCGCGCTCCACATTTCTTGCGCGTTGACTTGGAGAATCAGCGCGCCGGCAATCTCACCCAGATTGTCGAGAATGGGCGCGCTAAAAAATTGCACGGTTTCGCCGGCTTGGCGCGCCGGCACGGAGGCGTGCATGTGTCCCTGCAACGCTTCACGCGTAAATCCCCGCGCGCCCCACTCCGCCAACATGGAATTATCCGTCGTCATGATCACCACGCCGCTCGGATCGACAACCGAAGCCGCGCGCACATTGGGATCCGCGGCGACGATGGCACGCAATTCGGTGAGCGCGACCGGCGCGCGGGGTTGGCGCGCGACGGGATCCGACGCGGCAAAGGCACGCACGGACGGTAACGCCGCAAATGTAAAAGTTTGCATCATGCGTTGTTGCAACGTGCGATCCAGCGTGTTGGCGAAAAAGAGCGCGCGCGCTTCCAACGCACGATCCGCTTCCGCAAACGCGCGGTCGCGGGTGAGCACGCCGACCGCGTACAACATCGCGGAGAGGACTATGGCTCCTAAAATGCCCAAGCTCAGAAAGCGTTTCATGGCGTTCCTGTATATCCTTCCAAATCAAAACACGGTTTTTGAATGTCACCCTCGATAAACATTTGGTACCAAATTTCAAATCCCAGAACGTTCCATAAAAAGAAATAATGCCAGCGCAAACGCGGATGCGGTGGATGATCCAAAATTCGCCGAAGATAGTCATAGTTGAACCAACCGCGCGCCTGAACGCGCTCACGCGTGAGTACTCGCTCGACGACCTGGCGCAAGTCTTTTTGAAACTGATGATAGGGACTGAACGAAAAGCCCCACTTTTTTTTGCGCAAGGTCGGGGAGGGTAAAACGTCTGCCAGAGTACGCCGAAACAGATGCTTGGTGGAGTTGCCGCGCATTTTCATTTGCGCTGGAATCGTCAAGGCAAAACGCACCAAGTCCCGATCAAGAAAGGGCACACGCACTTCAACGCCATGCGCCATTGCGGTGCGGTCTTCATTCGCCAGGAAATCTTCCACCATCTTCGTATTAAATTCCGCCCACAAGGTGGCATTCAGTACGCCGCGTGCGCCATTCACAAAAAACGGATCGAGCAATCGGCGCGTCTGCTCACGCGCGAGATTGCGCAACGCCGCGCCATATATGTTCGCAAACTGTCCGCGATCATCATCCCAGACATTTCGCAAGATCGCATAATAGCGCGCCGGATCACCGAGCGCGAGCAACATTTGGACTCCACGCCGATACTCGTCCAGCGCAAGATTACCGAGCCGGTTTTCGAATGCAAACGCGGCGCGGCTCAGTGGGTGCAAGACATGATCGGCTACGCAACGCGGCACCCAACGATGCATGCCTTGGGCGGGATAGATGAAGCGGTGCAGATCGTACCCCGCAAAAAGTTCGTCACCGCCCAAACCGCCGAGCACAACCTTGACCGACTGGCGCGCAAAACGGGAAAGCAAAAATCCTTGCAGGATATTTTCTTTCGGTTCTTCAGCATGCCAGATCACGCGTGGAAATTCGCGTAAGGGATCGGGCGCGAGAACAATTTCGTGGTGCTCAGTTCCAAAATGGTTTGCGACAATCCGCGCATCATCCAGTTCATCGGTCGGCTCGTTAAAACCCATCGTAAACGAACGAATGGGATCGGCGCCTGCCTGACGCATAAATGCGACGAGCGCACTCGAATCCAGCCCGCCGGAAAGATACACGCCAAGCGGCACATCGCTCATCAATTGTTTGCGAACGGCTTCGCGCAAATAATGGCGAATGCCTTCGACGAAAAATGCTTCGTCGTGTGATGTATCTTCACGTGGGGTAAAATCGGCGTAGCGCGCGATAGAGATCGCGCCATTTTCAAACACCAGATAGTGCGCGGGCAAGAGGCGCCACACATTTTCAAAGAGCGTAGATTCGCCAGGAATATAGCGTAAGTTGAGAAAATAGTGCAGCGCCTGAAAATTCACGCGTCGCGGCACAGCGGCATCTTGGACGAGCGCTTTGATTTCGGAAGCAAAGCATAACGTCATACCGTCGAAAAAATAGTGGAGCGGCTTGACGCCAAAGTAATCGCGCACAAGTAGCAAGCGTTTGCGCCGCGCGTCCCACAACGCAAATGCAAAAATTCCGTCCAGGTGCGGCAAAAACGCCTCGCCATACTCTTCGTAGAGATGCACCAGCACCTCGGTGTCGCTCTGTGAGCTAAAGCGATGCCCGCGCGTTTCGAGGGTGCGGCGCAGTTCGCGGTGATTGTAGATTTCGCCGTTAAAGACGACCCACACCGTCCGGTCTTCATTCGCCATCGGTTGATCGCCGGTCGCGAGGTCAATGATGCTCAACCGGGTGTGTCCCAGGATCGCGCCATCGCTCTGATAAATTCCCGAACCATCGGGACCGCGATGCGCGAGAATTGCGCACATTCTTTCGACGCGCGCACGGTCAAGGTCGCCGCCGGCTAGCCCGCAAATGCCACACATGCTTTCACTCGCTAACTACTGATACGTTCGAGAAAAAATCGAAACACATTCCACTCGAATGCATTCGTGAACCAACGCAAACGCCAACGCGCGAGCGCGGCGAAACGGAGGAACACATAGAATGGATAATAGTAAACTTTCAGGTAACGCGATTTGATCTCGCGATGCCAAAAAACAAACCGGGTGATAAATGCCAAGTTTTCGAGCATCGTGCGTTCCTGGTTGTTCAGCCACGGTAGATTACATTCAAAGTACGTCAGCCCGCCCCACTCGGCAAGCGTCTTGGGTTCGACAAAGCCATGCGTCACCGCTTCTTCGTACATCGGCGTGCCGGGAAACGGCGTGTAAATGCAAATCTGCGTGATGTAGATATTGGGATCGAGCGACTTGATTTCGTCCATCACACGATAGGTCTGCGTACGGTCCGCTGGCGTTTCGCCGGGAAAGCCCATCATAAACGCGGTATGCACGCGCAAGTTGTGTTTGCGCGTGGTGCGCGCCATGCCGCGAATATCATCTACGGTAATGTGCTTGTCAATCTTGAGCAAGATGCCTTCCGAGCCGGACTCGGAGCCGACGAAGAGAATGTGCACGCCGGACGCTTTGAGCAGGCGAATGAAATCATCATCGTACCGCGCCAAGCCATCCGCGCGACAAGTCGTGCTCCACTTGATGCCCAATTTTTCTTCGAGCATTTTCTCGCAGAGCAACCGCACACGCCGCGGGCTGGTAAAAAAATTGTCGTCGTAAAACGTCACCGACTCGACGTGATACGTATCTTTGAGCAAACGCAATTCTTCGATCACTTGCGACACTTCTTTGAATCGCCAACGCCGCTCGTTGAATTTGTGATTGTAGCAAAACAAACAGCCCCAGGGACAACCGCGCCCGGTCTGGACGCCGATCTCGCTGTAATTTGACACATCCACCAAATGCCAGGACGGTACGCGCAGTTCTTTCAAATCCATTAGCGGGCGATGCCCGGTGTACACAACCTGCCCCTGAGCATCGTGATAGTACACCGCCTTGATCGAATTGAGATCGCCGCCGCGACTGAAATAATCGGCAAGCTCGACAATCGTGCGTTCACCTTCCATCTCGACGACGATATCCACGCGCGGATCCGCCAGCGTTTGCTCTGGTAACATCGAAGCATGAATGCCGCCCCACACGATTTTTTTATCGGGCGCAATCGCGCGCACCAGGTCCGCCAGTTCGAGTGCGTAGCGAATTTGATGCCCCGTCATGCTCGTAATTCCGACAAAGAGCGCATCGGGAATCAGGTCGCGCATACGTTGCTCGTAATCGCTCTGCACGCGCGTATCGATGATCACCGGCTCGTAACCGGCTTGCTCCAAGTACGGACACAAGGTCAGGAGCGACAGCGGCGATTGCGGCTTGAGCGCTTCCAATCCCGTCTTGGGAAACAAAAGGACGATCCGTTTATCTGACATGGGTATTTTCTCCATTTGACATTTCACCGGGCGCTGGCTCGATCAAAGTCCACCCGATGCGTTTCACGTACGCCAACAAACCGAACGCCACGGCGATGATCAAAACCGACGACGCCAAAATGTAGAGCCGTTGATAAACCAGCGCGGCAAAAACTTGCTCACGCGGCAAGCCCGCGATTTCGAACAAGACCATGCCGCCGCCTTCATAAATCCCAGCGCCGCCCAGCGTGATAGGCAAGAGATTCAAAATGCTCAACGAATTTGCCAAACAGATCGTAGTGAACCACTCGCTACTCGTTGGCATCACCGCAAGCAACACCAATTGCAAACTAACACCCGATAAAATTCCGCGCGCGACCGTGAGCAGGAGATTAGCCAGCACCGGGCGCGGTTGTTGTCGCGCGAATTCGCCAAACACTTGAGCGAATTGCGCCAGTCGCGGGAAACGTTGCCACGCGAACGCGCGTTGCGCGAACCACCACACGCCCACGCCGAGACCCAGGATGCTGAGCCCACTAAGCGCCCAAAACATCCACGCAAACTCGCGCCAGATCAAGCCCAGCGCGCCCGGCAAAAATAACCAGACGATCACGCTGAGGGTAATTGCGCGATCCACCAAGATCGTAGAAATCATGTGGCGGAGCGGCACACCATCCCGCCGCGCCAGCGCGACGATGGACACGTCGCCAAATAATGCCGGCGCGAGCGAGCCAATTGCGCCGCCGAGGAAAAAATAAAGCAGGAACAAGCCCAAACGCACCGGCGTCAAACCGCGCACGAGCAACCACAATTTGACGCCGCCCAAAAAAATAAATCCCACGCCGGCAAGCGCCATGCCGATCAACGGCAACCATTGCGGCGCAATAATCTCTTGCGTGAACAGCTCGAAATCGAGTCGCGTCGCGATCAGGATCACCAACGCGATTGTAAGGGCAAGCCGCGCCAACCAGATCAAGAGCACGCGCGGCGAATCTATTCTAACGTTTGCGTCCACGCATCCTGCCATTCACGCACAAGATGTTTGCCCGCCACCATGCGCGCGCCTTGCTCGCACAACCAATCGAGCAAATCGAAATACACTCGCTCAAATCCTGGGTCGAGCAAACCGCTTAATTGTTCCAAATGCCAAATCAGCGCCACACAACCGCGTGCTTGCGCGATCGGCGCGAGAATTTTTTGTGAGTATTGGAATGCCTCGCGTGGCGCAAAGCAGTGCGTCGTCGCCAGAGTCGTATCCATCAACACAAACGGAATCTCCCAAAAATTGTGCGCGTGATTTGCGGTGAGATTGAACGGACGATACGGAAAGCACGTTCCTGCGCGCGCGCCGCTCGCGTCGTTATAACCTACCGACAAATCATAGTCTAATCCTGCACGCTCCACCGCGTCAAACAATCGGCTTGGATAAAAATTCAAATAGTGCTGACGATGCCCGCGTACCGGCGCGCCGATTTCGCGCTCCAATCCAATCCGTTCAGCGCACAACATGTCCGGTGTACGAGTCGCCGCGTAACTACCGTGCAAACAAATTTCCCAATCACTCGCCGCGATCTTTTGCAACGCCGATGCGATCGGTTCGCGCGCAATCGCATAATCGGGATCGAAACGATGGCGATGCGCGACCACAAGTTGAAACGACGAACGCGCACCGCGCAATGCCTCCGCGCGCATCACCGCATCGAACGAAAAATACGGCTGTGGTGATTGCCAGTAACGCATGAGCAAACGCATCGCATCGAGGGGACGCCGCCGCAAAATAATTTGACGCGCGATGGCGCGCATCACGCGCGGCAAGCCGCGATCAAACGCGCCGGGCAAATAATCCACATCGTGCGTCAAAACAATCGTGAACGCATCGCGCGATTCGCTCGTGCGCCAACCTTTTTGTTTTGCCGCGCGCACAATTTCCGCAAGCCATTCATCCGCGAGCGGCGCGGGTTCGCTCAACCCAACGCGCGCCATCCAATCGTCGCGCCACGCGATCCAACCGTCGCGCACATCAGCGCGCGTGCGCTCTTCATACCACAAATTCATCGCCGCGCACGCGCCCGCGATCACATCGGCGCAAATCCAATCGTTGCGCTGTAACGAATGCGGAAACGGCAGACGATTTGCGCCGAGCGGAAACGGTTCGTCACTTGACTGTAGATGATCGGCAACCGCGCGCGATGAAAGAATCACGACATCGTTCGGGCGTGCGTCGATTTCATTCGCATCGTCCGTCGTCGCGTAAACGATACGATGTTCGGCGTTTGCGTCGAGCGTGATCTGCCAATCCGCGCGCATCGCCGCGTGGCGCAACGTGTGAATCACCGCCTCACGATTAAACGGCTCGCCCACGAACACAAGTTGCACGCGCAAGGTCATTTCGCCAATTCCATTATATGCCGCTCGATCACGTCCGGCACACATTCCAATTCGCGTGTAAGTTGATCGCGTCGCGCGCAAATCTCCTGCCGCGATGGTAAATGCGTCGCCAGTTCGAGCACAGTTCGAACCGCTGAGGCACCGTGCGCGAAAACACGCATCAAGCCGAAACGCTGTTCGAGCACTTGCATATTGCCGCAACGCCCCGCCCACGATGACGCGAGCACGGTTGGCACTCCCAGTAACGCGGCTTCGGTCGCCATGCTGGGACTTTCGCCAACGACCAGTGTCGCAAACGCGAGAACGTGATGGACACGATGCACGGCGAATTTTGCGGCAAAGGGTTGCAATTCCGGCGGCAACGCGCCTTCCGCGCTAATGTACAGCGGCATGATCTTGGCAAGCCCCTTCGCTAGTTCAAGCGTATCCGCGCGCAGTAAACCGCTTTCGCCGCGATCATGTGCCGCGTCCCACTTGACCAGGCGCACCAACGCATACGGTTTGTCCGGGTCTATACCTTCAGCGCGCGCCGCTTCGACGCTCGGTTGAAATTCGTCGGGATGCAAGTACGCCCATTCGTGAAAACCGCGATACGTGCGATGTCGTGCGCCGAACCGCAAGGTAAACCATTCCGGCGTGAGAATGCGATCCGCAAATGGAAATGCGATCCGATTACTCAGCCCCGCCGTCTCTGTATCGGTCAGCGCAAGATTCGGCACACCCAGGATTTTCGATGGGAGCGCGGTAGTGATCCCGGCGACGGACAACACAACATCGGGATGAAAGCGACGCACCCAACCGGCAAAGCGATACCACCGCACGAGCAGTTCGAACGCGGCGCGATATGAACGTTGCTGTTTGGACAGGCAAACGTATGGCATGCCAAATCGGTTGAGCAAGGCGTGCGTAATGTCCTTGTCGCGCGTAACTATTTGTACCGCATCATTACGCGCCGCCCAGCGTTTCAGCAGAGGACGAAAAAAGTGGACGTGTTTAGGATGTCCAAGTTCGATCAAGATTCGCATTGGATCAACCTAGCGGTTTTCGCGCAAGCGCGATCAAACCTGAACCGTCATCCCCGGGATGATACAGCGAGCCAGCCCACGCAAGCGCAAGCAAAAATGGAAACGCAAACGCGTAAAGCATCTTGTTCCGTTCACGCCCGCCGGTGATCAGATAACTCAAATCATTCGCGAGCGTTTCGAGCGAATTGTAATTATTCGCGCAACAAAGTATTTCAAAGCCGGCTTGCGTCAACAAATCGGTGAGCGACGCCTGCGAGTAACCGGGGCGCACATGCCCTTCGATCCCCATCCAGTTCGGGCGACGCCAGCCAAATACATTTCGCGTGAGATGCGGCACGTGCACGAGCAAAAACCCGCCGGGGTTTAACGCCGTGTAAAAATTCTTGGCACAGCCGAGATCGTCTTCAAGGTGTTCGAAATTATCCGTCGTCAAAATCGCGTCGAATTTGCCCAATTCGCTCAAGCGCAAAACGTCCTGGGCGATAAACGTCAAATTGCCAACCCCCAGCGCGCGCATAACCTGGGTGTTGATCTGATTTTGTTTTTCATCGAGATCCAAGCCAACAACCTGCGCATGGGGAAAAGCACGCGCGCATGCCAGCGCCAACATCCCGCGTCCGCTACCCGCATCGGCGATGCGTTGCGGTGCACCGATCTCGCGCAGGAACGGCAGGATCGCACGGGCGCGAATTCGCAAACCCAGAATCGGCGCACCGAGCAGGCGAATGTATGCGCGCTCAAAACTCGACAAGCCGGGCGTTAACGCAATTTCGGAACCGAATGGCATTTCAATTTGACCTGGTTTGAGTTTGTAGCAAGACCGACAAGGCACGCGCCATCCACGCATTGCACCAACGCATTAGCGTAAAGCGTTTGGTGTAAAATCGCGCGCGTTGGTATGCAAAGTTTCCATCGCCTTTGTAGAGCGTGTGAATCGTCCAATCCGCGATACGCGTCGCCCACTCCAAGTCGCCGGCGAGCGCAAAAGTGATGATCCCTTGCGCCGCACCGTGAATATCCAACGGATACACCTGGTTATTCATCCACTTGGGCGCGCCGTCCGGCAAAAAAAGATTTTTGCGATAATAGTCGAGCGCGCGCGTGTACACAGTGTGATGCCGCGTGTCGCCGGTCGTCTGTTCGTATTCGAACAACGCGTCGAGAATACCGCCGGTGTGATAGTTGTCGTGCGTGATCAGCGTTTGTCCCGGCTCGACCGTGTAATACCACGCGTCATACGCAGTCCGATTCCGCACGACGAACTCGATCAACTTGCGCGCTTGCTCGATCAGATGTCGTTCGCCGGTCGCCACCCCGATTTTCGCAAGCAACGCACCGGCGAGCGCGTTATTGTTGATGACGACGAATTGGCGCGGGATGTTGGGAACGTACGCAATACATTTCTGCTCGGCATCTTCGTGAAACACGGTGAGATCGTTGAGAATAAAATCGGCGGCACTGCGCGCGGCGGCAAGGTACCGCGCCTCGCCTAACACGCGATAGCCGTGCAATAACGCTTCCACCGCAAAGACGGTGACCACACAATTCGGGAACCATGCGGGCGCATAAAAACCTGGACTTTGCCACGCGTGATGATAGCCCCAGCAACTGCCGTGATAGTCGCCGCGTGCGCGCGAGTCATGCGCGAGGAGCCAATCGAGGAGCCAGCGTGCACGCGTGACCGTCTTGTCCTCGCGCCGCAATTCGTATGCGGTCAGGTTCGCGCGCGCAAAGAGGGCAATGCCTTTGGGATTCACGCCTTTTGCAACGCCTAGGAACGGACGCAGATTGATCGGCGCACGCATGACTAGTTGCGTCCACAGCAAACGGGGCAACCACCAGTTGAAAGACAAGGCGCGCAGGAGCGGGCTTTCCAACGCGTCGAATTTGGAATAGCCAAGATACGCATCCGCATCGGCACGGTCGAGTACCGCGCGCCAAGTCGGTTCAAAACGTGCGGCGCTCACTTTTCGCTCACCAACACAAACCAGGGATGAATAAAGCGATCCAAACGACGCGGTGAGGGCAAGCGACTAAACCCCCATTGCATTCGCCCAAGCAACGATGGTTGACGATTCTCAAACGTCATATATTGAAACGCCGAATTTTTAAACCCGAGCGCACTCATCATCGCAACTAAATCGGTGGGAAAGATACTTTCGTCGCTCGTTTTCAAAAACCAACCACGCAAAAAGCCGCCGTCCACAACGAGTCGGCGGTACGGATGATCGGCGTTCGGTTCGACAAAAATTACCCGCCCACCCGGTCTAAGACAGCGAAAGATTTCGGCGAGTGTTTGCGCCAAGTTGTGAATGTGGTGCAATGAAGCCGATGCCGCAATCAAATCAAATGAGGCGTTCGCAAATGGCAAGCACTGCCCATTGCCTAGCGTTGGCGCAAAAGGGTGATGACTGAGCAAATTGAACGAAACATCAAGACCGACATTAACCACACTGGTGAGGCGTTTCTGCAGTCGCACGCCAAATGCGCCACTGCCACAGCCAATTTCAAGAACTGCCTGCGCGGATGCCTCTGGCGGCAACAAGGTCAAAATCGCCACGTAATCCCGCTCGGTAAGCGGCTCATAATTGCCGACGATACTGTCATAGTATGTCATTTCCTGAGCCAGTGTTGCGTGTCCGCCGACTCGATAGTTGCGCCTCATCGCTACCCCTTGTCCAAACGCGTTGAACGATCCCCCGTGCGCCGGTCCATTGGCAGTAGATCGAGCGACTCTTGCATATCGAACATCATTGCAAAGAGTAAAAATTGCGTGCCCATAATGAGGAGCATGGCGTCGAGTACGGCGCGGGGCCCGCTCACGCCGACACCGGTGAGTTGTTCGTATATCAACCAGAGTCCCCCCAGCAAGCCCAGCAAGGTCAAGCCCAGTCCGCTGAAATAAAAAAACACCAGCGGGTGGAAATTCCACAACACGTACTTGTTCCACAACCGCCACAAAAAACCGCGCGCCAGCATCGGCGAAACGCGCAACGCATAGCGCAAGCCCTTGATCTGCGATTGCCGTTCACCGGGCAAGTAAATCGCGCGGCGCGATATATCCTTGACGCGGAAACCGTACGCGTTCAGACGAATCAAAAAATCCATCGGATAACCATAGCCGTGCCACGCCTGATCCCAATCAATCGCCTCGAGCGCGTCCAGGTTGATCGCCGTATACCCGTCCACAACATCCACGATCTTGTAATACCCCGATGCGACTTTGGTAAGCGCAGAAATGATCGCATTGCCAATCAATCGGGTCTTGGGCATAATCCCAGGAACGTTCGCAAACGCGTAACGGCGGCGCATAAAGCGATTGCCTTTGGTATAGTCTGCCGCGCCATTAACCAACGGATCGAGAAAATCGCAAATCTGATCCAGCGGCATTTGATTGTCACCGCCGATCACGACAACGATATCATAATCATCCACAAGCGTTTGTTTATAACCCGTAATAATCGCACCACCCGGTCCGCGATTGTGCGCATGTTGCAACAAACACACGCGAGGATCAACCACCGCGCGTTCACGCACACACAGTGCCGTGCCATCCGTGCTTGCATCATCAATGACGTAGATACGATCCACCAAGCCCGGCACATTGTCCAGCGTCGCTAGGATCAATTTTTCTTCGTTGTGCGCTGGAATGACCAGCGCGATGCGTTTATTCCGATACATGCCCACCTTCGGCTCTCACGGACTCACTCCATCTCGCAATACATAGATCGAGTGACCGCGCTCATCCTCGTATAATCGCTCCAAACAACATGCTCTAAAGTCGGCAAACGATACGCCGGGAGTTTGCCAGGGCGGCGGAATATTCCAAAAATTCCGCGCGTAGATGATCTCTTCTTCGCTCACCCAGATATAGTTCACGCCCAGCTCGTTCAACCGCTCACGGACACCCGCCAACGTCTGCCCCCAAGTCACAAGTTCCGCCCAATTCGCGTGCGCCACATCGCCAATCATGCGACGACGCAGATAAAAGACGCGCGTGTCACCCAGCGCAAATATTCTGGCATCCGCTGGGAATGTGCTATTCATAAACTGGATTGCGCGATAGTCATGCAGATTGGTGTCTAGAAAAGCCGCGCGCGACTCCAGCCCCAACAAAAATGCCACCGAGCCGTCGCGCAGGAAAAACAAAAAGCCCCACTGCAAAGCGATTCCCATGACCGCGAAAAACGTGATGGCAATTTGCAACAGTGGACGTCCCCAGCGCCCGCGAACACGCGTCAGCAGTTCCCAAGCCGTATATCCGCACACCACACTGAGCAAAGGAAAAAAGATCAACCCATAGCGCACAAACTGGGTCAAATTCCACCACACTCCAAAACGGATGGCGACAATCAACAAGATTACGCTGACCAGCGCACGTTTCGGCACCAGCGCATAAAACGGCAATAACCAGAAAAAGAAACTCGGACCACCGCGATTCTTGACGGGATCAAAACGCTGCCAATGTACGTATACATTATACGGAAACATCAACAACGCCGTCAAGTCATTCCCCATTCCCGCGCCAACCCAGTCGTCAAGTCCTTTGGCGGCATTGTGCAGTTGCCCATCGAGTCCGTACGTTCCCAGGAAAAAAGGATAAACCGGATTACCCAACATCACAAAATTCTTGAGCAACCACGGCGAGACAACCACTAGCGCAACTCCGCCGAGGATCAGCCCATCGCGAAAACTGCGCCCTATCTTGCGCTGAACAAAGAGGGCGTCACATCCAACGAGTAGCCCCATCACTCCCAAACCGACAAACGCCAAATATTTGCTAGCCATTGCCAATCCGAGAGCAACCCCCATCAGGATCAATGCACGCATCGAACGCGTCTGATGCCATCGCCAAAACATCCAAATTGCAAGAAACTCGTAGAATACCCAACCCAGATCGAGCAACGGTGCATTGGCTTCCAGCCCAACTACGGGCGAAGTCCAATAAATCACGCTCGCGAGCAATCCTGCCGGACGCCCAAAATTCTCGGCGGTAAACGCATAGATCGCACCCATCAACGCCAAGCCGAAAAGAAAATGCGTGAGTTGCGCCGCAATCGGACTGTCAACCGCCAGCCCAAACATAAAGAGCATACTTGCGCCAAGTGGATAATTCGCGCCAGTATTCTCGAACACGGGGAAGACGGATTGCCGCTCCAGGAACAGGGACGGCGCGGCTAATTGATAACTCAATGCGTCGCCCTCGGTAGGCGGAAGCAATGCGCCAAGCAAAACAGGCAAGACCAACAAAACTAGCGCAACAATCAGTATGCGTTCCAAACTAGTCGGGGCTGATTTAGTTTGCCAATGCGCCCACAATTCGCGCCCGGTCGCGCGCCATTCTCGCACGGTCAAGCCGACTGCCGCGAAAAGCAGTGCGATGACCAGCGGTTTCGATAAAAGATGCGCCAATCCGAGGAAGAGCAAGCCCTGGCTAAAAATGCCTGCGCCGATGCCCCATGCCCAAACACTCGTCGCGCCAACCGATTGGAAAACGCATCCGGTTTTCCGCAGCACCCAACGCCCAACGCCAATCGCCGCAAGCGAAAAAATCCCAGCCCAGATCAAATCGAACACGCGATCCAGAATCATCAGAACGCTTGGCGTATCATCGGGCACCGCGGGCAGGATAAAATGCGCGAGCGTCGCCGCGCCCAGCGCCACTGCGCCGATCCATCCTTTGCGGCGCGCATCGAACTTGAAAAGAGAACGCATCTATTGCCTTCCACCCTGACCAAATCGGGGCGCGCGCCGGTTTCGGCGCTGCGAGTATAACACAATCAACACCCAAAAAGTGCACAACACCGCCGCGCGATCATTCAGTTGCCACGCCGCAATCACGAAGGTTAGCCACGACAATCCGGTAAATCCGATCAGCGCGTTGCGCGTAAGACGCAATGCCAGCAACGGCACCAAGTTGTACGAAAAAATAAACGGACTGATCAACAAACCGACCGCCGCGATCAAATCAAAATCATCCTTGCGCCAGACCCAGACGATCATCGCCGCCGCCACCAGCGCCGCGATTGGCAACCACAGCGCCGACGGTAAAAACGCCAGCAAGCCCCACACCGACGACGAAATCGCCGCGCGTGTGCGCTCACCGCTCCGCGCCAAAAAATGTCCCAGCCAATCCGGTTGCACGAGGAACGAAAGCACAACCAACGCACTCAGCACAACAACGAACCAGACGATCTGGCGACGGTCGCGCCGCCACCAGTGCCATACCATCCACGGCACGAGCAACAAAACAAGTTGCGGTTTGAGCGCAAGAAACGCCAACGCTACTCCCGCGCCAACGCCCGAGCATAGCGCGGCGTACAACGCCATCATTACAATGTCCACTTGTCCTAACAGAAACGTCAGCAGGACCGGCATGGACAATAACACCCAGATTGTGCGTTGACGCAAGATCGCCAGCAACACACCTGCCGACAACGCGCTCCACAACGCATACACTATCGGCGCAGACAATCCTACCAGCGGGATAAACAGAAAATAAAATGGCAACGGATAAAAAACTTCGAGATTGGGAATCGAGTATGGATCAGTTCCCTGCCGGATCGCCGCCGCCGCGCGCAAAAAAATATCCAAGTCTTTGAACATACATCTACCGCGCAATCTCGAACAACGTCGCCGGCTTGCCGTTCCCGTCCCGAAACTCGGCGACGCGCGTCAACCCCGGCACCGGCGCGCGCGCGTGGTACAGATCGTTCAGCGGCGCTGGGTGATCGAACTGCACGATCAAGTATCGCGCGCCGAATTTTTTCGCCGCGAGCAAAACTGCCTCCACGCTGTCCGTCGGGATCGCGATAGCGCGGCGGTGACTCACGTTGTAAAAGCCGGGCGGATCCACCACCAGCACAAGATCATCTGCGCGCGCGTTTTGATCGAGCCAGCGCGCGATTGCCGGATATTCGGCGTCGCGCAGATTCCACAACGGGATGTCGCTCGCGCTCGCGCCGATCCCAGGAAACACTGCGCTCGCGTACAAATAGATGCTGAGGAAGATCGCCAGTGCGGCAAAGCCGGCGAGAAACACGCGCGCCGCAACACGCGCATCCCAGGTGCGCCGCCGCCGCGCGACCCACCGCACCAACCCCTCAATGCCGGGCGGCACGGCAAGCGCACAGAACGGCAGAAACGCGGACGCGGAATGAAACAGACTGCCGCGCCAACTGGGAAGCGTGAACGCAACCGTCATCGCCAGGTAGAGCAACGTCGCGTAGATCAGGAACGCTTGCAGTTCGCGCCGGCGACGCAGTTGCCACACGCCGATCACGGCAAACGGCGCAAGCGCTATTTGTAACGTCGAAAAAACGATGATGAACACATTGCGCGCCGCCGCCGTCAGTTTCGACGCGACGATTTGATCCATGCCCCACGCGAGATACCGTTGCCACGTGAGATCATCGGCAAAGCGAAACAGTTCGTCGTAATTCGTCAGCCACAAGGTTTTCGTGCCCGCGCTGGGGTACGGCGCGCCGATGACAACATAGTTGCGCGCGAACCAAGGCGTCAGCAAGAGCAAGTAACCGAGGAGACAGTAGCCCGTAGACAGCAGGACAATTTTCAGCGAGCGCGTCGGTTGATTGACGATTAACGCGATGGGCGGAATTGCCAGCAGGAGCACACCATCCGCGCGGGAGAGGTGGCTGAGCGCGGCGAAAATGCCGGCGGCGAAGAAATAGCGCGCGGACTGCGTCTCGACACCGCGCGCGCTCATGTAGAGGCACACGGTCGCCGTCAACGCGAACGGCGTAAAGTTGTCCGGGCTGACCCAGTAGATCGTGTAAAAGCCGCTGCACGCGGTAAAGATCGCCGCCGCCCACGCGTAATCGTCGCGCGCTAAAATGCGGCGCGCAAGATAAAACGCAAACAGCGGCAACAGCGACGACAGCAAGATGAACGGAATTTGCGCGACGCGGTATGAAACGCCCAAGCCGAAAAAGAATGGCGCGACGAGCAACGCCGGCAACGGCATCCAATAGGTGTTGCTGGGATGCGGCAAGCCGGTTGGGTTGTCGAGATAATTCCACAAGACGTACTCGACGAACCCATCGCCGCGCGCAAGATTTTCTGCGACGTGGATGGTGTAGGACGCGTCCATGTAGCCGGCTTGCTCCAGCGGCACGGCGGTAGCAACACGAAAAATCAGCGTGAGCAAAAACAATCCCAGGTACGGACGCCAATGCTGAAACTCGGTGGTCATGGTTGAATCCCCATCTGCCGCGCATCCGTAATCAACCCGCGCCGAGCAAACACAAGTATCGCGCCCAACGTCAGGGGCCAAGGCAAAAACATCGCCGCTTGCTCCGAGTTACCCTGCACTGTTGCCAAATGCAAAACCCAGGGACCGACGAGAGCAATTGCCATCACACTGATCATGGCGATCCGTCCCCAACCGGGCACACGATCCAAAACCACCAACATCCAGAGCGTGGGCACGAGCATCAACACATAGTCCGTCGTCGCCGTGCGTGGCGAGAGTAAATTTGAAATAACGAGCGTGATCCCAAACGCCCAATAAAATTCCACATTGTTTACATCCCGTAACGCGCACCACCACGCCCACCCCAAGCCGAACATCAGCAAAGCAACCCACAGGATCGGACCTGCCGCGCCAAGCCCCGCCGTTGCCCATGCGGACAAGGTCCAGAGCGGGCTTTGGTTTACCGTGTACTCCGGATAGCGAATAACGCGATATAACCAATCACTCAGCCAAGTTGGCAAGATTGCAAAACTGCCAACGCTGAGAATCGTCAGGACTGAAAAAAAGCCGGCGATAAAGCGCCAACGGCGGCGCACAAACGCCCAGCCGATCAAATACGGTACGAGCAAAAACACGAGCGGCGGTTTGATCATGGTCACAACTAAAACTGCACCCGCCAGGGCATCTCGTTTGTAATGCAAAAGAATCAACATCACGGCAATGGCACAAAAAGCCAAAAGCGCAAACTGCCCGATCAAAATTCCGCGCGCAGTGTGATAGTTCAGCAACGACCAGCCCAGCACGAACGCCTGCATACCCAACGGCGCCTGCCAGCGAAACACGCGCAAACACAGCACCGCGCCGAAAAAGACAGCGGCTTGCTCTAGCGTCATGTATAGCGCGCGTGCCAAGGGATAATCCGCAATCAACACAAAGGGCCCGTGCAACAAGATCGAAAAAAAAGGATACGCCATGCGATTTTGATCTTCGCCCGGCAATGCTGCGCGCCCATAGATGGCTATCTGAGTGTGCAACGCCGCTTCGTCCGAGTACGGATTCAATCCCAACCTGAGATACGCTTCCCAGCCACCGTAATGCGTTAGAAAGTCATTGCCGCCCGGCGCAAGGGATGTGAAAAATTGCCAAGTCGCCCACGTGTAACCGATAAACGCGAGCAACAGCAACAGCGCGCTTCCGACACTCGCCCAACGCGCCTGCATCACGTTGCCCCTTGCGCCGCGCGCGCACGCGCATCCCAGGTCAGCGCCGCCCACACCGCAAGCGGGAAGGCAAGCGTACACACCCGTCCGGCGTCACCCAGAACTAGCGTGACAAGACTCGCCCAAGATGCAAGCCAAACTAAAATGAGCGGCACGCCCTTCAATCGCGCGAACGCTGGGATGAGCAACAAATAGCCATGTCCTTGAATGTACGGCGCCGCCAATGCACCCAACGCCATTGCACGATCCATATCACGCGTTTTCAGCGTTGCCCAGATCGCCGCCACGACTGCCAGCCCCCCGAGTACGGGTCCCCCCCAATACCACGCTGATAAATTGTACACGGTGTCAATCGTCGTTGGGCGTTGTAAATTGGCAGGCCACCAACCGTAAACGAGAAAACTAACTAGGACGCCGATAACCACTGCCGTCGCAATCTGCCATTTGCGTGGTTGTTGCAACCACCATGCCCCCACACCCCACACGGCAACTTGGGGCTTGGTCAGCGCGAGCGGCAACCCCCAGGGTAACCAGACCAGTCCCAAAAGCGGAATGAATTCGTACTGACTCAACCACAGGTTCCAGTACAGTGGCATTGCAGTAAACGCCAGCACATAATGCATCGGCTTGGCATCGCGTCGCCACAATGCGTATGCCAAAGCCGTCAAGGTTAGAGCATTCGCCACGGCAATTGAACGCACCGGTAATACTAACAATGTGATCCAAGGGGGATAATCAATAAACGGACGATCCGGCGCATGAAAATCCGCACCGGGCGTGGGCAGAAAAAGCATGATCATATAGGCGAGACTAAAGATCGCGCCCCACACAAGCGCGCTACCCAGTCGGGCGCGGCCCGGTAATTTAGCAATCCAATTCGTTGAGCGCATAGAAAAATCCGCCATGCTTGCCACTCCCTAATGGGCAAACCGCACTCGCAATAAAGTATAAATCGCTTCGACACCATCCACCCAGGAAATTTTCTTGCCCTCATTCGCGCGGCGCGGATTGTACGAGATCGGCACCTCGACGATGCGATGCCCGCGCTTGGCGAGTTGCCCGGTGATCTCCGGCTCGAAATCGAAATGCACACAGCGTAGTTTGACGCCCTGCAACATCTCGCGGCGAAACACCTTGTATGCCGTCTCCATATCCGTGAGCCGCGTACCGAACAGCACATTCGTCAGCCCGGTGAGAAACCGATTGGCGAGGCGCGACCGCAACGGGATGTTACGTTTCGGCGCGTTGAGAAACCGCGAACCGTACACCACGTCGGTTTTGCCATCCACAATGGGTTGTACGAGCCGCCCGTACTCGCTCGGATCCAATTCGAGATCCGCGTCCTGGATCAACAGCACGTCGCCGGTCGCATGATGCAAGCCCAGCCGTACCGCCGCGCCCTTGCCTAAATTGATCGGCATCGAATAGGTCTGAATGAGATCGGGGCGCTTGAGTTGTTGCTCGGCAATCGCCAGCGCGCTGGCGTCGGTCGAGCCGTCGTTCGCCACGATAATCTCGCGCTCAATGTCCGGCAGTCCCAGGCGCACTACACGTTCGAGCAATTCGCCAATCGTCATCTCTTCGTTATAGACCGGGATAACAATAGATAGTTTCATCACAACCTCTCTGCAAATTTATGGTATCACCACACGATAAAGCCGCACCGCATCGTTGAAAAAAACACGCTGGAGATAATTCGCACCATCCGGATCAAACTCGCCTAATTTATGCTCCTGGGCTCCAACCCAGACATAAGCAACCTGGTAGCGTTGCAACAATTCGCAACGCCATGCATCATCCGTCGTTACGGCATAAAAACGTTCTACTTGAGCAAACTTGTACTCCTGATCAACTGTTTCCGCCCAATGCCCAATCACCACCCGATTGCCGGCGTGCGCGGCAATATAGTTGCCGGTTTCATAGGCACCCAGAACGCTGTCCGTCGAACGCGAATTCAGCCGCAACCAGTCTATCGCCGTCATTTCGTCGCGCAAACGAAATAACGGATACGGTTGTTGCCAAGCGGCAGTCACCGACACACTCGCCAGAATGTACAAATTCGACACACTCATAAACATCAGAAACAGAACGCTCACCAACCGCTCCACCCCGGCGACAGAATAGCGCGGCTGAGCAACAAGCCAACGAATCGCGCGCGTCTGGGCAAGCCACGGCCACACAGATTCACACCAGCCCGCCGCCGCCAAAATTGCCAGCGGGACTTGGACGCCTTCGACAAAACGGCGCTGCGGATTCAACGGCGCGTACACCAATAACGCAACGGCGATCACCCACATCCACAAAAACGCGAATTCGGAACGCGAGCGACGCCACGGCAACAATGCGAGCAACAGCATGACGCCGTAAGCCACGAAATAGTGCAACAACGGCGGCGAAGGCGTGATCGCCTGCGCGTCCCACGCGCGAAAAACCGGATTCGTCGAAAGCGTGAACGCGTAGTACAAAACCAGCGGCGCGGGGATCACAAATGCAAGCGCCAAGCGAAAGGTTTCCCGCCACAATATCTGCCGCGCGCGCACCGTACGCCGCAGGCATTCTAGCCCCAGGATCACGGCAACCAGATAAATCAAAAATGGGTACACGATCGCCAAAGCCAAGTTGCACAAGCCCGCACCAAGCGCCGCGATCCATTTGCCGCGTGATTCTATCGCACCAAGCGACAATCGAAAACTAGCCAGGATCAGCGTCACGCCTAATGCGACATGAGGAAAGGTCAGCGCACTGAAGAACAGGTGCGCTTCCGGCATCTTGAAATCAACCGGCATCCAATCCAGCCAATACGGTTGATTGACCAAGAACAAGAGCCACCCCAAGCCCGATCCGAAAACCGCCAAGAGGTATGCGATCCAACGCGTGCGGACATCGCGCAAAAACGCGGCACAAAAATCAAAGGTCGCCAGAAACATGAGCCCCGCCGCGCTCACTCGCGCCAAGTGCCATACCGTGGTGAGCGCTAGTCCGGCAATGCGCGCGAGTTGTCCCAACAACAAGTAAAATCCGCCAAGAAACGCAGGGGCATGATCTTCGGTGGTAAATGGAATTGTGTACAGCCATTGTCCGGTATAGCCCTGCAACATTTTCGCGAAATAACTTTGAGAATCTTCCGGGTTCATGACAACACCGGTAAATTCCCAGCCAGGGCGCGCCAGCGCATAGCCCAACGCATACGGGATCAAGGTCAACGCCGTCGCGCCAAGCGCGACAGCCCATGCCCACCCCCACTCGCGCCGAGTTGGAAACAAAAAAATTGCTCGTGCGCTCATTGTTGCAATTGTTCTCCTTGTTGCCGATTCGATTCTGCACGCGGCATTAGTTCACCAGGGCTTGCGCTTTGCCGTAATGCACGGCATGTCCAAGCGTAACCATTTTCTTTTCGAATAAATTCCATGAAGCGAGGGCAAGCAGAATCGTGATGCTCAGGGCAATTAAAGTCACGAAGAAATCGAGCTCCGTTTTGAATTGGGGGCTTTGATTTAGAACGAGTCCGTGCACCAAGCCGTTAATTGCCTGGTGAAACAAATAAACCCCATAAGCAACCAAACCTAAATTTCGTAAAAACCGATTGCGCGTAAAACTAGCTATCGGTCCACGCTGCTCGACTAAAGCAAGGAGCAAAAAGCACGTATACAGCAGAGCGATTTGGGAAAAACCAAGCGAATAAAGAAAGAACCACGAGGAGGCGCGCGGAATGATAGACACGCCTAGCATGCCCACGCCCAGCAAAACGAATATGCCGTAAAGCCAAGCGATATGATTGGTCAAATATTGGACGGCACCGTCTTGCCGAACGACGTAAGCCACAAGCACTCCCAACAACAAGGCATCCATCCGGCTAGGCATCAGCACATAGATCGGAAAGAGCGAATACGGCGGAATAAAAAACATGAGGACGCGCAAAAGCGGCGCGGCGACAATCACGGTAACGAGAACATAAGGCAATTTGCGCAAAGACAAAAAACGGATCATAAATGGCAAGGTCAAATAAAATTGCTCTTCAACGGCGAGCGACCAAGTGACCCCCAGCCAATGCGGACCCATATCGCCACGGAGAGCCATAGTAATATTCTGCGTAAACGTAGCATAAGACCACAAGGGTAATGGATTCACAAACAACTCTTGCAAGGGCAGTGCGAATAATGCAGTTAAACCGCCCTCAGTGAGTATGACGAAGATAAACAACCAGATAAAGTAGAGTGGAAAGATCCGGCAAATGCGCCGTGCATAGAATGCCGCGAAATAACGAGGTGCCGTGCGATTGTCAATTAAAATCCCGCCGATTAAAAAACCGGAAAGAACCAAGAACAGGTCTACGCCGCTATTGGTCAGGTTGAGGATCGGCGCAATATAATCGGCAAAAAAAACTGACGGCGAATCAATTTTGCTCGCAACATAGTGCCAAATCAGCACAAGCGAAATCGCCACGCCGCGGACTCCATCCAATTGTGGAATCCGTCGCGCCGAATTCTCGGATTTGATAGGATTTGGCAATGTTTGCATTCGTTGATCCAACGAGCGTCTGGGATCGACGCTCCAAAGAAAATTTCTTTCCGCTAAAACAATACGTAAACAATTTGTCTCAGTGCGCTTCTTCAAGCCGCTTGCGCCGCACGCGGATCGCCATTGCCGCCAGGACAATCAAGAGGTAGACTCCGCCAAAACCACCCACCAACGCATCCAACCCAGCGACCCCCCACGACACAGCGACCAGAGTCAGGATTTCGCCGGTGGTTTCTGCCAAGAACATTCCCATCATACTACTCACCGGGTTCAATCCGCCCGGAAAAAAGCATAAACTCACCATCAGTAGCACTTGGCCGCGATATTTCTGACTTTGCCATAACGGAATCCCCAAAGCGATAAATGCTACAAGAAACAATCCGAGCAACACGAAACCGATAGTTCCGTGTTCCGGAAATGCCCATACAGTCATGTTACGCAAGCGCAATTCCGGATTCTCGCTGCGATGAATGACCCCGTTGAACCAGTGCCACCACCACAGTGGATCAACCACAAACGCCGCGCCAAAAGCGATTATCGTTAATCCGATCAACCAGCGCCCATCACGCCAGCGTCTTGCTTGCCACCAACTCCACAGGCGGTACGGGATCAATAAGACGCCGTACGCCGGCTTGAAGAGCAATGCCCACATACCAAAACTAGATTTTATCGGCGCGTCGTCTAGTAACCAAATGAGCGGCAAGATCAACCAGCCCTCTGCTTGCGCGTATGCCAGATTGATCAGGAACGGAAAAAACAGCCACCACAAAATAGCGCGACGTCCCCAATGCAAATGCAACAACCCGGCGGGAATAAAAGCAAATGCCCACGCAAATTGATCCGGTAAAAACGACCAGGGTACCGTGGTAAACAACGTGATCGGCAACGGATACCAATAGGGCAACTGCGCGTGGGGATCGATGCCGGCGCGCACCATTCGCGCGCCTTGCATATAAATCGCATAATCATACGGTTGCCAACTAATCATCGCCGGCAAAAGCCATGCCGCACCAATTCCGCCCAGGACAGATAAACCGATGATCCATATTTTTTTGCTGTGTCGAGCACTTTTTTTCGTAATCGGCAACTCAATCATCGCATCAATCGTGCAATCCTTGCCCGATCAAGCCGTAGCGGCAAGCCAAAAGCGATCAAGAATCGGTGCGCATCCGGCTGAGCAAGTTTCGGCGTTGCCGGAACCTTTGACGAATTTCGCGTTCCCAAACTCAACTCGCACGCAAGCCGATTCCAATTTGGCGACGCAGATTATCGGTCAAATAATCCGCAAATTACGCGAACATCTTGCCGGCGGTGCAAAGGTCTGCGCTAGTTTTTTCTTTTCATTCGCTGAGAATTCAGCCATTCGAGATAAAGATCCAAACCAATCAAGATAAATAATCCCGTCCGCACGAATACTCCCAGGATATAAAGCGGCGGACTTGCCATCGCAAAGGCTAGCGGCCAATCCAACAAAGCGCCGAAACTAAACACAATGGCGAGCAATACGCCGCGCCAATTGGGATAGAACAATAAGATAAAAGGCAGTAAGAGGGTAATCCACTGAGGACTCCATCCTTTACTCCACAAATGAAACAGCATCAAGGTGATTCCCGTAAAGATCATAAAGTGGCGTGGGTTGGCGCGCTCCCACCGGCGCGTCAGGATGAAGAAAAAGATCGCGGCAAACGGAATGAGCGTGCCCCACATCGGCAGTGACGAAGGATTGTGTAGCGGCACACCGGCAAGTGCGAGATCGAAATGGCGCGGCAACCCACCGACATCACCATAATTAATGTTTCCATCCAACAGCGCCCAAACCGTGTCCCATGCCGACACGGAGATGAGTGATTGAAACGATGCTAGCGTGTAGGCGGGGCTACTCATTGCAAATGGCGCGAAAATCAGAACGACTCCCCCGATCACGATTCCGGTGTAAATTGCCGCACTGCGCCAACCCGGCGCAAACCGCCATGCCGTACCGATCAAAAAGGCGGGACTGAACTTGGTGGCAATCGCCACGGCGAGCATCACTGCAGACGCCACGCGGTGTTGAGTTAGTAGCCAGTAAAACGCTTGCAAGGTAAGCGCGGCGACCATCGTATCGAAACTATATTGCCAGAAAAAAATCGGTAACAAGAGCATCGCATAAACCCACGCGAGCCGGACGGCTACAGCCGGATCATATAAACGCCGGGCGATTCGATAGAGATTGATCACGATGGACATGTCGAACGGCAATAAGACAAGCGCAAGCATTCGACTAAAGTACGCCATGCCTTCATTCGCTGCGTGAGTAGCTTGATACACTGCAATCGCAAGGTACGGAAACACCGGCGGGTATTCGAACCAAAAATGCACATGCGGAAAAAAGCCCTGCGCGGACAACGCCGCCATATCGTAATAGTACATAAAATCGGTATAGCCACGCGTGAGAAAGCTGGCCGGCGTAAACAGCAACACCATCATCAACCGAAATGCAACAAACAGGACAAACACCATCAAAAATTCAGAATGCGTTTTCAACTGAGCGCGCATAGATGGCTCCAATTTCGTTAATCTATGGCAAGTCGTCGAAATAAGTATGATTCACCATCCTGAAACAACAGCTCCCAACGTCTTGGTCGGCTTTCCAGCGCGCTCAGCAATTGCGGTTGCCAAAATTCATCCACAAGCACATACTCTATCTGATACTTGGCGAGAATCGTTTCAAACCCGTCGGACGCGTTCGTCACGGCGAAATATTCACGCCATTGCGCGGCTGGGTACAAACTGATTCGCGAATCTACAAAAACTTGTTGCGGATGCAACGCCCACAGCAAATAACTGCCCGCGCCAATCTCGTGAAAAATCCTGCCCTGCATATTTTGCGCGCGCATCAAGTCCACCACTGCAACCGGCGTATCGCTGGAAACCCAGGCGCGCAGATCGTTGATCCCAAACATCGCACGGAGCTGGGGCGTTGTTCCAATGGTGAGCGCGGCAAGCGCGACAAACACGGTAATTCGTATCGCTCCCATGGGGCGAGGTTGAAAAAGTAGTTGGAACCAACGCTTTTCGGCAAGCCCAGCAACCCGCGTTTGCGCTTGGCACGCCATATCGTTCCACTGTACCGCCAGAATGGGCGCAAGCATTGCCGCCGACCACAACACATTGCGATAAGCCATCCAACCAAGCCAGATGAATGCAATTGCCCAAAATAATTGTGTGGCTGTAACACGCGTTCGGCTATACATCAGTCCAACTAACAACGCCGTGATCAAGAAATAAAAAACGCCCGCGGGAAATTCGCGCACGCTTGGAGGCAACCACTCCAGCACCCAACTCTGAATCGAAGAATCCTGTCCAATTTCAGACACCGTATTCAGGATTCCTAAACCGAGGGGATTCACCAACACAGCGGCGCAAGTTGCCCCACTCCAAATTGTCATCCGACGCAACGGTGCGCGCGCCGCCAAACGTCCCAGCCATGCCAAACTCATGAGCAATCCGCCCAACACAAAAGTGCCGTGCAGGTTGACCCAGAGAATCATGAGGAGCGGCAACAGATAGAGCGGCGCATTTTCGTTTTTTAGATCGCGCGTTAGAATCCAAACAAACAATGCAAAAAGCGGTAACACCAGCGTTTGGGTTCGCATTTGCCAATGCGGAAAACTAGCTAGCGCGCCAATCAACATCCATGCCGCGCTGAGGCGTTCGTTGCCGCTCGCGCGCCACGCCAACCAACCAAACAACGCGTAAAATAGAGTCACGCAAATCGCGCGGACAAGCACGAGCGATGGTGCACCGCCCATGTTCCACATCTCAAATAATAAAACGTCGCCCAGCCAACCATTCGAGAAATACGCGTGACCAAACTGGGTATATGAAAAAGTATCTGTCAGCACAAGCGCGTGTGTTTCAACCATCTGCTTGCCCAACCGAAGGTGAAACCACAAATCATGCGGGGTGAGTGGCAATACAGCCGCAATCGCCCAAATCGCGCTCAACCCCGTAGCGAGCCACAAACCATTCAGGGTAGGACTGTGCCACCATCGCGCTAACATTTTCACCCAACCCAACCCCACAGCACAAATTGCGCGCTCAAATACAGTTGCAGCGGAAAACCGAGATACACCACCGCGCGATTGATCCAGGAATTTTTTCCCCATTTGCCCAAGAGGATAAACGCCGGCAAGATCGCCAACGCGTATCGATCCATGCTCACCAGCGGTTGCGTCGTTGTCATGCGAAACAGCGGCGCGAGATACATCGCGCCCGCGAACAAAACGTATTCCAACGGCAGTTTTTTCCAGATCGCGATCAGCAGTCCGCCGAACAACACCGCTACCGCCAGGTTCAGCCCATCCACAAAACTCGCGCGCCCACTCGCCAGCAAACCAATTGCCGCCGCAAAATTTTCCCAGGGCAAAACGAATCGCGCGTGGAG
>CAIKBD010000013.1 GCA_903825565.1 uncultured Anaerolineales bacterium | reverse complement strand
TGGCGCACGAATCGCGACTCGATGCGCAATCGCATCCTGCGCTTGACGATGCCGTTCACGCATCGCAACGCGCCGGAATTGCTCGAACCGTTTCCGACCGACGACACCGAGTACGCCGTGTTCACCGCGCAGACCTTGATCGCCGCGCGCGAAATTTCTGGCGACACATTTGCGCGCGCGTGGCGCGAACGCATCGTGCCGATGGCGGATCAAGTGCTCACCGGTTTTTCCGAACGCGCCGCAATCGAAAATTTCAAACGTGGACTAGAACCGCCGGCGACGGGCAACGACAATCCGCAACACTATGACGATTCGGCGGTCGCGCGCGCCGTGCCGATTGGTTTGCTGTGCGCGGGCGACCCAGAACGCGCCGCGCAGATCGCGCAGTTCGACGCGCAAGTAACGAACGCGGAAGATGGTATTTATGCCGCGCGCGCGATGGCGGTAGCGATTGCTCTGCTCGCGTCCGGCGAAAAAATCGGCGATGCGCTTGAACGCGCGCGTGAAGAATTTCCGGCAGATTCCTGGATCGCGCGCGGCGATGCGGTTGCGCGCGAATGTGTGCGCGAGGCCAACTCGTCCCAGGATTTACTGCTCGCGTTGACCAAGCGGCTCATCAACACGGTGTACTCGTACGGCAACGCCGCGCCGGAAACCTTGCCCGCCGCGTTTGCGATTGTCGAAATGTGTTGCGGCGATTTGGCGAGCGCGGTGTTGGTTGCGAATGCTATTCCAAAATCGGCGGACTCGTTGCCGGCAATCGTCGGCGCGTTGTGCGGCGCGCATCAAGGCGCGAGTGCAATCAGCGAAACGTGGCGCGCGCAGTTGAATGTGTGTCGCGGCTTGTGTTTATCCTTTGTCAAAGATGTGCGGCTCGATGAATTGGCACAAGCGTTGTCATCGTCAAAATTATGAATTGAACCGCAAAGGCGCAAAGGTTTTTATTTTTTTCCTTTGCGTTCCTTGCGCCTTGGCGGTGGATTTTAGAAAATGGCTCAACAAGCGCAAACTCTCGAAACGCAAATCACCAAAACTGTGCGGCTCAATTATCTTTTGCATCTGCCGCCGGACTATAACCCCGCGAAACAATTTTCGCTGATTTTATTTTTGCACGGACGCGATGAGCGCGGCGACGATGTCGAAATTTTGAAACGTCACGGCTTGCCAAAGTTGCTGGTCGAGAAACCGGAGTTTCCGTTCATCGTTGTTTCGCCGCAATGCCCATCCGATTCTGATTGGTCGGTCGAGCTGGATGGGGTGATTGCATTGCTCGATCACATCGCGCTGAATTATGCGGTGGATTTGGCGCGCGTGTATCTGACCGGCTTGAGTATGGGCGGACGCGGCGCGTATCAACTCGCCGCATTGCAGCCACAGCGCTTTGCCGCGCTCGTGCCGATCTGCGGTCCGCGTCCCGATGTGTTGCGCCGCGAGGAGCGGATGCGCGCGCTTGTGCATTTGCCGACCTGGATTTTTCACGGCGCACTCGATTCAATGGTCGCGGTGGACGAGTCCATCAAAATCGCGGACGAGTTGAAAGCGCTCGGCGGCAATGTGCGGCTCACGTTTTATCCGGATTTGAAACACAATTCGTGGCAACGCACGTACGAAAATCCGGAATTGTTTGCGTGGATGCTTGAGCAAAAACGAAGATGAAGGGGGCGCGGACAAACGCGGACGAACGCAGACGCTTCGTTTTTTCGTCCTGTTTTTTTTAGAGGTGACGAATGACTGGCTTGCCAAACGATTATCGCGAGCGCGTGTATGCGGGCTGGCTCGGCAAATGTATCGGCGTGCGGCTCGGCGCGCCGGTGGAAAATTGGACGGCGAAAGAAATCGCGGACAACCTGGGTGAAGTGCAAGATTTTTTGCCGTTGCCGCTCGGCAAAATTTTCAAGCCCGACGACGACACGGCGATGCCGATGGTGTTGATTCGCGCGCTCGAAGATTTCGGCGTCAACGTCACCGCCGAGCAAATCGGCGAGACGATGCTGAACTATCTCGGCGATCAACGCGGCACGATTTGGTGGGGCGGGTACGGCGTTTCGACCGAGCACACGACGTACTTGAATTTGGCGAACGGCATTCCCGCGCCGCGTTCCGGCTCGATGGCGCAAAACGGCAAAACGATTGCGGAGCAAATCGGCGGACAAATTTTTTCGGACATCTGGGGCTTGGTCGCGCCGAACGACCCAGGTCGCGCTGCGGATTTCGCCGCGTGCGCGAGCAGTGTGGCGAACGACGGCGAAGGAATTTTCGGCGGACGCTTTGTCGCCGCGCTCAACAGTTGCGCGTTCAGCGAAGCGAGCCCGGTGCGCTTGATCGAACGTGCGCTCGCACACATTCCAGCCACGAGCGAGTACGCGCGCGTCGTGAATGCAATGCTCGATTTTTATCGCGCGCACCCGGGCGATTGGCGCGTGGGCTATCAATTCCTCGCGCAGAATTTTGGTTACGACAAATACCCCGGCGTCGTGCCAATCATTTCCAACGCCGGTGTGATCGTGCTTGCGTTACTTTACAGCGACGGCGATGGTTCGGCTTCGCTCACCACGCGGTTTTCGCGCGCGGTGCAAATCGCGACGAACGCGGGCTGGGACACGGATTGCAACGCGGGCAACGTCGGCGCGATTATGGGTGTCGCGGTTGGACTCGACGGCATCGCTCAACATTGGCGCGACGCGATGAACGATGTGCTCGTCGGGGCAAGTGTGATTGGCGCGCGCAATTTGATGAACATTCCTGGATGCGCCGATTTGATCGCCTCGCTCGGCGAAAAAATTGCAAACGTCGAAGCATCACCCAAGCCGCGTTATCATTTCGATTATCGCGGCTCGACGCAGGGTTTTACCGCGCAGTCACAGTTGGGTGAAATCTTTTTGCGCGGTGCGCGTGATGGTGCATTGCAAATTTATTTGCGTGGGCTAAAGAAAAAAGGCGAGGCGCGCGCGTTCGTCAAGACGTACTATCGCGCGAACGAGTTGAGCGCAAATTATTACGGCTCGAGTTTCGCGCCGCAAATTTATCCGGGGCAAACCATCACGGCGCGCGTGTTCATCTCCGCCGATGCGCCCGATGGTTTGGTCGCATCCTTGTTTGCGTGGGACGACAATGCGCGCACGACGCATCAGGAACCCGGCGCAATTCTCAAACCGGGTGAATGGCAAACGCTTTCGTTCACACTGCCGCCACTCGACAACGCATTGTTGACCCAGGTCGGCATTGAGTTTCGCAACATCGCCGAAGCGTGGACGGGAAATGTTTTGATCGATTCACTCGATTGGAGCGGAGTACCGAAATTCGCGTGCGATTTTTCGCGCGAGCGCAACGAGTTCGGCGCGATTAGCGGCTGGACCTTTTGGCGTGGCTTTTGGCGCACCGAGGAAAAACAATTTCACGGAAGCGGCGCGGGCGTGAGCGAAGCGTACACCGGCGACATCGCTTGGCGCGATTACACGTTGATTGCTGACCTCACGCCAATCGTCGGCGAATCGCACAACGTGCTCGTGCGCGTGCAAGGTGCGCGCCGCGCGTACGTCTTTGGTCTCGCGCCGAACCATCGAGTCGTGCTCTACAAAAACGAACGCGGCTATCGCGTCGTCGCCGATGCCACATTCGCGTGGGAACTCGGTCGCACGTATCAAATTCAAGTCCAAGTGCTCGGTGCGGAAATCGTCGCCGCGATTGATGGGCGCGAATTGTTGCGTTGGACGGATTCAGCGAATCCGTATTTATCCGGTCAAATTGGTGTAGGCAATGTCTCGGGGCACACGCGTATAGACAGTTTGATTTTCTCGGCTTGGCGTGATGCCGGATGAAAACCCGGGTTGAGTTCAATGTTTTGTTTCGTCCCAAGTGCTCCAGGGAATGAAGACGTAGCCCTCCATAATCCGGCGGGCGGTGCGACTGAGTGTTGCGCGCACCAATTTGAAATCAGCGTCGTTTTTTTCGACGATGGTGTCAATCGTGATGATTCCGGCGGGGTGCCCGATTGATACGCTCGATTGGGTACGGGATTCGAAACTGAGTAAATCGTGCACGAGGGTGCCTGGAATTTTTGCCGCAACACCGGTGCAGACTGTTCCGGTGACCGGATAAGTCTTGTGCATTTTGAGCATGAACAATAAGCGCGCAACGAGATCGACTTGTGTTGCGCGGATGGTTTGCCCGGTAACAAAATCCGTATAGTCGGTCGGGGGACTGACGAGCACGATAAAGGGCACGTAGGGACTGGCTTGGGCGGCATCGCTCCAGCGTTCGACGAAACCCAGTTGTGCGGCGACCATGCCGCGAATCCGTTCCAAGCGATCATTCAAATCCAGATTACCATCAATCACCGCGGGCGTCTCTGAACCTTTTATCCCCAGGTCGGAGGCGCGCACGAACACACAGGGGTTGCCCGCGTCCACGATGGACGCGTCGAGGATGCCGATGCCAGGCACGTTCAACCGATCTAGGACATTGCCGGTCGGCAGCAATTTGCCGGTGACGCCCCCAGCGGCATCGGCAAAATCGAGATCGATCCGCGCGCCCGTGCCGGGAACGCCGTCAATGTGATAATCGCCGGCGATTGCCGCTTTGCCGTGAATCACCGGCACCGTGGCGATAATGATCGAGCGCGTGTTCGTTTGGTGGATGCGGATAGTCGTGAACGGTTCGACCGGATCAACCAAGCCCTGATCAATTGCAAACGGACCGACACCCGCCGACATGTTTCCACAATTGCCGGCATAATCCACTTTGGCGGCAGTGATGCTCACTTGGGCAAAAGTATAGTCCACGTCGGCGTCGCGGCGCGTCGGTGGTCCGATGATCGCCAACTTGCTCGTCAGCGAATCCGCGCCGCCGATGCCGTCAATCTGCCGAATGTCCGGGCTACCGTACATTCGCAAGATCACTCGGTCACGGAGTGTTGGGTCGGCGGGCAATGCTCCGCGCATCACATACAATCCGCGACTCGTTCCCCCGCGCATCAATACTGCCCAAATTCGTT
The DNA here is from genome assembly GCA_903825565.1 of uncultured Anaerolineales bacterium. Classification (GTDB taxonomy): domain Bacteria; phylum Chloroflexota; class Anaerolineae; order UBA4142; family UBA4142; genus CAIKBD01. The sequence continues at coordinate 22,283 of CAIKBD010000013.1, read as the reverse complement.
TTTGCTCTTCGAAATATTCCACACTCGGTCTCCTCATTCGAAATGTGCATGGTGTGCGCTTTAACTTGCGCACGGCTATTATACTCCAATTGGCGGCGTAGCGTTGCGGCTGGAAAAACAAAACCTTCGAGGCGTTGCGATCAACCTCGAAGGTTTGAGTTGGACGGGCAAGGTCGTTCAATCTGGGTGCGCCAGATTTTGTTCAAAACACTCGCCGAACTGTGCCCAGGGAATTTCGTAATCCACCCAGTAATCCACGCGCCCGACGTACAACGCCAGCTCGCCGATGAGGCGCACGTACTCCTCCGCCGACTGCACGTGGGCGAGCGCGTGCTTGGCTTGGCGCACGATATGCGCCGTGTCGGTCAACTGATAAAAGCCGCCGTACTGCGCGGCGTAAAATTCCAGCAACGATTCGGTGATCACTTTGACCGTTTCCAGTTCCACCGGGTTTTGGAGCACCACGCCGCGCAGGTGATTGAGGAACACAGTGAGCTGTCCCAGTTTTGCCGTCGCATACAGAATCGCCGATGCGCCTTGCTGCCGCGTGCCCTTGCGGGTTCGCAGACGCGCAATATCCGCCGGCTCGTTTTCCCAAATGGCTTGCCGCGCCGCGCTCAAGGCGGCTACCGTTTCGCTCAACATGGTCTAGCCCTCCTTTCGGGTGATCGTGATGCGCGTTTTCGGGCATGCCCAAACCTGGGCGGCTTCGCGTTGCAAGCCCGCCAGGTTTTCTGTGACGCGCGCAAAGGTGGGGATGTTGCCTAACGGCGTCATATCGTCGTAGAAAAAACACAAGGACTGTCGCCCGTTCCAAAATCCCAGGTCGCCCTTCTCCGAGAATTTATTATTCTCCGCCTGATCGTAGAAGAAAGGTGCTTGAAAAAAAACTTCGCGGTCAACGAGTTTTGCGTGCGTCAATAGCCCGGTGAGCGGCAAGTGGCGCTCAATCGTTTCGCACAGTTGCGGCGCAAGCTCCGTGAGCAGTTCCGCCGTGCCTTGCTCGTTGCCGATGGTGATCGTGATTTGCTTGCCCATATTCACTCCCGTGGATTATTTTTGAAAACGCGTGAGGCGGAATTGTTCCAGGGGCATGGACGCTTCGCCTTCGACGAGCCACTCGGTCAACAATTTGCCGGCAATGGGACCCAAGCAAAAACCGTGCCCGCTAAAGCCCGCGGCGATAATGTACCCGCCGATGCCATCTACGGTGTCCATGATCGCCACCTTGTCCGGCGTGTTCTCAATCGTGCCTGCCCACGTTCGCAAAAAATTGACGTGGCGTAACGCCGGAATCATGCCGGCTGCGCCGCGTGCGATTTTTTCGATGGTGCCGAGCGGCGTCGTTTGATCAAACGTGTCGTCGTGTTCCGCGCCTGCGCCGCCAACATGCACGTGCCCCTCGCGCGCTTGGCGCGCATACACGCCGAGATCGTGCGACGAAATAAATTCGTCGAAGAGATGCGGCAGGCGCTGGGTCACTGCCACCACCGAACGCGTCGGCACGATGGGCACTGTGACGCCGAGCGTTTGGGCGAGTTGCGGCGTCCAAGGTCCCCCAGCGTGGATGACCCGGGGCGTCTCGATGACGAGTTCGCCGGTCGGATCCTTGGCAATGACCGCCGTTACGTGACCGGCTTGAACTTGAACGTGGAGCGCTTCCGTGCGCGGCATGATTGTCGCGCCCAACCGTTTCGCCGCCCACCCCAGCGCGCGCGGCGCGAGCAATGGATTGGCGGTGCCGTCGGTCGCGCAATATTTTCCGCCGATGAAAACCTCACCCAGGTAGGGCGCGCGCCGCCGCAACGTCTCGCGATCCCACATTTCAACTGCTAGCCCGTCTTGCAATTCTTCTTCGCTCTCACGGCGCAGATCATCCATCCGCTGCTCGGTTGTCGCCATGCGAATGTTGCCGCCCTGGTTGTACTCAATGTCGAATCCCAGTTTCGTCCGCAAGGCAACCCAGAGTTTGACGCTCGCCATTGCCAGCGCACGTTCGCGGCGATCCCGGCATTGTTGGCGCACGCCGCCGCCGTTGCGGCCCGACGCTTCGTTGCCGAGTACCGATTTTTCGAGCAGGGTCGCTTGCACGCCGGCTTGAGCGAGATAGTACGCGGTCGCGCAACCGACGATGCCGCCGCCGATAATGACGACGGGGGCGTTCACTTTGCGTTGAGTGTTCATCGTAAAGATTCCTCCGCTCGCGCCGCTTGAACTTGACCCAGGACTGGGATCGGCGTCGGGAAAAGCGGTGGGCGCGGGCGCACGCGTCCCACCTGCGCGAGAGTTTGCTGGGTTTCGCGCGCGATGGCGTGCGCGAGCAGGTGGCTGCACATTCTGCCCTGGCAATCGCCCATGCCGCCGCGCGTGATGGATTTGACTTCGCCAGCGGAATTTGCGCCCAAGGCAATGGCGCGCCGCACATCGGCTTGCGTGATTTCTTCGCAACGACAGAGGATCGTCTCGTCGCGCGCCAGCGTGTCCAACCCCGCGCCCGGCGTAAACAACGCCGCATACATTTTTTGGAATTGCCGCTCGCGGGTGAGGCGTGGCAACAACGCTTGGATTTTTTGCGCGGCAGTGTCGGCGTGATGACCCAGTTGCGCGGCGGCGGCGATGCCGGCAATTTCGCCTTCGACCTGCGCGAGCGCCGCGCCGCCAATGCCTGCGCCATCGCCAACGGCATAGACGCCCGGCGCGCTGGTTTGCAAATTCGCGTCACGCGTCGGAACGTCGCCGCCCAATTCCGGTTGCCAAGTCATTTGCGCGCCGAGGAGTTGCGCGAGCGCGGTAAAAGGAATGAAACCATAACCGAGGCAGATCGTATCGCACGCGATTTGCTCTTCACTGCCCGCAACTGGTTGCCACGCGGCATCGAGCCGCGCGATGGTCGCGCCCGCAACTTGGCGGTTGCCGTTCGCGGCGACGATGCCCCAGCTCGTGCGGTACGGCACGGCGTGACTTGCCAAGGTAAGCCAACTGCTTGCGCCTTCCACGACGCGTTCCCATTGCCCCCACAGCGATCCCAGGTGCGCCGCGCCTTTTTGGAAAATCGGCGCGCCTTCCAAAACCGCGACAACGTGCGCACCCGCACGGACGAGTTCCGCCGCGAGGACGAGTTGCAAAGGTCCCGTGCCGACGAGTAGAATTTTTTTGCCGGGCAAGAGGTGTTGTTCCTTGAGCAACGTTTGCGCCGCGCCCGCTGTCATGACGCCGGGCAACGTCCAACCTGGGAAGGCGACCGTGCGTTCGTAGGTGCCGGTGGCGAGGATGATCGCTGGGGGTTGAATCGAACTGGGCGCGTGATTACCGGCAAGCGTGAGGACGCGCGTTTCTGCCGCGCCCCACGCGGTTGTTTCCGCCCACCAGTGGACGCCTGCGGCTTGGACGCGTTGCCACAAGTCCGCGCCTTGGCGTTGATGCGGCGAAGCCGCGCCGCGAAATTCCCTCGCCGGCTGACGAAAATATTGTCCGCCCGGTTGCCGGTTGTTATCCACGAGTGCGACGCGTGCCCCGGCTTGCGCCGCGGCGAGTGCCGCGCTCAAGCCGCCGGGTCCCGCGCCGACCACGACGATTTCGATAGGTTCGGTCATGCGTTCACCTCCGCGACCCAGTCGGTCTCGATGATCATTCCCTCCGCGACCGGCGTTTGGCACGCGCGCACGTTGGGCGCGCCGTTGACGGTGACCGTGCAATCAAAGCACACGCCGATGCCGCAGAATAAACCGCGCGGCTCGCCGTGCCGGGTGCGTCGCCAAGCGCGATGCCCGGCGGCAAGCAACGCGCCGGCGATGGTTTCGCCGAGATAAGCGGATTCGCGTTTGCCATTCACAAGGATCGTCACCGGTTGCCCGCGTTGCAAACCGGCAGATTGAATCCGTGACATGTGTTTTTCTCCAAAAGAACGACCGCCGTTTCGCTTCAGCGGTCGTCGGTAGTGGCGGTTCAATTACGGGCGCGCGCCGGTGAGCACGTACTGCTGCAATTGTTCGGCAGACCAACTTTCGAGACCCAGGTTGGCGAGGTTGCGCCCAATGTGGAAATAGTCCGTTTCGTTGACGGTGGCGGCGATGTGGATGATCGCATCGTACGTCGGCGTGGGGATGCTCAGTTTGCGTCCGAGCGACGCGGTGAGCGTGACGCCCATCGGCACGTCCTCGGTGATGTAGCGATCTTGCATCGAAAAGGGACCTTGGCTCGACGCCACGGCGAACTGTTCGACGCTGACGTGAAACAGATCGTCGAAAACTTGCGCGTAGGTTTTGGGCGCATAGCCCAGTCGCGCCATGATGGCTTGCCGCTCGCGATCCATTCCGTTGATGATTTTTTTGACGGACGGTGTGATGCCTTCCTTGTACATCCAGAACTCGCCCTTGGAAAATTCGATGCGTCCCATATTGAACAACGCGCCCGCCGGGTGCACGATGATGTTGGGGTTGTACAACGCCGGCTCGATTACGCTTTGCGCGGGCACAACGGTGTCATACACATCCTGCAATTGCGCCATCAATTCCGGCGTCCGCGTGGCTGGCAACGCCGCGACATAGTTGCGCGGACCGTCAATGCGATGAATGTTCACCGTGCCGGGACCCTCAAGCCGGCGGCAACAGTATGGCAACGTCGCGCCTTCCGCCAAAAGCACATCAGCGGTGACACCGGCTTGGTCAAAAATGCGGCGCAGTTCAAACGTACCGCCCGACCCGGGCCACAGCACGATGGTTTGACCGGCGCGCACCAACGGCGCGAGTCCTTCCGCGACGAGCGTGTGCGTCAACGATTGGGTCGTCACCATGATCAGTTCTGCGCCGTCCACCGCCGCCTTGAGATCGGTGGTCGCCAGCGCGACGGGCGCGAACCCAGTGTGCGCGACGCCCGTGACCTTGATGCCGCCTTTTTCATTCACGGCGTCTACATTTTGCCGCCACTGCGAAAATTCAAATAGCCGACATTCGTGCCCTGCCAGCGTCAAGTCGCCTGCCATTGCGGTACCGCCGTTGCCGGCGCCGATGACTGCAATGCGTTTACCCATTTTCGATCTTCTCCTTGATTGACGTATGTGTGCTAAACCAGTAGTGCGGTAACTGCTGAAATATTCTTGGCGTGTGGCAAGTCGAGGATCGCCGCGGCGAGTCGCTCGCTGCGCTCTGTGCCGATCACTGCTTGCGTGAGCGCGTAGAACTTGGCGTGCAGTTCCGCGTCGCTCAACGGATTTTCCGGGTTGCCGCGCGGATACTCCACCGTCGTCCGAAAATTTTCGCCGCGCGCGCCAAGCGTCACGCGTGCCATCGTCTTTGCCGGAAATTGGCGATTCAGCGCATCGTCCACCGAGACGTGCACCTTGCGCGCTAGACCCAGGATCGCCGGATCGCGCACGCGCGCGTCGCTCACTTCTGCCGGCGTGATGCGATCATACATCAATGCCACGGCGAGCGCAAATGGAATGCTAAACTGCGCGGCGATGGTGTTGCTCGGCGCATAGTTGACCAAGCGCGTCACTTCCCAAAACGTTTCAACCTGGATCGTTTCGATCTCGGCGACGTGCAGCGCGTAGCGGCGTTTCAGTTCGAGCACGGCGTCAACTGCCGCGTGCGCCCAGCGGCACACGGCGTAGGGCTTGAAGTACGTTTTGAGGATCGCGTAATCGTGCGGGTCGCCCAACCCGGCGACGAGCGCGGCGGTGTCCCAGCGTTCGGTGTAATCGAAAAAATCGGCGGGACCCAAAAAGTTTTGGTGCGCGAGTAACGCGGCGGAGACGCCGGTCATGCCGCTCCACGCGATCACTTCTTTGACCATTGCGTGGTTCGCTTGCAAGCCGCCCGGCGGAAACGCGCCGTGTGAGCCAACCGTGCCGAACGCGGATTGCATCATCGCCGGATCGAATCCCAGCAATTTGCCGGCGGCGGCGGTCGCGCCGAACCCGCCCCAAATGCCGGTCGAGTACATCTTGTCTTTGTACCAGGGCACGCGCGCCGCGCTCGCGCGAACTGCTACGTCGTACCCGGCGACCAGCGCGGCGAGAAACTCTGCGCCGCTTGCGCCGGTTTGCTCCGCCACTGCCAATGCCGCGGGGATAACGTTCGCGCCGGGATGCCCCATCGCCAGGCGATTGCCGTCATCCAGATCGAGCGCGCTGGCGGATGAACCGTTGACCCAGGTTGCGCCGACGACGCCCAGCGCATCGCGCGCGCCGATCACCGTGATAGTGCCCGGCGCAAATTGCGTGCGCGCCCACCGCGCGCTGATTTCCGCGAGCGGGGTGTGCGCGCCGGCAAGTGCTACGCCGAGCAAGTCCAGCACACAGCGGGTTGTCTGGCGCAAAACTGGTTCCGGCAAAGTGTGTGGTTCGAGTTGGCAAACGAACGAGACGAGGTCTTGAGTTGCAGACATGCGTGCGCTCGCTTACAGTTGCAGGCGCGGGTCGAACACATCCCGCAAGCCGTCGCCGAGCAGGTTGAAGGCGAGCACCGTGACGAGGATCGCCAAGCCGGGAAAAACGGAGAGCCACGGCGCGTTGAGCAAATGCACCGATCCCTCGCGGATCATGTTGCCCCAGGTTGGCGTCGGCGGCGAAATGCCCAAGCCGATGAAACTCAGATTCGCTTCGATGCGAATGGCGGAGGCAGTCCACAAACTGCCGAGCACGAGAATATCGCCCAGGATGTTGGGCAAAATGTGGATGCGGAGGATTCGCACTTGGCGCGCGCCAATGCACCGCGCCGCTTCGACGAATTCGCGCTCTTTGAGCGACAAGGTGTTGCCGTGCACCACGCGCGCAAAGGCGGGCGAGAGCATGATGCCAATCGCCAAGATCATTTTCTCGATGCCTGATCCCAGCACGGCGAGCACCGTGATGCCGAGCAACAAACTGGGAAATGCCATCAGCACATCCACCAGTCGCATGATGAGGTTTTCGATTTTGCCGCCGCTGTAGCCGGCGATCAAGCCGAGCGTCACGCCGAGCGTGCCGCCGAGCAACACGGAGCACAGCCCGACGACGAGCGAGATATGCGCGGCGTAAAGCAAGCGCGCGAAAATGTCGCGCCCAAAAGTGTCTTGCCCCAGGAGATATTCTATACCTGGCGCGCTGAGCCGGTTTTTGGGGTCTTGGATCAGCGGGTCTTTGGCGGCGATCCAGGGCGCGCCGATGGCGAGCAGGACGACGGCGATGACGAGCCATAAACCCAGCACGGCAACGCGATTGCGGAGAAATGTGTTCCACATGCGACGCCGCTGGCTAACGAATTTTACGGAGGGTGCTTGCATACTCATCTCAACTTTAATGCCGGATGCGTGGATCAACCACGCCATAGATCAGGTCTGCCGACAAATTGATGATGACGACAAACCCGGTGTAAATGACCATAATGGATTGCAAGGCGGTGTAATCGCGTTGCAAAATCGCGCCGACCATCATTTTGCCCAACCCCGGGCGCGCAAAGATGACTTCGGTCGTGACCGAATCGCCGATGAGACTGATCGCCCAAATGCCGATCAGCGAGACGATGGGGATCAACGCAGAGCGCAAGGCGTGGCCCAAAATCACGGCGGTTTCTGCCAAGCCCTTGCCACGCGCGGTTCGCACATAATCCTGGGACAAGACGTTGAGCATGGCGGAGCGCGCCAACCGCGCGACGGAAGCGGTCATTACCAAGCCCAAGGTCAGCGCGGGCAGAACGAGATGCGTGAGATTGTCGACCGGGTCGCCAATTTCGCCGCCGCCGACGGCGGGCAACCATTGGAGCGCAATCGCAAAGAGGAGCATCAGGAGGATGCCCAAATAAAAAGCCGGCACCGACAAGCCCGCCAGCGAAATGATGCGCCCCACATAATCCGCCAGTTGATTGCGTTTGACGGCGGCGTAGACGCCCAACGGAATACCCAGGAGCACGCCGATCAAAATGCCGGCGAAAGTCAATTCGAGCGTGTACGGCAACACTTGGAGCACTTCGTTGATGATGGGCGTGCCGCGAATCATAGACTTGCCCAGATCGCCGCGCGCCAGCGCCAGCATAAAGTCGAGATACTGGATGGGCAGGGGCTTGTCCAAACCCATTTTGGTGCGTAGGGCTTCGACTGCGGACTTGGAAGCATAGTCGCCGAGCGCGGCGGTCGCCGGATCGCCGGGAAGCACGCGCACGACGAGAAAGATGATCGTGAGGACTGCCAGAAAAACTGGAATGGAAGATAACAAGCGCTGAATAATATAGCGCGCCATGCGGTTCTCCTTCAGCAAGCAGAGTCATGGGCGCGCAAGCAACCTTACGCGCCCATGATCGGTTGTGGCTCGCGCTATTTCACAAACTTGGTTTTCTCATCCACGCCGGGGTAGAGGGCGAGCACGGATTTCAAATCGTGCCCATAGTCTACCGTCTTGGCGCGCGCATACACTTGGTTCTGATATTGGATCGGGAACGCCACCATATCTTCGAGCACTTGGATTTGGGCTTGCTTCCACAAATCCACCTGCTTGGTCGCGTCGAGTTCCACGCGCGCTTGATCGATCAGTTTGTCAATCTTGTTATAGTGCACAAAGTTCGTGTCCGGTTTCTTGCCGGTGATGATGATCGAGTCCGAGTGGAGAAAGCGCGTGAGATACGCGTCGGCATTGGGCCGCCAAGCGATGTAAACGACCAGCGCGTTCGCGTCTTGGCGAATTGTGTTGTGGAAACTCGTGTGATCGATCACCTGCACGTCCGCCTTGATGCCGATCTTGGCGAGTTGCGCTTGCAACGATTCGTAGAGCACCTTGTAGCCGGTCATTTCGGACGTGACTAGTTTGAGGTTAAAGCCGTTCGGATACCCGGCGTCTGCCAACAATTTTTTGGCTTTGGCGAGATCCGTTGTAAAGTCCAACCCTTTGGCTTTGGCTTCTTGCTCGGTCAAACCACCCGCAAGGAATTTCGCCGGCACGACCGAGTACACATTTTCGCCGATGGTGGGTCCCACGAAAGCGAGGAACTCGTCGCGGCTCAACGCGTACGCGATGGCTTGACGCACGGGCAGTTTGTCCATCGGGGGGATGTTGAGGTTAAAGTACATCGTCGCCACTTCGCCGACGCCGAACACATCCACCTGCACATTTTGCACGGGTTTCATCTTGTCCACCCATGCCTTGTCGGGCGCGCCGTTGATCACATCGAGTTGACCACCGCGCAAGCCCAGCTCGCGGCTTGTGAGGTCTGCCATAAAGCGTACTTCAACGCCGTCCAACTGCGGCTTGCCGCGGAAATAGCTGTCGTTGGCAACCAGCACGATCTTGTCTTGCGCGGTGTAGCTCTTGAACATGAAGGGCCCCGTGCCGACGGGCATCGTCTTCATCTTGTCCGCGCCCAATTTTTCGGCGGCTTTTTTGCAGACGATAAACCCGCCAGAATAATTTGACACGCGCGGGTAGAACAGGTTTTTCGAGATGGGGTTGTCGAGCGTAATTTTCACCGTGCTGGGATTGACCGCTTCAAATGTCATGCCGGTGTAATCGCCGGCATACGCCGAGCGATCCTTGTTCGCCGATTTGGTCAGCGAGTAGACGACATCTTCGCTGGTCAGTTCATACGCGGGCACGCCGTCGGTGGGCTGGCACATCGCGCCCTTGCGGAGATTGAACGTCCACTCTTGCTTGCCGCCGACGATCTTGGGTTCGGGCAGTTCGGTTGCCAGGTCGGGTTCAAACACCGAGCCGTCGCCCGGTTTGTAGCGCACGAGCGCGTTGAACACCATATCCACGATGCTGCGATCTTGGGTGGTGGTGGCGTAGTGCGGATCGAGATTGTTGAGGTCAGTCGCGTTCTGCGCGATGCGGAGGACGCCGCCGGAGCGCGCCGCTGGGGGTTGCGTGGGCGCGACGGTGGGTTTGGGGGCTTCGGTGGGTTTAGGCGCATCGGTGGGCTTGGCAGCCGCTGTCGGTTGCGGCGCTTGGGTGGGCTTGGGCGCTTCAGTGGGTTTGGGGGCATCGGTGGGCTTGGGTGCGGCAGTGGGCGGCGCGGCAGTTGGGGCGGGGGTGGGTGCGGCGGTGCACGCCACGCCGACCAAGACAATCGTCAAGATTGCCAATAAAATAAACTTGTGCTTCATCCTTCCTCCTCTTTGAAAAATGAAATTGCGTTGCAATCACCTCTGCGCGCGATTGCAACTGGAACACATGGGATTTGTAGCGGGGCAAGTGTCGTAGGTTGGGCGTGCCAAGCCCTGTCAGAATAAGCAAAGATAAACGCGCAAAATATTCTGTCGGCTGTTAGCGGGTCGTGACCTCCTGCGTGGTTTCCAACGGGAGCGTGAATTGAGAGTGGATTGCGCGAGATAGGCACACCTCAATCCAGGCGCGCGTAAAATCGTCTGCCTAAATGGAGATGTTTAGGGACGCCTTGGATGCGGGCAAGGGAAAGAGGATACAAACCTGTTGGAACACATGCGTATTATAGCCGTCTCGGTGCGCTTTCGGCAAGACCCAAACGGTTCTTTTTTCGCGGCGAACGTATCCCAAATGCAACCCCGCGTTCCGGGAGACCCGGACGCGGGGTTGCATGATCGCAAGAGGCAGAGCGAATTACCGGTGAGGGAGACGGCAACGGTTAACCGGGTGTTGCCAATGCCAAAATTTTGCGCGCCGCCAAATCATCTGTAACAAGAATATTGAGAAAACGCCCGCGTAGCGCGCCCAGGATCGCCGCTGATTTGGCTTCGCCGCCGGCGACGGCAATCACGGTTTCGATATTTTGCAAGGTCTTGATGCCGATGCCGACCGCGCGCCGATTCAATTCCACGTCGAGCGGCTCGCCCTGTTGATCGAAGAATTGCCCGCACATGTGTCCAACCGCGCCTTGTTCCTTGACGCGTTCCAATTCGCGTTCGTTGAGATAGCCGCTCCAAATCATGCTCGATACGTTGTGCCCCGGCGCGCCAATGCCGAGAAGCGCAATGTGGGCTTGGCGCGCCAGCGCGAGAATTTCGTAGATTTGCGCCGATTGCACGAGCGCGTCGCGTGTGCGCGTGTCTTCGACAAGAAGCGGCACCGGCAGGTACCGATACTCACCGCCATAAATTTGCGCGATTTGCCGCACCAGTTCCGGTCCATCAATGAGTGGGTTGTTGGAACCGAGCGCGCCGATGATCGGCACTACGGTCAGCGCGACCTGGCGCGTCGGGTGCAACGCGGCAATCGTGCTTGCCAACGAACGCCCATACGAAATTCCCAGAATCGTTTTATCTTGGACGCGGCTATCCAGCAAGCGTGCGGCAAGGACGCCCATTCCCTTGCGGATGTCTTCGTCACTGCGTCCCTTGCCCGCCAATACCCGGACTTGGCGCAGATGAAATTTTTGAAGCAACTGTTGTTCCAATTGTTGCTCGCGCGCCCACGCGTAATTGATCGTGATTTTGACGATGCCGCGATCTAACGCTTGTTGCAACAAGCGCGACACGGTCGAGCGCGACGCGTTGATGCGCCGTCCGATTTCGACCTGCGTGAGGTGTTGTTCGTAATAATAACTGGCGACTTGGCAAAGCAATTCCTCGTGGTCTGTCATGCCAATCCTTTTTTCAATTTCGATTTCGTTGACTACCGTGCGCGGTCACTTTATTTTACCCGATTTTCAAAATTTTGGATGGTAGGGGAGATTGATAAAATATCCTGTCTGCCCAACGCGCGAGAAATGGGTTAGCGCCCGTACAGCAAACTGCCCGCCACCGCCGCGAGGAGAAGAATTCCAAAGAGAGGAATTTTTTTGGAAAGCGCCAAACCCATCGCACAGAGCATAATCCCCACTCCGCTCCAATCCGTAATCGAAACGCGCGCTAGATTGAACGAGACCGCCAGCGTCAACCCGACGACACCTAGCCCCAAGCCGCGCGTAAAATCTTGGACGATGGGTTGATGTTCGAGGCGATGGTAAAACGTGGAAATGACCAAGATGAGCAACGGCGGCAAACTGAGCGCGAGCAAAGCCAAGCCCGCGCCCAGCCAGCCAAAAGTCAAGTAACCCAGACTGACGCTCCACAAACCATTCGGTCCGGGACTCAGGTTGCCGACGGCGATGGCGGTTACAAAATCGGTGGGTTGCGCCCATCCGAGCGCAGTCAAGTCTTCGCTCAGGAATGGCAGGTTGCCCAGCCCGCCAATCGAAAGCAACGATGCTTTGAGAAACAGCCAAAAGTAAACGAGTGGATTCATCGCGCCTCCTTTTTCGTGGTTGGAGATGGCTTGGGAGTTGCCGTCAAACCGAACAGACCGATTGCCGCGCCGCCGGCGAGTACGAGGACGAGCGCCGGGGATAGTTTCGCCAGCGCCATCAACAGCGCCGCACTTGCGAGAATCACCAAGTGCGCGCCCAAGCGCAAGCGCCCTTCTTGCCGGGCGCGCAGAAACATTGGTTGCGCCATTTGAAATCCCATCGCCAGCGACAAGCCAATTGCCGCCGGGAGAATTCCTTTCACCATTGCTTGTAACCAGGGCAGGTCACGCACGGAGGCGAACCCGGCGGTCATTAAAACCGTAACCATTGCGCTGGGCAGAAGCAAGCCGCTCGTCGCCGCGATCAAACCTTGCCACCCGGCAAGGCGATACCCGATCATCACCGTGAGTTTCACCAGGTTGATGCCGGGGGCGATTTGAGCAAGCGCCCACGCGCGCACAAATTCTTCCTCGCTCAACCAACCGCGGCGGATCGCCAGTTGGTGGAGGAGACTGAAGGTGGACGAGCCGCCGCCAAACGATTGCAAGCCAACCAACAAGTGTTGCACGAACAATTCCGCCGACTGGGGCAATGTCATGTTCAAATGATAAACTCCTCGAAGCTAAATTGAGGTAATTGCTCAGTCTGTCATTTCGAGGCGCGGTTTTTGCGCCGAGAAATCTCGTACGGCATGGTATGGAGATTTCTCGCTACGCTCGAAATGACAGCAAGGCTGAGTAGTTACAAATTGAGCGCGTGCGCCGCACGATCTTGCCAGTGAATTATACCGTGAATGAATCAAAAAACAATTGCCACGCGTGACGCCAAACGAACAAAAACCCTGCGGCGGCGAATTTTGCCGCGCAGGGTTTTTGCGTTTAGCGTTTCGAGTTTATACGGGGTGGCTGGAAGTGTGCGCCAACTCCGCCAAAAATTTCTCCGCTTCCATTTCCGCCATACAACCGTACCCCGCACTGATCACCGCCTGGCGGAAGACGTGATCGTGCGCTTCGCCCGCGGCGAACACGCCGGGCACATTCGTATGTAGCCGCGCGTCCACTTGGATGTACCCCTCCGCGTCCATCGCCAACTGCCCTTGGAAGAGTTGCGTGTTGGGCGTATGTCCCACGTAAACAAAAACTCCTTGCGTCGGCAATTCCGCAAGGGCGTGCGTGCGCGGATTTTCCAACACGAGCGTTTCGACTTTGGCGCTCCCCTGGATTTCCTTGACCACCGAGTTCCACACGAAATTGATTTTCGGATCGTTCCGCGCGCGATCTTGGAGAATCGGTTGCGCGCGCAATTGATCGCGCCGATGGATGATGTGAACCTTGCTGGCAAACTTGGTCAGGAACAAACCTTCTTGCAACGCGCTGTCGCCGCCGCCGATCACGGCGATCTCTTTGCCGCGAAAGAAAAAGCCGTCGCACGTCGCGCAGTACGACACGCCGCGTCCGGCAAATTCCTTTTCACCCGGCACGTTGAGTTTGCGCGCCGATGCGCCCGTCGCGACGATGAGCGCTTGAGTGTGATACGTATTGCCATTTTGCGTTTCCAACTTGAACGGACGCGCGCGCAAATCCACGCCGGTCACGTAATCCATTTCGATCCGTGCGCCAAATTTTTGCGCTTGCTTTTGCATTAACTGGACAAGCTCGGGTCCCGTGACGCCATCCACAAATCCCGGATAATTTTCAACTTCGTTCGTCGTGGCAATTTGCCCGCCGATTTCGTTGCCGGTGATCACAAGCGGCGATTGATTGGCGCGCGCCGCGTAAATTGCCGCCGTCAAACCAGCCGGTCCCGATCCGATAATCATTAGATTTTCCGTCATTGCATTTCCCCTCTAACTTTACCCCAAATCACCCAACTCGTAGAGAATCGCGCTTGCGGTCGCCAACGCCGCGGTCTCGGCGCGCAAAATGCGCGAACCTAGCGAAACGGGCAGGATGTTATGTGCTTGTGCGAGCGCCACTTCTTCATCGGCGAATCCGCCTTCGGGTCCGATGAACACGCTGAGCTCTTTTGACTTGTCAACGTTCTGCAACATTTCGCGCAAGCCGCGCGAGCGTTCACCTTCCCAGGGCATCAGCGCCAAACCGCTCTGTGCCGCGCTTGCGCACGCCGGCGCGAACAGGAGCGGCGCGGTGATGTGCGGCAACACGGCGCGCCCGGCTTGCTCCGCCGCTTCGACAAGGATGCGTTGCCAGCGTTCCAAGCGCGTATCACTCACATCTTCGAGATTGCCGATCACACACCGCGCGGCGAGCAAAGGCACAAAGCGCGTAATTCCCAGCTCGGTGCCCTTTTGCAACACCCAGTCAAATTTTTGACCTTTGAGCAAACCTTGGTACAGTGTGAGGCGCGTTGTCGGCTCGGTCTCCAATTTCCACTGATCGGTGATGCGCGCGCGCACCGTGTCCCGGTCAATCATTACGATCTCGGCGCGGTACGCGTTGCCGGAATTGTCGAGCAATACGATTTCCGCGCCGGGTTGCATTCGGAGCACGTCTCGAATTTGGTGGACAATCGTGCCGCGCAATAACACGCGCGCGTCATGAATGGCAGTTGGGGAAATGAAAAAGCGGTGCATAGCCGGTTTTGAAATTGGAGGTTGGGGGTTAGAGACTGGAGATTGGAGACCGGTCTCTATTCTCTAACTTTCCGATCCTGTTTTTCGACCAACGAGTGCCACCCAGTCGTCTTCCTGTTTTTTCTCGACGATGGCAATTCCCTCTGCCTTTAACGCTTCCGCAACGTCGTCCGCCTTGTAATCCAAAATGCCGGAGGCGATGACGATACCATTTGCGCGTAACGCCGCCGCAACCGCCGGCGCAAGTTCGCAGATGACTTCGGCAAGGATATTGATGCAGAGGAGGTCAAATTGGTTACAGTCGCGCTCGGCGTCCAAGGAGCCGCGTTCAACGCGCACGATGGCTTGAGCGTGGTTGAACGCAACATTGCGCGCCGCGGTCTCGACGGCGACTGGATCGAGATCGAGCGCGAGGATTTCGCGCGCGCCGAGTTTCGCCGCGGTGATCGACAGAATGCCGGAGCCGGTGCCGACATCCACCATTTTCGGCGTGCCGGTTTGGTACGTTTCGAGCGCGACCATACACAGCCGCGTCGTAGGGTGCAAGCCGGTGCCGAACGCCATGCCGGGATCGAGTTCGATCACCAGATCATCAGCGCGCGGAGCATAGTCGAGCCACGAGGGTTTGATCACCAAATGGTTGCCGAGGTGCAAAATGGTGTAGAATTTCTTCCACGCTTCCGCCCAGTCTTCCTCGGCAAGTTCGCGCGTGCGCGGCTCGCTCATCGCGCGGAGTCGGGCGAGATGCCATAGACTTTCCTGGGCGCGTTGCAGTTGGTCGCGTTGGTCAGCCGAGAAAAAAGCGCGAACGGTAAACGCTCGCGCCGGATCCAACGTCTGTCCCGCGTCGGGAATGATGGTCTGCTCGATTGCCGCGCCGGTTTCGACAAGTTCGTTCAACAACGCGGCGGCGGCTTCGGCGCCTTCGGCATCGGTTTGAATAGCAAGTTCGATCCAATTCATTGAAGCGTTATGCACCTCACGCTTTGAATGCGTCTTTCATCTTGTCCAGCACACTCTTGGACGCAACTGGCTCCTTGCCCAGCGACTTGGCGAGTTCGCGCATCAGGGCTTCTTGTTGCTTGTTCAACTTTTTGGGGATAATGACCTGGATGTTGAGAAGTAGATCGCCGCGCCCACTGCGCCGCAAAAACGGTACGCCCGCGTCCTTGATCCGAAATGTTTGGCTGTGTTGCGTGCCCGGCGGCAAGGTGAACGTAACCTCGCCATTGAGCGTGGGCACTGGGATTTCGTCGCCGAGCGTGGCTTGCGCGATGTTGATCGGCAAGTCGAGCAACAGGTCGTTGCCTTCGCGCTGAAAGAGCGGATGTTTTTTGATGTTGACGACGACGTACAAATTGCCAGCCGGTCCACCGCGCACACCGTGTTCGCCTTCGCCGGCGAGCCGGATTTGCATGCCGTCGTCAATGCCCGGCGGCACGCTCACGCGTAGTTTGCGCGTGACCTGGAGACGTTTTTGCCCTTTGCATGTCGCGCATGGCGTCGAAACAACTTCGCCTTCGCCGTTGCACCGCGGGCAGGGCGTCATGCTGACGAACGAGCCGAACACCGATTGCGTCGCGCGCCGGACTTGGCCCGAACCTTGACACTGCGGACACCGCATCGGTGTCGTGCCCGGTTCTGCACCGCTTCCGCGACAGGCACTGCACGTTTCGAGGCGCGGCACATCTAAATCCTTCTCTGCGCCAAAAACGGCTTCCTCGAAAGGAATCGTCAGATTGTATTTAAGATGCGCGCCGGGTTGAGGTCCACGCCGCGCGGCACTGCCGCCACCGCCAAAGCCAAAGAACTCTTCAAAGATGTCGGTGAACCCGCCAAAGCCGGAGAAATCGCCAAAGCCGCCTTGGGGAGGATTGTGCCCGTAGCGGTCGTAGAGTTGGCGCTTTTCCGGGTCGGAGAGCACTTGATACGCCTCGCCGATCTCTTTGAATTTTTCGGCAGCGTCAGGGTTGTCCAGATTGGCGTCTGGATGATGCTGTTTGGCGAGCCGGCGAAACGCCTTTTTGATTTCGTCGTCGTTGGCGTCGCGGCTGACGCCGAGCACTTCATAATAATCACGTTTGGTTGACACGGCGGCTATTATAGTCGAAAGTGAATGTTTAGTAAAGTTGCGGCGCACAGGACCAAGGGCTTCTCAAAAGTCGCTTGGCAAGCCACTTTTGTCATTTCGAGAGGTGGTTTTTGCGACGAGAAATCTTGTTTTCAGTGTCGGAGATTTCTCGCTTTGCTACTTGCGACGCCCGCCGCCGATTAGAAATCGGCGGCTCAGCCAGGTGAAAATCGGTTAGAAACCGATTCGCTTCGCGGAGGGCAATCCGATTCATCGGATTTTCACTTACGTGAGACCCCGAATTTTATTCGGGGGCGTTCCCGCCGCGCGCAAATTTCTGATCTTGAACATACCGCCACGGGAGATATGCGCGAAGCGTCTCGAAATGACAAGGACACTCGGACTTTTGAGAAGCCCTGCAACGCGGCACACCCCCCTTGACGCCGGGTGCGATGGGTTATATAATTTAGCCATGACTAAATTTCGGTTTCGCTATGGCAAATAAAATTGCGCCGCTCAGCGCGGCGATGGAAGATTACCTCAAAGCGATCTATCTCGTGCGCGGGTCGGCCGCCGCGGCAACGACGATGGTGCTCGCCGCGACGTTGGGCGTGTCGGCGGCGAGTGTGACGAACATGATCAAAAAACTTGCCGTGCTGAAACTGGTGCGGCACGCGCCCTATCACGGTGTCGAACTGACACCGGCGGGCGAAAAGATCGCGCTCGAAATCGTGCGGCATCACCGGCTCCTCGAAGCGTTTTTGCACGATGCGCTCGGCTTGCCGTGGGACGAGGTGCACGGCGAAGCGCACAAACTTGAGCACGTCCTGTCCGACAATCTCGAAGATCACATCGCCGAGTATCTGGGCGATCCCAGCGTAGACCCGCACGGCGATCCGATTCCGACCAAAGCCGGCGTCGTTGTCACGTCCGCGCAACACACGCTCGCCGAACTCGCGCCGGGCGCGCGTGCGGTGATTGTGCGGGTGGGGGCGCAAGACCCGGCACACTTGCGCTATTTGCGCGAACTGGGGCTGGTGCCCCAAGCCAGACTGGTCGTCCTCGCGTGCGCGCCGTTCGGGGGACCCGTGCGCGTGCGCGTGCGAACGCGTCAAGTCGCGTTGGACGAGCCGCTAGCTCGGCAAATTTGGGTCAACGTGGCGCGGAAAAAATAATTCGGCGCGAAAAGTGAAAGAGGCATATGGCAAATCTAGAATCTACAGAAATAACGGTGGCGGCGGGAAATGGGAACACCGCCCAGCACGCGATTGAGGTATTGCAAGGCGGAGGCAAAAAGAGCCGCTTGGCACGCCTGCTCCCGTTTCTCGGTCCGGCGTTCGTCGCGTCAGTTGCCTATATGGATCCCGGTAATTTTGCGACGAACATTTCCGGCGGCGCGCAGTACGGCTACATGTTGCTGTGGGTGATTCTCGCCAGCAACTTGATGGCAATGCTGATCCAAGCCCTGTCCGCCAAACTGGGCATTGCGACCGGGCTGAACCTGGCGGAGCAGTGCCGCGAACATTTCCCCAAGCCAGTCGTGCTCCTGATGTGGGGCTTGATGGAACTCGTCGCGATGGCGACCGACTTGGCGGAATTTCTCGGCGCGGCGCTCGGCTTTTACTTGCTGTTCAACATTCCGTTACTCGCCGCCGGAATTTTGACTGCGATCATCACCTTTGTGATCCTGGGTCTGGAGCGGTACGGTTTTCGTCCGCTCGAAGCGGTGATCACGGCGTTCGTCGGCGTCATTGCCCTGTGCTACGTCGTCGAAATTTTTCTCGTCAAACCGGACTGGAGTCTGATCGCGTATCATGCCGTCGTGCCGCAGTTTCGCGGCGTCGAAAGCGTGTTGCTCGCCAGCGGCATCCTGGGTGCGACGGTGATGCCGCACGTGATCTTTTTGCACTCGTCGCTGACGCAGGGGCGCATCGTCACGCGCGATCCAAAATTGCTACGCCGCCTGTTTCGCTTTGAGCAGTTGGACGTGATCATCGCGATGGGTGCGGCGGGTTTTATCAACATGGCGATGCTGGTGATGGCAGCGGCAACATTCAATGCGCGCGGCTTGAACGAGGTCGGCTCGATTGAGCAAGCGCACGAAACGCTCGCGCCGTTGCTCGGCTCTGCCTCTAGCGTGATTTTTGCGATCTCGCTGTTAGCGTCCGGCTTGTCATCGTCCACCGTGGGCACGATGGCGGGGCAAGTGATCATGCAAGGGTTTTTGCGGCGGCACATTGCGCCCTGGTTGCGCCGGCTTGCCACGATGTTGCCGTCGCTGATCGTGATCGCGGTGGGGCTTGATCCAACTCGAACACTGGTGTTGAGCCAGGTCGTGTTGAGTTTCGGGTTGCCCTTCGCCGTGATCCCGCTCGTATATTTTACGGCGCGGCAGGATCTTATGGGCGTGCTCGTCAATCGGCGCAGCACCACGCTGTTGGCAAGCGTCGTCGCCGCGCTGATCGTGGCGCTCAATCTATTCTTGCTCTATCAAACGCTGTTCGGCGGCGCATAGCGCGCTGGGAGGAAAAATGTTCAAGCACATTCTCGTGCCACTCGATGGTTCTAAACTCGCCGAAGCCGTTCTGCCGACGGCACGTTTCTTCGCCGAAAAATTCGGCGCGGCGATTATGCTCTTTCACGCGATAGAGCAAGACGCGCGCGGCATGATCCATGGCGAACGCCATCTTGCCGATCCGCGCGAAGCGGACGCGTACTTGACGACGCTGGCGACGCAGTTGGCGAGTCCCGCGGTGCAGGTGATCAAGCATGTGCACACCGTCAAGCAAGCCGATGTCGCGCGGTGCATCATCGAACATTGCGACGAGTACGCGGTGGACTTGGTGGTGTTGTGCGCGCACGGCAACGGCGGCTGGCGGGATCGCTTGGTAGGCAATATCGCGCAACAAGTCGCGGCGCGCGGTGCGGTGCCGGTGTTGTTCGTGAACCCGGAAAAAACAGCGAGCGGGCGCGCGTATGCGTGCGAGAAAATCTTGTTGCCGTTGGACGGCACGCCGCAACACGAACCGGCGTTGCCGGTCGCAACCCAGGTTGCGCGTGCCACCGGCGCGGCACTGCGCCTGGTGACGGTCGTGCCGACGACGAGCACTTTGTCGGCGGAACGCGCGGGCGCGGGTATGCTACTGCCCAATGCCATGACCGAAATTTTGGAATTGGCGCAACGTGGCGCGGTCGAGTACTTGCAAGCGACGCTGAAAAAATTGGCGAGCGAACAGGTTGCGGCAACCGCCGAAGTCGCGCGCGGCGATATTGCGCCGGCAATTCTCGATGCGATCCAACGCGCGAGCGCCGATCTGGTGGTGCTGGCTACGCACGGGCGCACCTCGCTCGACGCGTTTTGGGCGGGCAGTGTGACGCCGCGCGTGTTGGGGCAATCACCCGCGCCGGTGTTGCTCGTGCGAATGACGACGGAGGAAGCGGCGCGCTAGTTGGACTTTTCAATTTTTCACGAGTGGCGTATAATGCCGCCGCGAAAATTTCGACAGGATCAGAAAATGAAAATTGATTGGTTCACCGATGCGGCAGTCTTTGAGCAACTCAAACCGGAATGGAATGCGCTCCTGGCGCGCAGTGTGAGCGACACGGTATTTTTAACGCGTGAGTGGCAATCGGTTTGGTGGCGACACTTGGGCGGCGGCGAGTTGCGCGTGATCACGTTTCGCACTGACGACGGCGAACTGCTCGGCATTGCGCCGCTGTTTGGCGAGATCGGCGCGGACGGCGCGCGGCATCTCTCGTTGATCGGTTGTGTGGATGTGTCGGACTATCTCGATCTGATTGTCGCGCGCGGTGCAGAAACCCAGGTGTATGCGGCGTTGCTTGAGACGTTGGCGCGCGCCGATTTTCCGGCATGGGATTGGTTGCACTTGTGCACGTTGCCCGCCGCGTCGCCGACAAACGCCGCGCTCGACGCGTTGGCACAAGCGCGCGGCTGGCGCACGCAAACCGGCTTGCATGATGTTGCGCCGGTGATCGATCTGCCGGAGACGTGGGACGCGTATCTGAACACGCTCGACAAAAAACAGCGCCACGAGGTGCGGCGCAAGTTACGGCGCGTCGAAGAGGCGGAGACGCGGTGGCTGACGATTGACGCGGCGGATGCGCTCGACCGCGCCGTGACCGATTTCGTCGAGTTGCACAAGCGGAGTCGCCCCGATAAAAACGTGTTTATGGATGCGCGGATGCAAACATTCTTTGCGGAGATAGCGCGCGAGTTGTTTGCGGCGGGGTGGTTGCAGTTATCGTTTTTGGAAATCGGCGGCGCGCGCGCGGCGGCGATCCTCAATTTTGTGTACCGCAACGAGGTGTTGGTGTACAACTCCGGCTATGATCCGGCGCTGTATGGCGCGTATAGTCCCGGCATCGTCCTGTTTGCGCGTTCGATTCAGGATGCGATTGCGGCGCGGCGGCGGCGGTACGATTTTCTGCGCGGCAACGAAGAATACAAATATCGCTTTGGCGCGCACGACACGCAAGTGTTAGAACTCCATTTGAATCGGCAAGCAACGGCTGTCCCCGGTTGATCGGGGGTTGCCAATTGTGGGGAAAGTGACTATAATAGCGTCACGGTGATTGGAGAATCTGATTACCGAAAATCGGTGTTTCGGGGGCAACAATGGTTTCAGTAGGTGGACCCGTTAGTCCACAGGAGGGCATTAAGGCGAAGAGCGCGAATGCTCATGATCTCAAGATGAGCGACCTTTCTGATTTGGATCTGGGTTTCAAGAAATTAAAGTACGGAGAGATTGTTTCGGGCACGGTAGTGCGTGTCGAGCCGCGCGAAATTTTAATTGACATTGGCGCAAAATCCGAAGGCATTGTCGAGCAAAAAGAACTGGAAAAGATGTCGCCCGACTCAATCAAGAAAATGCGGGTGGGCGACACGGTGCTCGTTTTTGTCGTCAAGCCGGAAACGCGCGACGGCAACGTGATCTTGTCGCTGGCGCGCGCACAGCTGGAACACGATTGGCGCGACGCGGAAGAATTGCTCAAGTCCGCGCAAGTGTTCGAGACGCAGGTTGCCGGCTTTAACAAGGGCGGCTTGATCGTGCGCGTGGGCAAGGTGCGCGGCTTTGTGCCCGCCACTCAATTGGAAGGGACGTTCCGCCGCAAAGCTGAAACCGGCGAGGCGAGCGAACTCGATCTCAGCGCGTACGTCGGCAAAAAGATCAAACTCAAAGTGATCGAACTGGACCGCGAACGCAATCGCCTGATCTTGTCCGAGCGTGCAGCAATGCGTGATGTGCGCAAAGGGCAAAAAGAACGATTGCTCACCGATTTGAAAGAGGGCGATATTCTGGCAGGGGTCGTCACCAGCGTCGCCGATTTTGGCGCATTTGTGGACTTGGGCGGCGTGGACGGCATGATCCATCTCTCGGAATTGTCGTGGACCAAAATTGGTCACCCGCGCGACTTGTTGCAAGTGGGTAGC
>CAIKBD010000012.1 GCA_903825565.1 uncultured Anaerolineales bacterium | reverse complement strand
GCGGGGTACGGCAAAGCATCGAGATCGGCAATCGCGGGGCGTTCGTGGTTATGCCGAATTTTACCGTCGCTGGTTTGATACGTAATGCCGAGCACCCCCGCGAGCAATTTTTGCGTTGGGTCGAGCAGGTCTGCCGCTTTGAAATTAGGATTGGCTTGCTTGGCGTGCGCAACCACTTCGCACAATTCGATCCACGTCGCTTCGCCTTCGCCGCGCGCCACGATATCAATTTCGGATCGTGCCGCCGCTTCCTCCGGCAACGCCGATACGTGCGGTCCGCCTTGCACGATAGGCACATCCAACACGGATTTGATTTCACGCGCGGCGAACCATCCTTGTTTGACCTGGGGCGTATTGCTCGTAATGCCCACGATCTCCGGTTGGTACGCGCGGACAAATTCCGTCAGTTTTACATCTTCGACATCCATATCGAACACGCGCACTTGGTCGCCGTGTTGTTCGCTCACTGCGGCGAGGTACGCCAAACCTAGATGCGGCGTCGTGCGGGTATCAATGGGTAATTGAAAACGCGGGTTGATCAGTAGAACGCGCAAGGAGAACCCTCCCTTTGGTGGAGATGATGCGGCAGAAAACAATTGCGGCACATTATACCACTGCGTTAGAGGCAAGTCAATTATTGTGCCGTGCCGCCTGTCTAATTTCTGTAAAAATATTTTAATAAATTAAGCGTGGGTGCGCGTCAGGCATGCAACGCGCCGTGCCACACCGTGACCGCTTGCCCGGCGATTCGCACGCGTTCGCCGGCGAGCCGCACGCGCAACACGCCGCCGCGCGCCGAGACTTGGCGCGCCGTGAATTGCGTCTTGCCCAAGCGTTGGCTCCAGTACGGTGCGAGCGAGCAGTGTGCCGAGCCGGTCACGGGGTCTTCGTTGATGCCGACCCAGGGCGCGAAATAACGCGAGACGAAATCGAACGCAGGGTCTGCGGCGCGGCTCGTGATGACGACGCCACGCCCGGGCAACGCTTTGAGCGCGGTGAAATCCGGCGCAACGCCGCGCACTTGCGCTTCCGAATCGAGTTCGAGCAGATACCGGTTTCCACTTTTGCACATATAGCGCGGGTTCACGCCCAGCGCGTGCGCGATTTCCGTTGGCACCTCCGCCGTTTCGCCCAGCGTCGCCGGAAAATCCAGTTCAATCCAATCCCCGTCGCGATCTGCCGTGAGCAAACCGCTCTGGGTGTGGAAACGAATTTGCGCGCTCGGTGGGAGCGCGCCGGTTTCCCACAACACGTGCGCGCTTGCCAGGGTGGCGTGCCCGCACAAGCGCACTTCGACCGCGGGGGTAAACCAGCGCAAGTTATAGCCATCGGCTTGCGGCAACAGAAAGGCGGTTTCGGACAGATTCATCTCGCGCGCGACGTTGAGCATCCACGTTTCGTCGTGCGGCGCGGATAACAGGCATACTGCCGCTGGGTTGCCGGCGAACGGTTCGCGGGTAAATGCGTCTACTTGAAACAGGGCGATGTCCATTGAGTTGTCCTCCAAAGATGCCGATCCGATTTGAGACACGCTCACATTCGGCGCGTGTTTAAACCAAAGTGCCAAGCACGCAAAGAGAATTTTCTTTGCGTGCTTGGCGCTCTTTGCCGTTCAGTGAGGCAAACTTGGCGCATAACTTTCTACTGGGAACATCTATGCGGCAAGCGGTTTTTCGCGCGCGTTTACTTTTTGCCGACGTGCTCGACAAAGTACCGATGAAAGCGCGAATCGCGGGTCAACTCCGGGTGAAACGCGGTGACGAGTATGTTGGCTTGTTGCGCGGCGACAATCGTGCCGTCGTCCAAGCGCGCCAACACCTGGACGTCCGCGCCAACGCTTTCGATTAATGGCGCGCGGATAAAAATCGCGTGGAACGGTGGCGCGCCCAACACCGGCACCATCAAGTCAATTTCAAAACTATCCACCTGACGCCCAAACGCGTTGCGCTTGACCTTGGCATCAAGCACACCGAGCAACGGTTGCGCGCGCCCAATCTCCTTGGCGAGAAAGATCATTCCGGCGCACGTGCCCCACACCGGTTTGCCGGCGGCGCACAGAGCGCGCAACGGCTCGATCATGCCGAACGTTACGGCGAGTTTGCCGAAGGTGGTGCTTTCGCCGCCTGGGATAATCAAGCCATCTAGGTCTGCCAACTCGGTCGGTTTGCGAATTTCAACGGCTGCCACCCCCAGGTCTTGCAGAAGCTTGATGTGTTCGATGAACGCGCCTTGGAGCGCGAGTACGCCAATCTTCATGGTTTCAGGTTTCATGGTTTCAGGTTTCAGGTTAAACAACCTGAAACCTGAAACGCGCGTTACCAGCCGCGCACCGCGAGTTGTTCTTTTTCGGGAATGGTGCGGGCTGCCAGCCCGGACATGGGTTCGCCCAAACCACGCGACACTTTGGCGATAATGTCCGGATCGTTATAGTGCGTGGTTGCCTCGACGATGGCTTTGGCGCGTTTCGCCGGATCACCGGACTTGAAAATGCCGGAGCCGACGAACACACCATCCACGCCGAGTTGCATCATCAACGCGGCGTCTGCGGGTGTGGCGATGCCGCCTGCCGCAAAATTCACCACCGGCAAGCGCCCCAGTTTTGCGGTTTCGACCAATAATTCGTACGGCGCGCCGAGTTCTTTGGCGACATGCATCCATTCCTCCGGGCGCATATTTTGGATGCGCCGGATTTCGCCGAGCACGGTGCGCGCGTGCCGTACGGCTTCGACCACGTCGCCGGTGCCGGCTTCGCCCTTGGTGCGCATCATCGCCGCGCCCTCGCCGAGCCGGCGCAACGCCTCACCCAGGTTGCGGCACCCGCACACGAACGGCACTTTGAAATCGTGCTTGTGGATGTGGTGCTCTTCGTCCGCCGGTGTCAGCACTTCGCTTTCGTCAATGTAATCCACGCCCAGCGCTTCGAGCACTTGCGCTTCGACGAAATGTCCGATGCGCGCCTTTGCCATAACTGGGATCGTGACCGCATCCATAATTTCGATGATCTTGGTCGGGTCCGCCATCCGCGCCACGCCGCCCTCGCGGCGAATGTCGGCGGGCACGCGTTCGAGCGCCATCACCGCGCACGCGCCGGCGTCCTCCGCGATTTTGGCTTGCTCGGCGGTGGTCACATCCATAATCACGCCGCCCTTCAACATTTGCGCGTGTCCAACTTTGACGGTCCAGGTACCTGTTTGTTTCTCTGCCATATTGCCCTCCTTAAAGTCAACCAGGGATCAGTAACCAGCAATCAGTCAGCGGCAGTAACTCCCGGTTGACCGATCACCCAATCGCGGGGTGATTCTATGCCAAATAGGATCGGTTGTCAAGAAAATTTTGCGAAATAAAAAATGGTTCGCGGTATCCGCGAACCATTGGCGTTGCGCCGGGTTTACTCGGCGATGGAATTTTGCTGAAAGAGTGCGCGTCAAAATGCCGGCGACCTTTACGTGCTGGGCGGCGTTTTCGTTTTCGCGCGGCGTCGTGCCCAGGCGCGCAACAGCAAGGCGAGCACGACAAAGGGAATCAGCAGAATGATCGCAATGGGCAGGAAGAACAGCGCGAGCCAGATCACCAACTGGGCGAGTCCTTGCAGGGCTTGGACGAGCGCGCGCAGGGCTTCGGCGGCGGTGCGGCTGGGCATCCATGTTTCCGGCTCGACGATCTGCACTTCGTCGTACGGCACCAACTCGACGGTGAGCGTTGCCAGTGCGGTGGTTTTTTCGAGCACGTTCATTTGGCCTTTGATGCGCTCAATCGTGCCTTGCACTTCGGTCAAGCGATTGTAGACGGCGAGAATGTCTTCGGCTTTGTTACTGCGCTCGCGCACTGTTTTCAGTAACTCGCGCAATTCGTTTTCGGTGGCTTGCGCGTTTTTCAATTGCGCGCCCAAATCCGAGTACTGATCCGTCACGTCGTTTGAACTTTTGGCGCGGCTGAGTACCTTGCTGCCGGTTGCTTCGATTTGCTTTTGCGCGGCGTCGAGCGATTCGGCGGGAATGCGGAGCGTGAGCGAGCCGCGCATTCTGCCTTTGCCGTCGCGGGTAAAGTTCGTCGCCGAGACGTACCCTTTGAATTGCGCGGCGAGCGCGGCGATGTCGTTCGCCGTCTTGTCCGCGTCTTGCACTTGGAGCGAGAGGCGCACGGTGTAGACGATCATGCGCTCGCCGCTTGCCGCGTTGGATTTGTTCGTCACCGCATCCTGGGTTCGCGCTTGGACTGCGCCTTCGCCGCTGGGCGCGGGCGGCGGCGCGGCGGGCGCGGGCATGGCGTAGGAGTCCACGCTGGGGCGCGCGACGGGCGCGGCGCATGCGATCAAAGCGACGAGCAAGGTGAGCCAGATGAACGAAAGCCAAAAGCGTTTCATCGAATTATCCTTTCGGAACGGGTTTGGAGATCAGACGTTGCGCGCGGCGCAAGTGTTCCCCAAGCAAAAACCGGGCAACTCTGCGCGGAGCGCAGTTGCCCGGTTTCGTTACCAGCCATAACTCAAGCGTTGGATCAAACGCGGCGGGAGGTTGGCGGCTTGCATTTCCGTTTGCGTTTTCTCGATGTCATACGGCACGCGATAATGCGTTAAACTCAGCGCATCGAGTTCGAGGAGCGCATACGCGGCGCGCGAGTCGCCATCGCGCGGTTGCCCGACGCTACCGGGATTGATCATCATCCGCTCGTGATTGAAATGGATCGGCGCGGCTTCGGGCAAAGGTTCGGCGGTGGCGGCGTGTTCCTCGCGCACGTAGCGATACAAGACGGGGACGTGCGTGTGTCCCATCAAGCAAATGTGCGTGTCGAAAAAATCAAAGTTGATACGCGCGACCGCCGGCGTCAACACATATTCCCAGATCGGATAGCGCGGACTGCCGTGCACGAGCGTGAATTTTTCGGCTTGCGTGGGAATGTCTTCGGGGAGCGCGTACAGCCAGTCGAGGTTGCGCGCCGAGAGTTGCTCGCGCGTCCAGATCGCGGCGCGGCGCGCGTCGGGATTAAATTCTTCGAGATCGAGTTTGCCGAGCACCGCCCAATCGTGGTTGCCGGCGGCGCATACGAGTTGATACTCGCGCAATTTTTCGATGCACTCGTTGGGGTGGGGTCCGTACCCGACAATGTCGCCCAAACACCAGATCGCGTCGAACGTGCCGGCGTGTTGCATTACCGTTTCGAGCGCGACGAGATTCGCGTGAATGTCCGAGATGATCAAAATC
The DNA here is from genome assembly GCA_903825565.1 of uncultured Anaerolineales bacterium. Taxonomy (GTDB): domain Bacteria; phylum Chloroflexota; class Anaerolineae; order UBA4142; family UBA4142; genus CAIKBD01. Next base: position 18,741 of record CAIKBD010000012.1, on the reverse strand, counting down.
CGCATGGTTGCCTCTGCTCCCATTTTATCACATTTGCGGGAAAACAAAAAAAGATAGGGGCGGTGCTTCCGCCCCTATCGAGTAGGGTTGTTACGATTACGGCAATTTGTGGCAAGCGATGCACGTCGTCTCCGCGCGCCCGGCGTGATCGGCCGGATTCTTGGGACCCGCCATACCGGTTTCGTGGCAGACGTTGCATACGGCGCGTCCGGCGTGCGAAGCAGGCAACACTTTGGGCAACCCTGCACCACCCGCTGGCGCGCTTGTCGCCGCGGGCGATGCGCCCGGCGCTTTGGTGGCGGGTGCACTGGTGGGCGCACTCGCCGGCGCTTTGGTTGCCGGCGCGCCTGTCGCCGCTGGCGCGGGCGCGGCAGACCCAGGTTTGTGGCACGCGGCGCAGGTCGCGTCCGCACGCCCGGCGTGATCGGCGGGATTCTTGGGACCCGCCATGCCGGTTTCGTGGCAGACGTTGCATACGGCGCGCCCGGCGTGCGAAGCCGGCAATACTTTGGGCAACCCGGCACCACCCGCCGGCGCGCTCGTCGCCGCGGGCGATGCGCCGGGTGCTTTGGTTGCCGGCGCACTCGTCGCCGCGGGTGATGCGCTTGGGGCTTTGGTTGCCGGTGCGCTCGTCGCCGCGGGCGCGGGCGCGGCAGACCCAGGTTTGTGGCACGCGGCGCAAGTTGCGTCCGCACGCCCGGCATGATCCGCCGGATTCTTGGGACCTGCCATGCCGGTTTCGTGGCAGACGTTGCACGTCGTGCGCCCGTCGTGCGAAGCGGGTAGCGGCTTGATGCCGCCTGCCGCCGGCGCGGTGGTTCCGCCGGGTGCTTTGGTTGCCGGCGCACTCGTCGCCGCGGGCGATGCGCCTGGGGCTTTGGTGGCGGGCGCACTGGTGGGCGCGCTCGCCGGCGCTTTGGTTGCCGGCGCGCCTGTCGCCGCGGGCGCGGGCGCGGCAGACCCAGGTTTGTGGCACGCGGCACAGGTCGCGTCCGCACGCCCGGCGTGATCCGCCGGATTCTTGGGACCTGCCATGCCGGTTTCGTGGCAGACGTTGCACGTCGTGCGCCCGTCGTGCGAAGCGGGTAGCGGCTTGATGCCGCCTGCCGCCGGCGCGGCGGTTCCACCTGGGGCTGGGGTGGTCGCGGCGGTGGGCGCAGAGCCAGCCGGTTTATGACATGCGGTACAGGTTTGATCGGTGCGCCCGGCGTGATCGGTCGGGTTCTTGGGTCCCGCGATGCCGGTTTCGTGGCAAACGTTGCAGGTCGTGCGACCATCGTGCGTTGCCGGCAGGGGCTTGACTGCGCCGATGCTGGGCGCGGCGGCGGTTGCGCCGGGGCGCAGGGTGGGCGTCGGCGTGATCGGCGCAAAGACCTGAACCTGAGCGCGGCGCGGCAAGGTGGTGATCGCTGTCTGCTCGTAATTCACGAACAAGTACAGCGAGACCAACATGCCGACCGACAAAACTGTGGCGACGGGAATGAACCAGCGTTCGCGGTTCTTAACCAGTTCGGGCGCAGGGCGTGGGTCGCCGCGTTCGGTTTGAAGGCGTTCCAGTTCGAGACCGTGCTCTTCTTCCATCTGGTGCGCGGTCAATTTGCCGCTGAACATGGCTTTGCTAAACGTTTTAATGTGGACGCCGTAAAAATGCCAGACGACGATGGCAAGCGCGGCGAGCAATGCTTCGCCGCCGTGCGCGGCTTTAGCGGCGGGGATCAGATCGCCGGGCACAAACCGCGCGGTGTTGATCGGGTTCCACATCATAAACCCGGTCAAGCCCATAATGACTGCGCCCCACACGAACGCCCAGTATTCCGCTTTTTCGGCAAAGTTAAAGCGATCCATTTTGGGATGTTCGCGCGTGAGACCCAGGTTGTAGCGAATCACGTCAATTCCGTCGAGTAAATCGTCGAGGCGCGGGAACATGGTCCAGCGCACGCGCAAGACGAACACTCTGTACGCGACGGCGATGACGTGGTAGATGCATGCCAACGACATGACGATGGCGGCGAGGTGATGCACGGTGCGGACAAGCTCGATGCCGCCCATGGCGCGGATGGCGCTTTCCGCCCACGTGTCGCCGGCGAATTTTTGCGGAATGCCGGTAATGACCAAACCGGTAAACGACAGCATTTGTGCCCAGTGTTCGATGCGCTGGGCGACGCTAAAGCGCAAGTACTCTTTTGGTTCACTCATCGTTTATGCGTCCCCCGATTTCTGAAAGCGATTCAAAAGGCGGCGCGCAAAATCCAGCGCGACGAAACCCAGCATCCCGCCGATGATCACCGGAATAAAGATCGTGTAGAACAAATTCACATAGTACACCGCCGGATATTTGGTGGGGCTGGCGTCAAAGTGGCTCGTCCACGAAGCCGGGAAACTGGCGGTTGCGTCCGGGTGACATTGCTGGCAGGTTTTGAGCAAGTTCTCTTTGATGACGGTGGACTTGGGATCGTTGATCTGGCGAATGTCGTGGACGCCGTGACAATCGTAGCAGACGGCTTTGTTCGTCGGCTGATTCGGCGCTTGCTTTTCAAACAACTCGATCGTCGAGCCATGAAAGTCGGCGACATAAGTGTTCATCACGTTCGTCGAGATGTTGTATTTTCGCATCCGTGCTTTGTCGGTGTGACACTTGGCGCAAATTTCCGGCGATTTCAACCGGAAGGCGGCGGTGGTCGGATCGCCAATGTTATGAACGCCGTGACAATCTACGCACGTGGGCACATCGGGGTTGGACTGATCGAGCAAGGCGGCACCGTGCACGCTTTCGCGGTACTGATTGTAGATCGTGCTGTGGCACTTTTGGCACGTTTGGGGAATCCGTGAGCGCGGCTCGGAGGGTTTGCCGGCATAGTGCGCGGTGTGGCAATCGGTGCAGATTGCGGCGTTGCGATTGCCGGCGGCAATGTCTTTGGCGTGGATCGAATCAATGGATTGTTGGTACACCTTGTCGTGACATTGGCGGCAGATAGCGTACATCTGGATCGAAAAGTCGCGGACATCGCGGGCAGTGACGGGCGGGTGCGGATAGCCGGTGAGGTTTGTGTGACAAGCCGTGCACCGTTGCCCTTGGCGACCATGCGCGGAAGCGTTAAAGGCGGCTTGATCGGTAAACAACGAGAGCGTTTCGCCGCTGGGCAGTTTCATCGTTAAATTGCGATTGGAGTGACAACCCAAGCAAACTTGATTTTCGATCTGTGCAGGCGGTGGCGCATCGTTCGGATCGCTGGCGCGTGCGACCGACGTAAAAAGGATCGCGGCGGTTGTGCTGAGCAAGAGCGCGATCCCGAAACTAATCCAACGTAGGCGCATAACGTTTCTCCCCAAAATAAAAAATGCCTCGGCAGTCGAAGCGAGAGGCATTCATCACCTATTAACTCGAGTCTTCGTTGACATTCTTGCCGACTTGGCAAGGTTTATTAACTGACGTTACGCAGTGGCAAACCAAATTTCTTAATTCGGCTTGCCATCTGTGCTGATTTTCCGGTTCCTTGCGTGAGGTGAATTATTAAGATATTCGCAAGTGTAATGGTAGCAAGGTCAAGTCAAAACGCTGTGCGCGTCCGGTCAAAATTCGGTCAGAAGCGCACCCGCCAGACCCGACGGTCATTTTGTGCCGGCGACCTGTTTGTGCCGAAAACACCCGACGATGTGATCGTTCACCATCCCCGCCGCTTGCATAAACGCGTAGCATATCGTCGAGCCGACGAAACGGAAACCGCGCGCGCGCAAATCCTTGCTCATTGCATCCGACTCCGGCGACCGCGCCGGAATTTCTTGTAACGTTTTGAATTTGTGCCGAAGCGTTTTGCCGCCGGTAAATTGCCAAATGTACCGGTCGAAAGAGCCGAACTCTTTTTGCACGGCGAGAAAACATTTGGCGTTCTCAATCGTCGCCGCGATCTTGAGCCGGTTGCGAACAATGCCGGCGTCGGCGAGCAAGCGGTGTGTGTCGCGCGCCGTGTACCGCGCAATTTTCTGGGCGTCGAAATTATGGAAGGCGCGGCGAAAATTTTCGCGCTTGTTCAAAATGATTTGCCAACTCAAGCCGGCTTGAAACGCGTCGAGCACGAGAAACTCGAAGAGCTTGCGGTCGTCGTGCACCGGCGTGCCCCACTCTTCGTCGTGATACTGGGTCATCAATTCATTGTTGCCGAGCCAACCACAGCGTTGCATTGCAACTCCTTTCTGCACAACGATGGAATGCGTTTCGGGCAAGCCAAGTCATTGAGATGCGAGGCGATGCCCGGCGCGCGTTAGCACCTGAATTGCATGGTCGAGCGATGCTTGTTTGATCAACACATAATCGGTATCGAAAGTGGAAAGCGCAAAAATCGAAATGCCCACGTCGGCAAGCGGCGCGGCAAGCGAGGCGAGAATCCCGGTCAATGCGAAATCGAGTTGCCCGACGACGCGGAGCGCGCGCCAATTGCGCTCGCACCGGATTGCGGCAGGCACGTTTGCCTGCGCGCACACCAGCGAGAGTTCCGCACGCGTGCGGGTGATCGAAAAAAACGCGGCGGTCGTTGCCCACGCTGGGATCGGCGCGGGGGCATCCAGCCGACACACGGCGAACGTTTCGGGCAACAGTTCGAGCGTGAGCGCGATCATTATGCCGCGGGCTGCGGGCGCGGCAGACCCAGCCGCCCAAACGAAAGCCGGTACAAGATGTAATCGAAAGTATTGCCCGCCAAGTTGCCGATGCGAATCATTCGCAACACAAGTTCGATGGCGCGCGCGGTTTCCGCGCCATACGCGGCGATGAATTGCGTGTGCAACGCCGGTTCGGGTTGCGCGTTCATCTCCGCCCAGTGTTGCGCGTACACCAGCGCGGGGATTTCGTTCGCCGGTGCGCCGGTAAATTCGCCGGCGAGGAGTTGCGCGATCTCGGCGGCGTGCAAGTCTGCGGCGAGCGCGACCTGCGTATGAAAGCGGGCGCAGTACCGGCACGCGTTGACGGCAGTGACTGCCAGCATCAACCGTTCGCGGAACGCGGGCGAGATCGTGCCGCGTGCCAGAGGCGCGCGCGCACGCAAGATCGCCAGCACATCGCGGCTGAATTCGGCGAGCGAGTGGTAACGTCGTTTAGGAAATGAGTTCACGGGGCGGACATTCCTTGGAAAGTTTTTTGGACGAGCGCATCGTTCGCATTCAGGTGGTACACTTGGGCGTAAATTTGGCGGACCCATTCGCGCAACGCGTCGCTGCGCGGCGTTGCCGGATCACACAGCGGCAACCACAGCAACTTCATCGCGATTGTGTCGCCGCCAGCATAATTTGGAGTGCGATAATTCGGCACGCCTGGGATCACCTGCGCGCCGAGCCGCGCGTAAAACGCGATACGGCGTTGCCGCAGCACGCGTTCGGCGCCGGCGCACGCCGCGTCGGATTCGACTTCGATGAGAATGCCGCGTGCCGCGCGCAATTCGTGCGCGAGGTGACGCATCAGCGTGCTGCCGATTCCGTCGCCGCGCGCGGTACGGGCAACCGCCAAGTATTCGAGCAGGTGAACGTCGTGCCCGATGTGCGGCGCAATGATTGCAAAGCCGAGCGCGCTGTCGGCGCGTGTGGCTATAAACAGCCAGCGCGCGCTTGTTTCGGCGGCGGTGACGAGCGTGGCGAATTCGACGCGCTCGCTCGGCGGAAACGCGTCGGTGTAGATCGCGGCGAGTTGTGTGCGCTGTGGAACGGTGAGTTGCCTGAGGCGCGTAATGGCAATCGCGCTCATTCTTCTTTTCCCAGGCGTGCTAGCACCAGCGCGCGTGCCTCGGCGTACAGCGCGCGCTCATCCCCCTCGCGTTGCGCGGCAAGTTCATCCGCCACGCTTTCGATCTCGCGGCGAACACTGATGACCTCTCCTGCCGCTATGCTATCTCCGTCGGCGCTGGCAATTTTTACGTCGGCGCGATCCAAGTCAAAGTAAAAATTGATCTCGTTGCCGAGCCGCCAGAGGTCGAAAAATTTTAGGCGATGATACACCTCGCGCGCCAGCGGACCTTCCAAGCGGAGTTGCATCAACTGCTCGGCGTCCGCCCATTCGCGCAAACGTTCGAACACAAATTCGGTTGGCGCGTCCGCCGGCAAATCGGTCGTGCGGATCGTTTCGCGGCGCATCGGTTGCGCGTCAAGCGCTTCGTGCGCTAGTTTGAGCGCGGCTTTGCCTTCGAGTTCGCCATAATAAAAACCGGCGCGCTCGCTGATTTCGCCGAACGTCATGCGTTCGGTTGCGCCGGGCACGAGAACGGTGGCGCGCTCCACCACGGCTTTGTGCGTGCGATGAATGTCGCCGAGAAAAAAATAATCCACGTCCGCCATTTCCGCGACGCGCGCTTTGGGCAAAATGGCGTCGCCGAAATCCGGCGGAACGTGACTTTCAAATCCGCAATGCAACAGCAACAGCGTCACATCGGCTTGCGGCGCGGAGTAGGTCACGCCGACGAGCGGATCGGCGCGCGGTTCGAGGCGCGGGTCGGGCGCGATGCCGCCGATGGCGACGGTTGTGCCTTCAACCTTGACGAAATCAAATTCGATCTCGGTGCGTTTGCCGAATACGCGCGCGGCGCGCAACGCATCGTAGATGCGCGCCGGCGTCGCGCCGTCCGCCGAAGTGGGCATGTCGTGGTTGCCGCTGATCGCGTAAATGCGAACGTGGTTGTCGCGCAGTTTTTGGAATTGTTGCGCGACGAACGTCAACTCTGCCGGCGGCGGCGACTCGCGGTCGAACAGATCGCCGCATTGCAAGAACAAGTGCGCGCGTTGCGCAATCGCAAAATCCACTGCGCGCGCGAATGCTTGGCGCAGGCGCGCGCGGCGCTCGGCGAGTTGCTTGAGATTCATTTTGGCGTAATACCGCCCCAGGTGGTTATCGGCGGTGCAGACGAGTCGGATCATGTTGCGCCTATGCTTTTTCCTCGCGGCGAAACTGGCTCATGTACAACGCGTGATACACGCCGCCGCGCGCAAGCAGATCGTCGTGCTTGCCGCGTTCGACGACCGCACCGTCTTTGATCACGATCACCTGATCGGCGTTGCGAATCGTCGAGAGCCGGTGTGCGATGATGAAACTCGTGCGCCCCGCGAGCAATTGCTCCAACGCTTGCTGGATCAACCGCTCGGTGCGCGTGTCCACCGACGAGGTCGCTTCGTCGAGAATCAGGATGCGCGGATTGGCGAGTGCGGCGCGCGCAATCGAAATCAATTGGCGTTGCCCCTGACTGACGCCCGCGCCGCGTTCGCCCAGCAACGTCTGATACCCTTGCGGCAAACGCTGAATGAAATCGTCTGCGTGTACCAGTTTCGCCGCGGCGATTACTTGTTCGTCCGTTGCATCGAGGCGACCGTACCGAATATTGTTCATCACCGTGTCGCTGAACAAGAACGTGTCTTGCAGAACGATGCCGATTTGGCGGCGCAACGAAGCGCGCGTCACGGCACGCACGTCCACGCCGTCAATCTGGATCGCGCCTGCGACGACATCATAAAAGCGCGGGATGAGATTGATAATCGTCGTCTTGCCCGCGCCGGTCGGACCCACAATGGCAATCGTTTGCCCCGGCTCGGCGACAAGACTCACATCGCACAGCACGCGCTCGTCTTTTTTGTACTCCGCGCTCACGTGCGCCAACTCGACCTTGCCGCGAATCGCCGGCATTTCGGGCGCGTCCGGTTTGTCGGTTACATCCGGTTGCGTGTCGAGCAGTTCAAAGATGCGCTCGCCGCCGGCGACCGCGCTCTGAATGTTCGACCATAGCACCGAGATTTGTTGAATCGGTTGGTTGAAGCGTTGCACGTAACCCAGGAAAGTGATGATCAAACCGAGCGTGATCGTAGTGCCGAACAGATCACTGCCGCGCAGGAGCGCGATGCCGCCGACCACGACGGTGATCGCGATAGCGAGATATCCCAGGGCTTCGAGCGTGGGCGCGAGCGCGGCGGTGAAGGACACGGCGCGGATGTTGGCGTCGCGGTACGCCGAACTGCTCTGGCGAAATTGCGCGATGTTCGCCGACTCGCGGCTGAACGCTTGCACCTCGCGCACGCCGGCGATGCTCTCTTGCAAATCCGCGTTCACGTTGCCGATTTCCGCGCGCGCTGTGCGAAACGCTTTGCGCGCCTGACTCGAAAACCAATTCGTCGCCCATGCCATCAGTGGCACGACCGCCATCGCGATCAACGCGTAGGGCACGCTCTTGGACAACATGTTGAACGCGATCCACACGAGCAGTAACGCGCCGCCGATTACTTGGACGAGCGCGAACGAGATCGTTTGTTGCAGTGTGTCCATGTCGTTCGTGATGCGGCTCATCAAATTGCCGGCTTCGTGCTCGGCGTAAAAGCCGAGCGAGAGCCGGTGCAAGTGTGCGAACACTTGCACGCGGATCGTGCGCAGAACGTGTTGCCCCGACCAGGTCATGGCGTAAAACATCAGCCCGCTCATGATCGCGCCGATGAGGTACAGACCGGTCAGCCAGAGGACGATGCCGCCCAGTCCCGCCAGTGTTTCATCCAGCGGGCGATTGGGCGCGACAGTCGTGTACCAACAATTCGTTTTGGTTGGCGCGCTCGCGCCTTGCATTTGATTTGTCGCCGCCGGCATCAGATAGCAATCCACGACCTGCCCGATCAGATCGGGCGTAACGACCTGCACGTACGTGTTGACGATCATCAACGCGGTGACGAGAAACAGCGCGAACCAGTAGGGTTTGAAATATCCCACAAAGCGCGCGAGCGTAGTCAGTGGATTTTTCGGTTTGCTAGTTTCACTTTCAAATAGATGGCGCGGCGCGCCGTGACCTCCCATCATACGGCTTGCCCCTCCTGCGCGTTGCCTTCGACCAATGCGCGGGTCGCCGCGTCGAGTTCCGCATCGCCGACCAGTTGCGAGGTGTAAATCTCGGCATAGATCGCGGAATTTTCCATCAACGCTTCGTGCTTGCCGCGCGCGACGATGGCGCCCTTGTCGAGGACGAGAATTTGATCGGCGTTGAGCACCGTGCTGATGCGTTGCGCGATCACAAAACTCGTGCGCCCGCGCATCAATTGGTCGAGCGCTTTTTGGATGCGGTACTCGGTCGCCAAGTCCACGCTCGAAGTCGAATCGTCGAGAATCAAAATGCGCGGGTCGAGCAAGAGCGCGCGCGCAATCGCCACGCGTTGCTTTTGCCCGCCGCTCAACGTCGCGCCGCGCTCGCCGACGCGCGTCTCATAGCCGTCGGGAAACGTCACGATGAAATCGTGCGCCGCCGCGGCTTTTGCCGCCGCGATCACTTGCGCCATCGTCGCGTCAGGTCGCCCGAACGCAATATTGTCGCGGATCGTGCCGCTGAACAACGTGGTGTCTTGGAGGACGATGCCGATCTGCGAGCGGAGCGAATCGAGTTTCACATCGCGCACGTCGTGCCCGTCAATCGTCACGCGCCCGGCGCTCACATCGTAGAAACGCGGAATGAGATTGATGATCGTCGTTTTGCCGCTCCCCGTCGCGCCGAGCAAGGCAATCGTCTCGCCCGGCTTGGCGGCGATGCTGACGTGCGCGAGCACCGGCTCGGTACTGCCAAAGTACCGAAAGGTCACATCGTCGAAAACCACATTGCCCTGAATCGGCGGCAGCGCGAGCGCGTGCGGTTTGTCCGTCACATCGTTCCGCGCGTCGAGAATTTCAAAGATGCGCGCCGCCGACGCGGACGCTTGCGACAACTGGGAAATGATCATGCCCAACATGCCGAGCGGAAAAAAGACGAACATGAGGTAGAGCGAAAATTTCTGCCACTCGCCAATCGTCACCGTGTTGTCGAGAATTTGGCGGCTGCCGAAATACAGCACCGCCGCTTGTCCCAGGTTGGCGATCAAGAAAATGGCGGGGAACAGGAACGAAAACACGCGGCTGACGACGAGGTGCTGGCGCATCAAATCGTCGGTGGCAAGGTTAAAGCGCGTTTGCTCGTTCGCCTCGCGCACGAATGCCTTGACGACTTTGACGCCCGCGAGATTTTCTTGCAGGATGGTGTTGAGGCGCGACAATTTTTGTTGCACGCGCATAAACAGCGGCTGGGTCACTGCGCCAAACACCAGAAACAGCGCCAGCGCCACCGGTAGCGTCGGCAGGATGACGAGCGTGAGTTGCCAGTTCGTCAACAGCAAAATGATCAGCGTGCCGACGAGCAGGAGGACTGCCTGCGCGGTCATCATCAAACCTTGCCCGATAAACATCCGCACTTTTTCCACATCGTCGGTCGCGCGGATCATTAACTGCCCGGTCTGAGTTTGATCGTGGTACGAAAAGGACAAGCGTTGCACTTGGGCGAAAATTTCGTTTCGCAGATCGAACGCGATGCCTTGCGACACGCGTTCGGCGTTGTACGCCTGCGAAAACGCAAAGATGCCGCGCATCACGGCAAAGCCGATCAGCCCGATGCCGGCGGCGATCAACCATGCCTCGGCGTTCGTCTGGTTCGCGCGGAGTTGATCGAGTGAGAGGTTCAGCCGTTGCGCGGCGAGCGTCTGCGCCGACGCCGGCAATTTAAAAATGCTGTTCGCCGCAAAGCCGTTCGTGATCACGTCAATCGTATTTTCGACGAGTTGCGGCACCATCAATTGCGCGAGCGTCGAAACGAGCAGACTGGTGTAGGCGATGGCGGCGACGCGGCGATAGCGAAAGAGATAGCGTAGCGCGCGGCCCAGCGTGGCGAAGGTCGGGCGCGACGCGCCATCGTCGGCGGCGCGTCGCCGCTGGGCGGACATCAGCGTGTGTTGCATAACGGAAACTCCTGGGCAATCCTTCAAGTCGGAAACGAAATCCATCATAATCCATCGCGGCATTTTGTCAATCGGCAGACAGATGGAGGTATGCGTCGCGTTTGTGAGCGTCACGTACCATAAATAAACAACCTGGCAGTCTCGCTTGCGCGAAGACCTGCCAGGTTTCTGCTACACCTTTGCGCGTACCTTGTCCACCTGGTACTGGCTCTTGTGCTCCGCCTTGTGCAAAGCCCGCAGCGCGTGATGCGCTGCGACGATTTCCGCGCCCGGCTTTTTCGTTCGCGGCGTGATGCGCGCGCTCAGTTGCGCCGTCGCGATCACGCCCATCCACCCCGCGAGCGTTTCAAACGCCTCTTTGTTGAACCACTCGATTCCGCCAAAACGATTCACCTGCAAAAAGCGCGCCGCCTCCGGATCCTCCAGCCATTCGTCGAAGAGGAGCGCGGCTTGGCTCGTGCGTTTGGCGCGCGCGAGGTGCCACGCTTGATGCGTCGTCAGGATCGCGATCATGGCAACCGCTTGGTTGACCTGCTCCTCGCGCAAGCCGAAATCGCGCAACGCGCTGGCGATGAGTTTGCCCAGCATCCACTCGTCGAGCCAGGCGCGACTGCGCGCGGCGACTTGGCGCTCGTCCTGCGCCGCGCCCAAATTTCGCACCAGCGCCCAGCCGAACAACGTCGCCCATTGCGCCTCGCCCGTCAACTGCGCGCGCGTAAACTTGAGCGCGGCGTTGAGCGCGCGCGCGTCCTTTGCCAACTTGTTGGCGCGCGTCGCCGGCAATTGCAACACCGCCGCCAAATCGCGGCGCAGTTGCAACGCCATCGCGATCTCGTCGCCGACTCCGCCGCTAAACCGTTTTGCCGCGCGCGCCAGCGTCAGATATTTTTGCGAGAGATCATCCAAAACTTGCGCCGCCGTCGAGTGCGCCGCACGGCGCGTGCGCGGCGTGCGTGTGGGAGCGCGTGCCGCCAGCAACGCGCGAAATGTTGTGGCATTGACGAGATCGCGGAAGGGTAAATGCACCGGTTGCAGATACAACTCGCGCACGGCTTCATCCACGCTGGGAACCCCGTGCCCGTTGAGCGCGGCGCACAAACGCGCATACCGCTGTTGATCGTCGTCGCGCGTCTCGCGGAAATCCAGCAAGACGTGGCGCGCATACGCGCCCAGTTCGACATACAAACCCTGTGCGCGCAATTCCTGGCTGGGACGAATAAACTCCAAGCCGGAAATTTGATCGCGCCAGATCACAAAAGAATCTTCCGCGGCGGTCAGCGCGAGTCCGGCGTCGAGCGTTTGTTGCGTCAGCGCGCCGCTCGCCTTGTCGAGATACGCCGCCGACATGCGAATCCAACCGGCGACGTTGGCGTACTGGTTGTGCACGATGACGAGCGCGCGTTCGCCGCCCGCGCGGTTTGAATACGCGAACACATCCTCGCACACCGCGCCGTCCGCCGTAAAGAAATCGTACAGCAAAAAATTTTCGACGCCGGCGAATAAATTGCGGCGATGCAACAGCGGAAAAATTTCGCGCTCGTGCCGCCAAACGAGATGCTCGTCCGCTTGCTCCGCCCACATCGCGCGGCGAAATTCCATTCCGTAGCGTTCCGCCAGCCCTTCGATCTGCCCGTGCCCAAACATCGGCAAGCCGGGCATCGTTGCCATCAGCGTGCACACGCAAAAATACTTGTCGCCCTTGCCGAACTGATCCACCGCCGTGCGCTCGTCCGGGTTGTTGATGAAATTCACGTAGCGTTTCAAAATCTCCGGATCGAATTCGATGGTGTTCTTGATCACCGACCGGTATTTCGCGTTTTGCTCATCGCGCAGCATATTCATAAACGCGCTGTTATACACGCGGTGCATTCCCAGCGTGCGAACGAAATAGCCCTCCATCAACCAGAACGCTTCGGCGAGCAACAACGTGTCGGGCGCGTCTGCCGCGACGCGATCCACCACCTCGCGCCAAAATTCTTCCGGCATCGCCGCGTCAAATTCCTCTTTCGTCAAACCGAAATCGGAACGCGATGGAATGTCGCCGCCCGTGCCCGGTTGCGGAAACCACAGCCGTTGATAGTGCCGCTTGGCGAGCGTCATCGCCGCGTCGAGGCGGATGATCGGAAATTGGCGCGCGACGTGAAGGATCGTTTGGATCACCGCTTCGCGCACCTGCGCTTGGAGAAAATTCAACTGCGCCGTGTCATTCCAGGGGAAACTCGTGCCGTCGTTGCCGTGATAAATGTACCGCACGCTCCCGCTGGCATAGTCCACGTGTTTGAACACGACTGCCGCATCGCTCCGATTGAAATAGTGATCTTCGAGGAAAATGCCGACGCGCGGATCGGGCGAGAGGTTTGCGCCGTTAAAGGTGTACGCCGGGAACGGCGCGTAATCGGACGCGATGAACCAATCGGGATGTTCGATCACCCAGCGCGAGTCAATGCCCATGTGATTCGGCACCATATCGCTGGCGATGCGCACGCCGCGTCGCCACGCGCGCGCTTTCAAGTTTTCGAGCGCGGCATCGCCGCCGAGATCGTCCGCGATGCGGTACTCGTCCACCGAGTATGCCGACGCTTCCTGGATCAGGTTGCCGCTCAACTCCTTGATCCGTTGCGAGGCGCGACTGCGTTGCCACACGCCGATCAACCACAAGCCGGTAAACCCGCGGCGCGCGAGCAGATCGAGTTCTTCGTCCGGGATTTGATCGAGCCGCGTGATCACGCGCTGGTATTTCTGCGAGAGTTGATCGAGCCAGACGTACGTGCTTTTGGCGATCAACACGAGGCGCGGCATCCATTCGAGATCGCGCGAAAAACGTTCGTACTCCGGGTACGCCTCGCCGTAGGCGTCGGCAAAGCGCGCGCGTGCGTCCACCGTCGCGCCCGGCTTGAAGGTCGGCACGTGCGCCTCGCCTGGACCGGCGAAAAACAGTTTCGTTTCTTCCTTGATCAGATCGAGACTGCTCAAGAGCCGGTGCAGGTGTTCGCCGATCAACGCAAACCAGCGCGTGCGAATAAATTCGAGTTGCGCTTCGAGCGAATCGGGCGCGGCGAGCGCGGGCGCGCGCAAGAGGTCGATCAAGTTTTGCTCGTCGGGTCCAAAGCGCGGTTGCGTGTCGAAGAAAACGTACAGACTCGAAAGCAACGATTTGTACGCGGTGAATTTTTCGAGCGCGGTGTCGTCGAACAATTCGCGGAACGGCGCAAAGGCGGGATTGCGGTTTTCCAGCCACAGCATCAGCATTTCTTCGAGTACGATTTGGCGATGCGGCACGCCGTCCGTCACGCTATCGAGAAACGTTGCCGCGTCCATGCCGCCGCGATACACTTCGACGCTGGGAAACTCGCGCGCGAATTGCAACAACGCGTCGTCCACTGCCGCCTGACCCAAGTCGCGCTCCAGCCACGCAAGCGCGTTCGTCATCGCGGCGGGATTGACCTGGGCGCGGTACTGCGCGACGACGAGATGCGACAGCTCGTCAATCAAGCCCATTGCGTTGATCTGCCCGGCGCGCACCGCGCGTTCCGGGTGATTGGCGAGATCGCGTGCGGCGTTCATCTTTTGCGCGAAGAGGCGCGCCGCGTGAAAATTCGCCAAAAGCACATTGCCGCTCAACGCGAACAGGCGATCCTCAAACGCGTACCGGTCGCGCGCGTGGCGCGAGACGTGAAATTCAAAAGTCGGCATTTTGACTCCGTTCGCAGTGGGCAGTGACGGGACGTTTATCAAAACGTCCCGACTATTCTTCGACGTACTCCACGTACTCGGCGCGCGCCAAACCCTGGGCAATGGCTTTTTCCGCGACGGCGCGCGCGACGGCGCGATGCGTTTGTTTGTCGAGCGGGTTGGGCATCAGTTCGCCCGCCGGCGTTTGCGCGACGATTGCCTCCGCCGCCGCCAGATACATCTCGGCGCTGATTTGCCGCACGCGCGTATCTATTGCGCCGCGAAAAATGCCGGGAAAGCCCAGCACATTGTTCACCGATTTGCCGTCCGCCGCGAACGCCGCGCCGGCGTCGAGCGCGGCTTGCGGCTCGATCTCCGGGTTTGGGTTCGACAGCGCGAGAATGATCTGCCCGCGATGCACCATATTCGGTTTGATCAAACCGCGCGCGCCGGTTGTCGCGATCACAATATCCGTCGCGCCCATCAATTCGTCGAGCGAGGCGGGCTTGCCGCCCGCTTCCTCTAGCCGGCGTAACGCGTCCGGCGACAAATCCGTGCCCAGCACCGGGTTGCCGGTCAAACTCATCAGGGTTTGCGCGATGGCGAAACCCGCCGCGCCCAAACCGATCTGCCCGATGACCGCTTTGCCGAGATCGCGCCCCGCCATGCGGCACGCGTTCATCACCGCCGCCGTCGTCACAACGGCGGTGCCGTGCTGGTCGTCGTGCATCACCGGAATATCGAGTTGCGCCTGCAAGCGTTTTTCAATTTCGAAACAGCGCGGCGCGGAAATATCTTCCAGTTGGATCGCCCCGAACGTCGGCGCAATCGTCGCCACTGTTGCGACGATGCGATCCGGGTCTTGCGAATCGAGCAGGATCGGGACGCCGGACAAGCCGACGAGCGATTCCATCAACATCGCTTTGCCTTCCATCACGGGCATTCCGGCGAGGGGCCCAATATCGCCGAGACCCAGGATTGCGGTGCCGTCGGTGACGATGGCGACGAAATGCGAAATCGCGGTGAAGCGCCACGCCAGCGATTTATCCTTTGCGATCTTCAAGCACACTTCGGCGACGCCGGGCGTATAGACCCGGCGCAACGTCGCCATCGAGTCAATCGGGTAGCGACTGCGAATCGCAATCTTGCCTTTTTGATGGAGTTCCAAAACCTGGTCGCGCACTTCGAGGACGCGCGTGCCCGGATTGGCGCTCATCGCGCCCACGATGGTTTCGAGTTGGGCTTCGTCGTCGGCGAACACGACCATGTCGCGCACCTCGCGCTGACTGCCTTCCTTGATTAATTCGATCTCGCCGACCGAGCCGCCGCTATCGGCAATTGCCGCGAGTAGCCGCGCCAGCGTCCCGCGCGCTTGATCGTTTTGGCAACGCACCGTCCGCATCAGTTTGCGTTCCCACGCCATACCGTCTCCTCCAAAAATATTTTTCCGCGCACAGTATAAACGAGAAAGCGGAAAACGTAAAACGCGCGCGTGCGGGGGACTCGTGTTAGGCAACCTGGATGCAATTGCGCCCCGATGACTTGGCGAGATACAGGGCTTGGTCGGCGCGCTGAATCAGCGCGTCCAGATCCGGCAACGAGGTATCCAGCGCGGCGACGCCCATACTGACCGTCACGTAAATTTCAACCGGCTCGCGAGTCATACAGGTTTGCGCGATCGCGGCGCGCAAACGCTCGGCGGCTTGCGTGGCGGCGGCGAGCGGCGTTTCCGGCAAGAGCACCAAAAATTCTTCGCCGCCGTACCGCCCGGCAAGATCAATCGTGCGCGCGTAATGCCGGCAACAATTCGCCAAGCCGCGCAACACGAGATCGCCAACGGCATGGGTGTGGGTATCGTTGACTTGCTTGAAATGATCAATGTCGAACAGGATCGCGGCGAGCGGGCGATGGAACCGGAACGCGCGCTCGATTTCGCGTTCGCCCAGTTGAAACAAGCCGCGCCGATTATACAAGCCGGTCAATTCATCGGTGATCGCCAGTTGTTGCACTTGTTCGTACAGCCGCACGTTTTCCACGGCGACCGCGCTCTGACTGGCAATCGTTTGCAACACTTGCAAATCTTCGGCGGTGTAAGCGTTTGTGCGATAACTTTGCGCCGAGATGACGCCGACCACGTGCTTGCCCACGATCATCGGCACGTGCAATGCCGACGCACAGCGTTCGTCTTCGTTACCGAATGCTACGCCGCGTGTCTGGGGCGCTTCGTTGGCGTTGCCAAACGCCAGGGCGGTGCGCGTGCGAATCACCTGGCTGGTGGGACCCTGTCCCAGGGGAAAAGTGTCGGGGTTGAACACGCGCCCGCGATCCACGTTGAAGGGGAAATGGATCACCTCGCGCGTTTCGTCATACAATGCCACGTAGAATGCGTCAGTCGGCAGAATATTGCTCACCTGTTCGTACAGCAGACGATAAAACTGATCGCGTTCGAGCGTGGCGGTGAGCGCGCGCCCGATCTCGTTCAACGCCGCCATGCGGTCGGCACGGCGATTGGTTTCCTCAAAGAGCCGGGCATTGTCCAGGGCGACGGCGGCTTGGGTTGCAATCGTTTCAAAAAAGTGAACTTGGTCCGGCGAATACACGGCGGCTTGGTAATTTTGCAAAGAGAGGACGCCGATCACCTTGTCGCGCGAGATCATCGGCACACCCACATACATCCGCGCCGCAGGTCCGTTCGTGCGAACCGGTTCGACACCCGCGGGGATGAGGGTAGGGTTGAGCAGATCGGCGATCACGAGTGTGCGTTTGGTGCGAATGATTTGCGCGGTCAGCGGTGTGCGGTTGCGGATAGAGTACGGCGGCAACTGCCGGTACACTTCGCGATCCCGAAACAGGGGAAACCGAATTTCTTCGACGGCGGGGTCGTACACCGCAACGTAGAATGAATCAATGGGCGCAACCTGGCGGCATTGTTCATCCACCGCGCGCAAAATTTGTTCGACTTGCAAACCGGTGGTGAGCGCAATGCCGATTTGGCTGAGGTGATCCAACTGGTCGGCGCGGCGATTCGCTTCCGCGATCAGGCGCGCGTTCTCAATGGCAATTGCGGCTTGGTCGGCGAACAAGCTGACCCACAAGGCATCGTCCTCGCTGAACACGCCGGGCGCATTGTCCTCCACCATTAACGCGCCGATGACCTTGACGCCGAGTTTCAGCGGCACCCCCAAGACGCGCCCCACCGTCACGCCGTCCTGCATCGTCAATGCCGACGCGCGGTCTGCCCAGGTCGCGTAATTTTCGATCATGAGCGGCGCGCCGTGTTGCGTAATGTGTCCGCCCACGTCTTCGCCGATTTGGACGCGCGTGCCGACCAGGGTGCTGGGAATGTGGACGACGAGTTCGAGCGTGCGTTGATCGGGCTGGAGCAAGTACACGCCGCCCATCGGCACGTTCACCAAGCGGCAGGCGCGTTCGATGATGGCGTGCAAGAGCGTGCGAAGATCGGTCTGCGAGTTGATTTCGAGCGCGGTGTGATAGAGCGATTGCATCCCTTCGGCGTAGCGCGTGAGCGTCGCCTCGTTTTGTTGTCGCTCGGCAATATCTTGATAGAGCGCGTAGAGGCCCGTGATCACGCCGTCAATTTTGATCGGCACGCCCACCGCGTAAACCGGAATGAGGCGGCCGTCTTTGCGCCGCCGCCACGTTTCTTTCGCAACGCTTGCGCCGCGCAACACTTGGGCGGACAGCGCGGATAACTCGGCGTCAAGTTGTGCGGTGCCGAGCAAGGAATTGATCGGCAAATCTTTGACTTCGGCGGTGGTGTATTGAAACAGTTGCTCGAACGCGCGATTGACTTTGATAAAGTGGTCTTGGGCGTCCACCATGGCAATTGCCAGCGGCGAGTTTTCAAACAACTGTTCCAGGCGCGTTTTTTGCAACGTCAACTCGGCGGTCGCGCGTTTGCGCTCGGTGATGTTGCGGCTGATGCCGACCAGCCCAATGAGATTGCCCTGCCGGTCGCGGAGCGGCAGTTTGCTGGTGAGGTGCCACGCCTCTGTGCCGTTCGCATACCGCACGCGTTCTTCGCGGTGCAAGAGCGGTTCGCCGGTTTGAATCACGCGCATTTCGTCGGCGTAATACTGCCGCGCCAGTTCGGTGGGGTGCAAATCGAAAACCGTTTTGCCGACCAGTGCGGCTGGATCGGTGACGCCGAGCGCGCAAAGGTGCGTGGCGTTGTTGATGATGTACCGCGCTTCCACATCTTTGATGTAGATGCAATCGGGCAAATGATCGATCAAGGTGCGGAGCAGGTTTTGCTCTTGCAACAATTCGTCGGCGGTCTGTTTGGACGCG
>CAIKBD010000011.1 GCA_903825565.1 uncultured Anaerolineales bacterium | reverse complement strand
CGATTCGCTTCGCGCAACTCGGTTCACCGAGTTTTCACCGATTGAGCCGTCGTTTTCAAACGACGGCGGTAGCACCCAAAATTTTGCCGCACACCCCCGAGCAATCGAGCAAAGGCAGGGCGCGTGCAAGTCGTGCCGCCCTCACCTCAACCGGGCAATCATCCAATCCCCCGTTTCACCACCGCCTTGTCCAAATCATTCGCCACGAACGTATTGGGAAAGATCGCGCATGCCTCCGCCCTGATCTGCGCGCCGTTATAGCGCCGCGAAATATGCGTTAGGAATAATTGGTTGACATTCGCCGCCAGCGCGCACTGTGCCGCCTCTGCCGCCGTAATGTGCCTGAACTGCCGCGCGATGGCTTCGTCCGCCGCAATGTACGTTGCTTCCATCACCAAACCGTCAGCGTCGCGCGCCGGTTCGAGCACCTCGTCCGTGCGCGCAATGTCGCCCACGTACACAAACTTTGTCCCCTGAACTTGCGCACCCAGCACCAAGTCAGGCGTCACGCTCCGCCCGTCCGTGAGCGTGATCGTTTCGCCGGCGACAAGCCGCCGGCGTTCGGGTCCCGCCGGCACACCCAATTCCTCCGCGCGTTCGGCCAAGAAGGGGCGTTTGGTCGGCTCCTGAAACACATAGCCAAAGCAACCGCTGCCGCGATGCAAAACCGGAAAGGCGGTGATGGTAAGATTTTTTTCGCGGACGAGGACGCCGGGCTTGACCTCGATAAAATCGATTTCCATTTCGACTTCTTTGCCGCGCAAGACCACCTTCATCAAATCGCGCACGCGATCAATCGCCCAGCGCCCGCCGTAAATTTCGATGCGGCTGATCGCCTCCCAGCGTCCGAACGTCGAAACGATCCCGCCGAGACCCAGGATGTGATCGAGATGTCCGTGCGTCAAAAAGATGCGCCGCATTTCTTTGAACCCTAGCCCGCTTTGCAAAATTTGCCGTTGCGTGCCCTCGGCGCAATCGAGTAGAAAACGCTGACCGTCGTGGACGATCAGCGTCGAAGTCATATTGCGTTCGATACTCGGCGCGGACGCCGACGTGCCCAGAAAACAAAGTTCAAACATTTTTGATTCCCGCCAACTCCCACGCCTCGACGACCGCGTCGCGCCCCTTGACCAAAAACGGCGGCATCTGCTTGGCGATGACGTACGGATGAATGCGCGCGTACGCGTCGTGGCTCAAGATGATTTGTCCGCCCGTCGCGTTTTCCTGCAAGCGTTTCGCCAGGTTCACCGCGTCGCCAATCGCGGTGTAATTCATTTGTTGCTCGGTGCCAATGTTGCCCACAACGGCGTCGCCGGTGTGAATGCCGACGCCGTAATGCAACCGCAACGCGTCTGGCAAACGCGTGTGCAAACGCACGACGGCGGCGCGCATCGCCAGTGCCGCGCGCACCGCGCGCAACGGGTGATCGTCTTGGGGCAGGGGCGCGTTGAACACGCCCATCACCGCATCGCCCATAAATTTATCGAGCGTGCCCTCTTGCCGCAGGATCGCATCTGCCGCAATCGAAAGATATTCGTTCAGCACGTCAATCAATTCTTCCGGCGGCAACAATTCACTGAAATGCGTAAAGCCGCGAATGTCGGCAAACAGGATCGTGATCTCTTGGCGTTGCCCACCCAACTTGAGTTGATCGGCATTGTTCGGCAAGCGATCCACAACGGCGGGCGCGACATAGCGGCGAAACATGGCGCGCGTCGCTTCGAGCCGGCGTTTCTCGGTGAGATCATCCACGACGATGGCGATGCCTTGCGGGTTGCCCGTTGCGTCGCGCAACGACGAAATGTTGAAACTCAAATTTACCGCCCCGCGTTCCGGCAATTCCGAGGCGATCTCGGTTGCCACCGCGCCTTCGCCGGTGCGTTTCATCTCTTCGATTAAACGCGGGAGCGGCGTGTCGTCAATCGGCAACGCTTCGCGGTACGGGTGGCCCAGCGACGCTTCCGCCGAAGTCGCAAAGATCATTTCCGCCGCGCGATTGAACGCGGTGATGCGATCCTGCAAATCGGTCGCCAGCACGCCCGACGCAATCGAAGCAAAGATATTGTCTTGAAATTGTTTGAGCGCGCTGATCTCGTTCATCTTTTGCCGCACGCTTTCAAACAGGCGCGCGTTCTCGATGGCAATCGCCGCTTGGTCGGCGAATGCGCGCAACGCGTCGAGATCGGCGTGGCTGAACATACCGGCGTGCAGGCGATTGTCCACGTAGACGACGCCGATCAAGCGGTCGCGCGCTTTGAGCGGCGTGCACAAGATCGAGCGGAGCGATAAACTCACCACGCTGTCCTGATCGGAAAAGCGGGGATCGTGTTGCGCGTCGGTTGTTACGACCGGTTGCCCGCTTGCCGCAACGTGATCGATCACACTGCGGCTCACCTGAAACGTGGGGCTACCAATCGTTTCGCGATCCATATTGCGCGCCACCTGAAACGTGAGGCGGTTGCGCTCGTCGGCAAGCATCAAAAAGCCGCGCTCGGCGTTGGTGACTTGGATGATAATATCCATCGCGCGGTTCAACACTTCGCGCAATTCCAGCGTCGAGTTGACGGCGCGACTCACCTGAAACAGCCCGGCGAGTTGCGAGCGATCCTTCTCCTGTTGTTCCAAGCCGGCGTTCAGGCGATCCAAAAAGAGCGCGAGTTGCGCGACGCGGCGGCGCGTTTCGTGCGCGTGCGGAATGGCGGTTTGTTGCGCGTCAATCCAATGCGCGAGTTCGCCCAAGCCGCGCCGCAAATCCGCAATATCTGCGCGCGAGCGTTCAATTGTGGAAATGGAGGGTTCTGCCATTTTTCAACATCGTCAATCAGGCGGCGGACGAATCCGCGCGCCATCTTACTTGGCTGGAAGCGCGTTCAATTGCTGTTGCGCTTGATCTTTGTATTCGGGCGGCGCGTTGGGATTGTTGATCACAATTTGAAACTGCCGCCGCGCTTCGTCGTACTCGCCGCGCCCCAGCGCCAACATGCCCATCCCGAAATGCGCTTCGGGCAAGTTGGGATCAATCGCCAGCGCGCGCGCGTAGTTGCGCGCCGCATCCGGCAACCGCCCCTGATAGCGATCCACTGTGCCCAGCCGCCACAACGCTTGCGCGGTGTTGGGGCGCAACTGCAACGCGCGTTCGTAATTCGCACGCGCGTCGTCGTAGCGTTTGAGCACGACGAAGAGATCGCCCTCGCTCAACAACAGTTCTAGATCATCGGGCGTTGCCATGTGCCCCATCGCAAAATATTTTTGCGCGCGCTCGTAATCGCGCAGGTTGGCGGCAAGTTCGCCGGCTTGCACATACGCACGCGGGTTGCGCGGATCGAGTTTGATCGCGGTATCGTACGCGTTGAACGCGGCGTCGTTATTGCGCTGGCGTTCGTACGCGTCGCCCAACTCGATGTGAGCGTTGGCGTCGTTCGGGTTCGCTTGGACTTTGGCTCTTGCTTGCGCGACTGGATCGCCGGGAGGAATACCGGCAGGGCGCGTGCGAACGGGCGTTGCCGGCGCAAACCAACGCGCCAGCGTCGCGCGCTGGCTGAAAGCGAACGCCGCGCCGCCGCACAGCAATAAACCGATCACGAACGCGCCGACGACTGCCCAGAGTTTCCAATTCAACGCCCGCGCCGGCGATGGTGAGCTTGGCGGCACGGCGCGCGCACTCGACCCAGGTCGCACGCTCGACGCGGCTTTGACTTGGAGCGTTTGCCACATCCCGCCCGCATCCGTGGCGGCAGGCGTTGCCAGCGGTTCGGGCACGGTGGTTGGCGGCACGAGGGGAATGGGCGGCGGGGTAAGCGTCGCCACCGTCGAGATGCTAATGCCAGCGGCGGTTTCGAGCGCGCTCATCACTTCGCCGGCGCTAGCGTACCGTGCCGCCGGTTCCTTTGCCAGGGCTTTGAGTAAAACGCGTTCGATCTCTTGCGATAAACTGGAATTGAGTGTGGTGGGTAACGGCAGGGCGGTGTAAATGTGATCGTGGATGATCGCATACGGCGTGTCGGCGTTGAACGGCACGCGCCCGGTGAACATTTCGAACAGCAAGACGCCGAGCGAGTAAATGTCGCTCCGCTCGGTTGCCGGCTCGCCGCGCGCCTGTTCGGGCGAGATGTACTGCGGCGTGCCGATCAGCGTGTCCTTGGAAATGGTCGAGTCGCCGGCTTGCGCGATGCGCGCCAAGCCGAAATCGGCGAGATAAATATGTCCATCGTTGGCGCGCATCACGTTGGAAGGTTTAATGTCGCGGTGTAAAATGCCTTGCGCGTGCGCGTAATTCAACGCTTGCGTGATGGGATAAACGATGGCGAGGATGCGCGCGGTCGGCAACATGCCGGTGGTTTCGCGCAAAACCGCTTTGAGCGTTTTGCCTTCCACGTAGCGCATCACGAGGTACGGCATCCCGACATGTTCGGCGAAATCATAAATCGGTATGATGTTGGGGTGATCGAGCCGCGCGACGATGCGCGCTTCGCGGCGGAAGCGTTCGGAGAAATTGACATCCTCCTTGAACGCAGGATGCAAGACCTTGATCGCCACGTAGCGGTCCAGCGCGGGATGGTATGCCTTGTATACCGTTGCCATACCGCCTTGACCAAGCGGTTCGATAATGCGGTAGGGTCCTACTGTGTCGCCAGGGGAGATCGGCATCGAGTTTTCTCTCTTTGAAATTCAAAACGCGGTTCGGATGTATTATATCCCGAAACCGCGTTCGAGGCAATAAGAATCGAGTCACTCGGCTAAACCGGCGCTAGGGTCCGGTGCTCAACGATTCGCGCGCCCAGCGTTCGGCGTCCGGCGATGCGCTACCGATCACGAGCCGCGCATTCGTGCCGTCCGCGCGAATCGCATAGATCGCCCACGCCTTGCCATCCTGATCCGAACGGTACAAGATATGCGTCCCGTCCCGAGTCCAGATGGGTTGCCCGTCATTGCTCTTGCCATTCGTGAGTTGCGTTCGCGCACTGCCATCGGGGTTGACGGCAAAAACGTTTTGATGCCCTTTGCCGTCGTCCGCTTGGTACACGATCTTGTCGCCACGCGGCGACCATTGCGGCGAGCCGCCGTTATCGCGCGTGATCAACGTCGCCCTGCCCGTGCGGAGATCGAATATGGACAAGCCGCACTGGTTGGCGTTAGGCGGGCAACTGGCAAACACAATGCGGTTGTTGTCGGGCGCCCATGCCGGGTTAAAGCCCGGTGCCACTTCGGTAACGCCGGTGCCGTCGGCATTCATAATCATAATTTTGGTGTCGCCGGCTTTTAGTTTGCCTTGCACGTACATCAAGCGCTTGCTATCGGGCGACCACTGCACGCAACACACTTCGCCGCCGACGAGTTTGCGCGGGTTGCCGCCATCCACGTTGGCGACGTAAATGCCGGTGTCCTTCATCCGAAAGTACGCAATGCGCGATCCGTCCGGTGACAAGGCGGGCCACATCGCCATTTCGATCAATTGATGCGCGTCTGAGCCATCGGCATTGGCGATCCAGATTGCGTGCAATTCCGCCAAATCGCCGGTCGCCACACTGTAAGCGAGTTTGCCGCGCAACGCATCGCTCACCGGCGGGCGCGACGTCGGTGATGTGACCGGCGATGTCGGCACAGCCGGCGTGGTCGGCGCAGGCGTCGGCGATACTGGCGCGGGCGAAACCGGTGTCGGCGATGCCGGCGCTGGTGAGGCAGGTACTGGCGAGGCGCTCACTGGCGCGGGCGTAGTTGGCGCGGGCGAGGGACGCGCTGGCGTGGACGGCGCTACCGACGCGCCCGCGATGCTCGTCGCCGCGAGCGGCGCAACCCGGGTTGGCGATCCGGTCGCCTGTTGCAAGGTATTCCACACGAACAGCCCGCCGCCCACACACGCGATCAACACAATCGCGGCGAGAATGCCGGCGGCAACCGGCAACCACGAGCGCGGTTTGGACTTGGCTTCTAACGGTTGGTAATTGACCAATGGCAATGTGGACAGCGGTTCTTCTTCCGGTTCGCGCGGACCGTGCACGGCGTTTTCAAACGCGTACATCATATCGCGCACGCTCGCGTAACGCTCATTCGGGTTCTTGGCTAACGCTTTGAGCAAAACCAATTCGACGGCGCGCGGAATTTTGGGATTGAGCGTGCGTGGCATCGGCGGTGGCTCGTTGATCTGCGCCAAGATCGTTGCGTACGGCGTTTCGCCGGAAAAGGGCAATTGCCCGGCGAACATTTCGAACAGGATCACGCCCAGGGAGTAGATGTCGGTGCGCGCATCTACCGGTTCGCTCTTGGCTTGTTCCGGCGAAAGGTAATGCGGCGAGCCGATCAGCATATCGGACGAGGACGTGGATTCGCCGCTGTGCGTGAGGCGCGCGAGACCAAAATCCGTGAGGTAGACATGCCCTTCGGTGTCAATCAAAATATTCGACGGTTTCACATCGCGGTGCAACACGCCGCGCGAGTGCGCGTACGTCAACGCATCGGCGACCGGGCGAATGATGTTGAGGATTTGCGGAATCGTGAGCCGTTGTTCGCGCATCACCTCTTTGAGCGTTTTGCCTTCGATGAATTGCAAAACGAGAAAGGGCAACCCCTCGTGCTCGCGGAAATCGTGGACGGTCACGATGTTCGGATGGTTGAGTTTGGCGATCACCGTGGCTTCGCGCTTTAACCGCATCACAAACGAGTGATCTTCTTTGAGCGCAGGATGAATGATCTTGAGCGCGACAAAGCGATCCAAATTCGCTTGGTACGCCTTAAAGATCGTCGCCATGCCACCTTGCCCGATGTGGGCGACAATTTTATACGGTCCGACTGTTTCGCCGACGGTAAATCCCATAGTGGTCTTCTCCCATGAACTTGGCGGCATTATAACGCAAATCACGCAGAGGGCAAAACGAAAGACCTGACCAGCCCACCTGGGGCAAGACCGGTCAGGTCTTTCGTTTTTGGTCGCGTTACGGCATCGTCGTCAGTTGATAGTACACTTTATAGTTGACGTGCCGGCGCATCGGCATAATCATGCCCGTCGCCTGATCGCTGGGAATGCCTTCATTGATCTGAACGCCATACGCGCCGCCGTACATCCCGATCCCGTAATTGCAGTTGCACATATCGCTCGCGCTTTTTTGTTCGAGCGTGTTCGTAATATCCATCCCGCCGTCGCCGTCATACCACGCTTTGATTTTGGCTTCCGCGCGCTTGCCGCCTTCATCTTTGAGCATCACATAGATCGAGTGATCGTTGCCCGATTCGGTAATGTCTTCCCACACGACTTTGGTAATGCGCCAGAATTTTTGTCCGCGCGCTACGTTCGCCGGAATGATTTTGAACTGATCCACCAGCGGCAAGGTTTTGCCGCTACCCGGCACCAAGCGCGGATCGATTTCCGGCGGCGGCAACGCCGGCAACGGCGCAGCGGTTGGCGCGGCGGCGACGACGGGCGGCGGCGGCGTTTTCGTCGGCACGATCCGCACCGCCGTCGGTTGCGGGCGCGGCGTGAACGTCGGCGCTGGCGTGCGGGTTGGCAACGGCGTGGGCGATGCCACAGCGAACGCCACTTTTAAGGGTCCCGAATCGCGCCCGCGTTCGGTCGTGCCGGCTTTTTCCGAACTTGCGCCGCCGGCTTGCGCGCTTCCGCTGGAAGCGCTACTCATCGCGGAACTGACTGCCGTCACGGTTGTTGCCGGCAAAACGATCAGCGCGAACCACACGAACAACAGACCCAGGGTCAGCACGCGCAACTTCGCGCCGAGCGACAAGCCGGTTGCCCATGCGCCGAATTCGGCAGTGAAGCTGGCTTCGTGATGATGCGCGCGCGCCGGCGGTGCGATCCGCTGCGCGGGCTGGGTCATGCCAACCGGCGCTTGCATGTGCGGCGCATTGTGCGACCGCGCTACGCCCATCCCGATGTTATGCGGAGCATGTGCCGTGCCGCCAGTCATGCGATGCGGCGCGGACGGCGCCGGCGCGACAGCCGCACGCGTGTGCGCCACACTCGACACGGAGGCGCGATGCGTAGGCGGGTTGACCGGGCGCGCGCCCGACAAAGGTTGCTGGATGCGGCGAGCGGGTGCTTGCGCGGGCGGTTGCGCGGGATGCGGCGCAACTGCCGGTTGCGTTGGCACGTACGGATTGATGCGCGGTTGCCCCGCGCGTTGCTGTGCGCGCGCTAACCGATCCGCAATCCGGCGCGTGATCATCAAGGTCAACGCCGGGTACGATTCCAGCATCGCTTGAAAATCATTTTTGGCAATCGTCCACAGTTCGACTTCGCCTAATGCTTGCGCGGTAGTGGCGTGCGCCAAACCCTGCACGATCTCTTGCTCGCCGAACGAATCGCCGGAATCCAAAATCTCGAAACTGATCGGCTCGCCATTCGGTCCCGGCACCATCCGCTTGACTTCGCCAAATTCGATCAGGTACAGCGATTGAACCGGCTGGTGAGCGAAACAAATAATTTCGCCGGGGCGAAAGCGCAAGCCATGAACTTTTTTCGCGATCTCCTTCAACTCGCTCGTGGCGAGATGCGCGAACAAGTTGATGCGCCGCAAGTGGCGAACCACAAAATCGTTTTCGCGTTTGGCAAGCCGCTCGGTCAAGGCGCGCGACAGCGACAAACTAATTTCGGGGTACTGCACCATCACATCGTCAAAGTCGCTTTTGTAGAGCACCCACACGATGGTGTCACTCGCGGCGCGGGCGCACTCGGCGCGCGTGCGCCCGGTGAGGAGCGCCATTTCGCCAAACGCTTCGCCCGCGTGCAGGCGTTCGAGCAAGCGCGCGTCGGAAAAGGCGCTGTCGAGCAATTTGATTTCGCCGGATTCGACGATGTACATGGCATCGCCGGGCGTGCCTTCGGTGTAAATCGCCTCTTCCCCCGGAAAATGCCGCAAGACGAGCCGCGCCGCGAGCGCGGTGAGCGCGCTGGTCGGCACGTCGGTAAAGAGATCGAGTTGGCGCATCCGTTCCATCGCGTCTGCTTGATCGCGGAGGGTGAGCGTTTCGGACAGCGCGCGGCTAAACGCGAGTTTGATCGCGGGGCGTTCCTGAATCAATTGCGTATATGCGGTGCGCGGCAACACCCACAAACTCGCATCGCTGATCGCGCGCACGTTGGCGTTGTGGGGCTTGCCGGTGATCAGCGCGGTGTGCCCGAACAGATCGCCCGCGCCGAGTTCTTCAAACACCTCGCCTTCGCTCGTCTGCTGGATGAGGCGCACGTTGCCTGCTTCGACCAGGTACGCGGCGTCGCCCGCCATGCCGGTTTCGATGATCATATCGCCGCGCGTCACTTGTTGCAAGCCGAGTTGTTGCGCAATGGCGCGGAGATCGTCTTCGTGCAACGCGCTCAACAATTCAATGTGCCGCAATCGGCTTTGGATGAGATATTGGTCGAGGAACGCGATCCGCAGTCCGAGACTCGCGCTAAATTTCAAGCCGATGCTGGGGTGATCGCTGATCAATTCTTCGAGATCGGCGCGCGCCAGCGCAAGCAGTTGCGTGGGCGTGGTGCCGGCGACGCGTGCGGTCATCGAGTACGGCGCGCCGCTCATCACATCGCTTTCGCCGATCAAGCCGCCCGCGCCGAGGTTTGCCAGTGTGACAGCGTTGCCGCCTTCGATCTTGACCCAGCCATTCGTGATGATGTAAAGCGTGTCGCTCGCCTCTCCCGCGACGACGATCATTTCGCCGGGTTGGGCTTGGCGGCGTTTGAGCCGGGCGGTCACCAGTTGGCGTTCTTCTTCGGCAAGGCGTTGGAACAGTGGCACCGTATCAATCGGTTGGGGAATCACGAAAGAGTACCTCCCAGGGTGATGCGTGCGGGCAACGCCAGCGGATCGCGCTCGCGTTGTCGCACACTCATCGCTGTTGGAAAATCAATTTCCATCCGCGCGGCGTTGCGCCTTTATCGGTTCGGCAATTTGCCGGCGGCTCGCCAATGACGAGGTTGATCGCGGCGTCTTGGTGCGCTTCAAGCACGCGCACCGTATACTTGCCGGGCAACACATCGTAATCGGCATAGCCCAGTCCACGTTCCGGTTTCAAACCGGTGTAGACCGTTTCACTCGCGTCGCCGCTACGAATTTCCAGCGCGATGTTTGGCAAATCGCGTCCGGCGGCGTCGCGCACGAACAGGCGCAAGCGCGCCGTTTCGGGTTCGTCGGCACAGGTCAGCGGAGTGTGTTCGAGCAGACTGAACGATAGCGCCGCGGCAACCGGCGTCGCCACAACCAGGATCGTCGTCGGCGTGCCTTTCGGACCGGGCGCGGGACGCCGAGCGGTGTAGGGCAATTTGTAGCCCAGCGCTTGGCTCAAATGAATGAGTGCGTCGGTAGTCGCCAAGTTGGTTGGATTACGCGTCTCCCGCTCGATCAGATCTGTGAACGTTTGCGCCGGGTTCAGGAGGTGGAGGCGCGCCAATCTGCGTTGGGCGGCTTCCAGGTTGCCATCCGTTTCGTAGGTTAGCCCGACCATCCGCACGTAATCGTCTTGCACGGCGGCGCGAAGATCGGCAAGGTCAGCGTTTTTGAACTCGATGGGCACGATTCCCCACGCCCAGATCAGCGCGAATAAAATTCCGAGAATAAAGCTGATCAGCGCGGCGAAAATGTACCAGGTTCGCGACGACGACATGAAAGGG
This sequence comes from uncultured Anaerolineales bacterium, assembly GCA_903825565.1. Classification (GTDB taxonomy): domain Bacteria; phylum Chloroflexota; class Anaerolineae; order UBA4142; family UBA4142; genus CAIKBD01. Next base: position 249 of record CAIKBD010000011.1, on the reverse strand, counting down.
TTGGCTCTCCGTTCAACTCCTAGCGCGTGGATAATTGATGATGGTACGACTGAGGATCAAACGATTCGGTGATTTGCAACACAAAAGATGAATTATGCTATAATAAAAATCGAACTCGAATGCCGAGGGAGGGAGTTGAACCCACACGTCCTAAATGGACAAAGGTTTTTGAGACCTTCGCGTCTGCCATTCCGCCACCTCGGCGTCAACTTGGCTCAAGTATAGCGAATTTTCGCGTTAAGTCAAATT
>CAIKBD010000010.1 GCA_903825565.1 uncultured Anaerolineales bacterium | reverse complement strand
GTCAATCTCTGCAAGGCGTTTGAACCGCAACCGCCTGCGCTCTTGAGTAACTTGTTTCCGCACCGCGTTTTGCCGGAAGCGCGGCGCTCGTTTGCGATGCAAAATCTCAACCTCACGATTCCGCACGCCAAGACGGTTGTGATTCTGGGTCCGAGCGGATGCGGCAAAACAACGCTCCTCAAAATGATCGCCGGCTTGATCGCGCCGGCGTCCGGCGCGATTTTGTACGATGGGACGAACATGCAAGACGTGCCACCGAGTCAGCGGCACATTGGCTTTCTCTTTCAGAATTACGCGCTTTATCCGCACTTGACCGCCAAGACCAACATCCTGTCGTACTTTTTCTTCAAAAAGAAAACGCCCGCGCTCGATGCAGAGGCGCAGGCGAAATACAAACGGACGAGTGAACTGCTCGGTGTCGAGATCGCCTACTTGCAGGATCGTATGCCGACGACGCTCTCCGGCGGTGAGCGGCAACGCATCGCGCTGGGGCGGTGCATCACGCGCGACCCGGTCGTGTTTCTGCTCGACGAGCCGTTCTCGAACCTCGATCCCAAATTGCGCGAAAAGTACCGCGTCAATCTGAAAACGCTCCTCGCCCAATTTCAGGTTACGACGGTGTACGTGACGCACGATCAGCAAGAGGCGTTTATCCTGGCGGACGAGATCGCGATTATGGATGCGGGGCGAATCGAACAGACGGGGACCTACGAGGAAATTTACACGCGCCCGAAAAATATTTTCATCGCAGAATTTCTCAACCTCGATCCGGGCACGCCACCGATCAACTGGCTGGCGGGCGAGCGCGTCGCGCCGCAATTCGCCGGCAACCGGATCGGCGCGCGCCCGGAAGATATTGTTGTGCGGCGCGCGGAAACGGCAAACTGCCTGCGCGGGGTTGTGCGCCAGCGCCTCAACCTTGCGCTCAAGGGCACGGCGATCCTGACGCTTGCCATTGGCGACCAGGAACTCGTCGCGCCGGTGCCCAGCGCGGAAGAGTATCGCGCGAGCGACGAGGTGTGGATCGGTTTCAAAAAATATCACGTCTTTGACGGCAAGACCCAATCCCGAACGCAGACGATCATTCCGGCTACGTGATCAATTCGCGCGGTAGAAAATCTACGCGATTCGCGTAGACCCAGTTTGTTTCGTTCGGGCGAAAATCAATGCGTGTGATCGCGGTGTTGTTCAAGCCGAACCACGCGTCGTCTCTGCCGATTTTGAAAAGCGTGCGAAGGAGCACGTTGTAAAATCCGCCGTGACTGACCACGACGACGCGATCTTCCGTGCCGCCGTGCCGCATGATCAGATCGCCGTAAAAGCGTTCGGCGCGCGGAAAGACCTCCTCGTAATTTTCGTACGGGCGATTCCACCACCCTGCCTCACCTAACCACTCGGGCACGAGCAGTTCGGGGAACTGCCGAGCCAAGTCCGCGCGCGTGTTGCCGGGCAGACCGCGCTTGGCGCCGGTGGCTTCGTCGTCGAGATAAATGCCGCCGCCCTCGTGCGCGTCCGCCCATGCGATGAGCGGCAACTCCAGCGCGCGCGCAATAGCGACGCCGGTGCCGACCGCGCGCACCATCAAACTGGTGTAGACGTGCGTGATGCCAAAGCCCGCCACGTTTTGTCCATCGTGATTTTTTGGCGTGACACCGCCGGCTGTTTTCAAAAAGCGCGCGACCAGCTCCGCTTGTTGTTTCCCGGCTTGCGTCAATTCGGGATCGTGACTGCGCCCCAAACTCGCGCCGGTTTCATCCCACAGCAAATTGTTCGCAGATTGCCCGTGCCGGATAAAATACAATTGCATGCTGTGACCTCAAGGTTCGATTTGTGTTGCGTGTTGCGTTCCAAAGCGAACGGATTATACTTGGGTTTGCGCGGCGATGCAAAACGCTAAACGCTCCCATTGACAGTCGCACAGATTCACGCTACACTCGATTCGGCAAGGCGAGAGCGCGGAGGTGTCGAACGATGGACTGGTTTTTTACGCCATACTCATTTATCTTGTTTATCACCGCCGCCATTTCGACTGCGCTCGCAATCTACGCGTGGCAACAACGCGATATGGCAGGCGCGCGCGGGGTAGTCTGGATGATGCTCGGGGTCGCCGAATGGACCTTGAGCTACGGTTTGGAAATTGCGAGCGTGAATTTGCCGGCGCGCATCTTTTGGGCGCAGATGCAATATATCGGTGCCGGGGTGGTGCCGCTCGCGTGGCTCTTGTTCGCGCTGGAATACGCGGGCAAAACGCGTTGGTTCACCCGCCGCAATTATGCGCTGGCGCTGGGCATTCCCACGCTGACGGTGCTTTTCGCTTTTACCAATGACGCACATCACTTGATTTGGCGGCAAGTTGGCATAAGCGAGCGCGTCGTCGGATTGGATATTGCCTCCGGCGTTTGGTTTTGGATTAACGTTTATTACGCGTACGGAATTATTTTTCTCGCCACGTTCATCCTGTTGCAGAAAATGATCCAGTCGCCGCCCTTGTATCGTCGGCAGGTGGCGGCTTTGGTCGGCGGCGCGCTGATTCCCTGGGTTGCCAATGCGCTGGATATGTTGGGCGTCAACTGGTTGCTGATCAACCTGACTGCGCCGAGTTTCATGTTAACCGGTATCCTGTTTGCGTGGGGCATTTTTCGGTATCGCCTGCTCGACATCGTGCCGCTGGCGCGCGACGCCGTGATCGAAAGTATGGGCGATGGCATGATCGTGCTCGACCGGCAAGACCGCATTGTGGATTTGAACCCCGCGGCACAGCGCACATTCCGCGTCACGGACGCGCAGGCAATCGGCAAGCCGATGGAAATGGTGTGGACGGAGTGGCGCGATTGGGTGCGTCGCCATAACGGCGAGACGGAACAGAGCACAGAGATCGTGCCGGACCTGGTTGGTGAACCGCGTAGTTACGCTGTTCGCATTTCGCCGCTCAAAGATCGGAAAGGCGTTGTTAGCGGGCGTCTGCTTGTGCTGCGCGACACGACGGAGCGTGAACATGCGGAAGGCGAATTGAAAAAAGCCAAAGACGCCGCTGAAGCCGCTAGCCGCGCCAAGAGCACGTTTCTGGCGAATACGAGCCACGAACTTCGCACCCCGCTCAACGCGATTATCGGTTACAGCGAAATGCTCGAAGAGCAGGTGATCGCGGACGGCGCAGACCAATACGCGCCGGACTTGGCAAAAATTACCGCCGCCGGCAAACGTCTGCTTGCGTTGATCAACGAAATTCTCGATCTCTCCAAGATCGAAGCGGGGCGGATGCAACTGCACGCCGAAACGTTTCCGCTCGCTCCGCTCATTCGCGAAGTGCTAGACACACTGATCCCGCTCGCCGAAAAGAATGGCGTGCGGTGGGCTTTTCATTTGCCGGCTGAACTTGGCGAAATGCACTCGGACGAAGCCAAGGTGCGACAGGCGCTCTTCAATTTACTCAGCAATGCGTGCAAATTCACACCGCACGGAACGGTGACGCTTGCCATCGAACGCGCAACCGTGAGTAACACGGGGTGGCTGACCTTTCGCGTGAGTGACACCGGCATCGGCATTTCGCCGGAACAACTCGAAACGCTGTTCCAGCCGTTCATCCAAGCCGATACCGTGTTGACGCGGCGCTTTGGCGGCACCGGTTTGGGGTTGGCGATTACGCGCCACTTTTGCGATTTGCTCGGCGGCACGATCACCGTTGCCAGCACGCTCGGCGCAGGTTCGACGTTTACGATGCGCCTACCCGCCGAGTTACCGGTGATCGATCCCCGCGATTGATTTGGCAAACCAAAATGTCTATGGCGACGATTTTGTTAGTTGAAGATGATGAGCCGAGCCGCGATATGTTAGCGCGGCGACTGACGCGCGCCGGTTTTCAGGTGATTGTGGCAATGGATGGCGCGCAAGCGGTTGCGCTGGCGCATGCCTTGCGGCCCAATCTGATCGTGATGGATTTGAGTTTGCCGGTGCTCGATGGTTGGGAGGCGACGCGCCAACTCAAGGCGACGCTCGCCACCCGCACAATCCCAGTGCTCGCGCTCACCGCGCACGTATTTGCCGAAGACCATACCGCGGCGCTTGCCGCCGGCGCGAACGCATTCGCCGCCAAACCGGTGGATTGGCGTGCGCTTGTACGCCAGATCAATGACTTGCTCGCTGCGTGCGAGTCGTTCTAGTCGACACGGCTTTTCAAAAGTTGCTTGACATTGCTCCTCACCCTAGCCCTCTCCCCACAGGGGCGAGGGAATTTACCCCTTCTCCCTTTGAGGGAGAAGGTTGGGATGAGGGTCGCCTGACTTTTGAAAAGCCCTGTTCTAGTCGATCAGCCACTTGCTCGATCCCAGAATTGATGCTAGAATACTGGCATCAATCCGAACCCAAGTGCGACCCGTGCGGGTCGTCCATGCAAAGGAGGATTCACGAATGGCAGAGGAAGTCATCATGGGTTACTGCGTCAAAGAGAAAACGCAGAAACCTATGAAGGATGCGAAAGAGGTGACGCTTAAAAACGGCAAGCGGGCAATGCAAGGCGTTTGCGCGTCCTGCGGAACCAAAATGATGAAATTCATCTCATCGAAAAAAGCCGAACCCACGTCACCCCCCGCCTAAATCTGCTGAGCACATTCTATTGCCCGCCCGTTTTTCCACGCGGCGGGTTTTTGTTATGATGCCAACTGCAAACCGCGCGCCCTCGTCCGCCGCGTCTGTGAGGAACTCGATGAAAATTCTACGCTCGTTTTTGCTTGTGCTTGTTTTAGCGACGGCATGTTTGCCTACCCCGATGCCGCCCGCCGCGCCCACACCCACACCCCCGAATGAAATAGACCTGTTGCGCGCCGCGCTGACGGACTCGCACCAGGGCGACCTCGCACTCGTGGAAAACGCCACGCGCTACACCATCACCCTGACTTACACCGCCGAGCCGCCCAGTTTGGTCGGCAGTCAAACGGTTACGTACTGGAACCGGCAGACGACGCCGTTGCGTGAAATTTATTTTCGCCTGTTCGCCAACTTTCCCGATTCGGGCGGCAAGATCAGCGTTACGAACGTGACGGTGGATGGCACGCCGGCATCTACAACCCTCGAAGCGCAAGACACGGCGTTGCGCGTTGGCTTGGCGCAACCGCTCGCGCCAGGCGCGGCGCGCACCGTGCGGATGGATTTCAACGTGGCGGTGCCGCGCGTGAACTCGAACCGCTACGCCGATTTTGGTGTGAGCGACACGATCATCACGTTGCCCAGCGTGTACCCCGTGATCCCGGCGTATGATGCTCAGGGCTGGCATCTCGAAGTGCCGCCGCCGTATGGCGATTTGATCTACGCCGACGCGTCGCTTTACGCGGTTACCCTCACCGCGCCGGCGACGCTGACCGTGATCGCGTCCGGTTCGACGGTGGACGTGCGCGCCAACTCCGACGGCACCCGCACGTGGAAGTTGATCGGCGCGCCGATGCGCGATTTCGATCTGAACCTAACCGCGCACCTGCAAAAGGCGACGGCGACGCTTGGCGAAACGACGATCAACTCGTGGTACGAGAGCGAGGACGCGGAGAACGGCAAACAGGCGTTGCAATTTGCGACGGATGCGTTGCGCGTGTTCCAGAAACGTTTGGGCGCGTACCCGTACCGTGAATTGGATGTGGTGCAAACGCCCACGTCCGCCGGCGGCATCGAGTATCCGGGCATTATCGTCATCGGGCGCAATTTGTACAAGGACAAGAAAGAGCGCGACTTTTTTGAATTTGCAACCGCGCACGAAGTCGGGCATCAGTGGTTTTACGGTGTGGTCGGCAACGATCAGGTCAACGTGCCCTGGCTGGATGAAGCGCTCGTGCAGTACGTCACGCTGATCTATTACGAGGACGTGCGCGGCGCGCGCGCGGCGCAATCCCTGCTCAAGGGATATTTTCAGGATGGCTATGCGCGCACCCAACAAAGCGGCCGCGATGCGACGGTGAATCAGCCGGTCGCCGCGTTCAGCGAGGCGAGTTACAGCGCAATCGTCTACGGCAAAGGTCCGCTCTTTTTCGACGCGTTGCGGAAAAAGATGGGCGATGATCACTTCTTCCAATTCTTGCGGACGTACTATGAACGCTACCGGTACAAGAACGCCGCCCCGGAAGATTTGCTGCGCGCGGCGGAAGAGGTGTGCGCGTGTAGCGTGCGCGCCGAGTACCAGCAGTGGATTACGAGCGCGGGCAAATAGCGCGCGGGCAGCGTTAAAAAAAACTGGCGCAGACGACTCGTCTGCGCCAGCGGGTTACAAACCGTACAGGTCGCCGTACTTTTGTTTGAGGTACGCCACGTAGGCGTGGGCTTGCAACGGTTCGCCGGTCGCGCGCCGCGCCAATTCATCCAGCGTAAATTTTGCGCCGTGCGTGTGCACGTTCCGCCGCAGCCACCCCAGCAACTCGGCGTACTCGCCGTTTTCGATCTGGGCTGGAATCGCCGGCAGATCGCGCACTGCGCGATTAAACAACTGGCGCGAGAACATCGAACCGAGCAGGTACGTGGCGAAATAACCGATGCTCCCGGACGACCAGTGAATGTCCTGCAAGCAACCCAGTTTGTCGTTCGGCGGCGTGACCCCCAGGTACGCTTGCATCTTGGCGTTCCACGCCGCGGGCACATCCGCCACTTGCAACTTGCGCTCGACCAATTCATTTTCGATTTCAAAGCGCAACATGATGTGCAAGCCATACGTGACCTCGTCCGCTTCGACGCGAATGAACGACGGTTGCACCTTGTTGACTGCGCGATAAAACGATTCGGCGTCTTGGTCGGCGAGTTGCGCCGGAAAATATTCGCGCAAGCGCGGAAACCAAAATTTCCAAAAGCCGCGACTGCGCCCGACCAAATTTTCCCACAAGCGCGACTGCGATTCGTGCGCGCCGAGCGTCGCACCGCCGGCGAGCGGTGTTCGTTCGAGTTCGGCGCGATACCCCAGATCGTAGAGCGCGTGCCCGGTTTCGTGGATCGTGCCGAACAACATACTGGGCAAAAAATGCTTGTCCACGCGCGTCGTGATCCGCACGTCGTTCAGCCCAAAGCCGGTGGTGAACGGGTGCGCCGACTTGTCCTGGCGTCCGCTCGCAAAATCGAACCCGATCTGTTTGATCACCTCGATCCCGAAATCCCATTGCTTTTGCTCGGCGTACTCGCGATGCAACACGGCGTCGTCCACCGCGTCGGCGCGGCGCGCAATTGCCTGCACGAGCGGTACCAGTTCTTGTTTGTACGCGTCGAAAATTGCCGCAACCTGGGCGGTGGTCATTTGCGTTTCGTACTGATCGAGCAACGCGTCGTAGATGCGTTCCGTGTACCCCAAACACTCCGCCAACCGAATTTGCAACGCGACGGTTTTTTCCAAGTGCGGTTGGAACAGCGCAAAGTTCGCATCCGTGCGCGCTTGCGTCCACGCGTCGAGCGCGAGCGCGGCGGTGCGCGAAATTTCCTCGACCAATGCCGGCGGCACGCGCACGGCTTTGGCATACTCGCGGCGCGTGACGCGCACCAGACTTGCCTCGTCCGAATCGTAATCCAGTTTTGCCGCTTCGTCCGCCAAATCGTCCAGCAACGCGCCGATTGCGGGCGCGGTGAAATGCTCATGCGCGAGCCGGCTCAGCGTTGCCGCTTGTTCCGCGCGTCCCGCCGCGCCTTTCGGCGGCATATACGTTTGTTGATCCCAATCCAAGATCGCGCCGGCGCGTTGCAGGTCGCTGACGACGCCGAGCCGTTTTTTCAGTTCGTTGAATTTTTCGTTCATCGTTGTTCTCCTTCGGGAATAAAGCCGCGCGCGCGCGCCAGGCGGTGATCGCGGTCGTAATGATTTTGCGCGTACCGCGCATACCGTTCGCGGTAGCGGCGCGGCACCAGCCGTTTCAGCCGGGTCGTCACGAGGTCGAGCGCATAGTGCATCGTGTCCGCCAGCGTCGCGCCGAGGAGCAAATCCGCCACGTAACCCAGGTACCACACAATATCCTCGGCGTCGCCTTTGAACGTCATCGAAAAATTCATGCGCCGCAAGATGATGGCAATCGGCACGATGACGATGGACAGCACCACCGCCATATACAGCCACCGCACGAGCGTGCCCAGCAACGGCGTGTGCATCGCGTCGCGGTGCTTGACCATTTTAGCGTAGGGCCACCAAAAAATTCGCATCCAGCCCCAATCATCCATCGAGCGCGAGTTGAACAAATCGAGATCAGGCGACAGCACGAAATTGGCGACCACGATCCCCGCGTCCACCGCGGCAATATCGGCAAGCGACCAACCCTGGCTCGCCATCACGGCCGTCGTCCCGACCAACACAATCGAGTTGCCGATGGTGTGTCCCACAAAACCGGGCATGATTCACTCCGAAAAAATTTGTCTCTCGGCAGAGACGTGCCGATTATACTTGAGGCGTTTGCAATTTGCAACCGGTTTGACGAATCGAAAAATCGCGGTATAGTACGCCCGCAACCATTTTTTCCAGCGCAAAGGATTTTAGATGTCGCATTTGTTTTCGCCGTTCACCCTGCGCGGCGTCACGTTGCGGAACCGCGTGGCGATGCCGCCGATGTGTATGTACTCCGCCGCCGGGGATGGCATCTTCACTGACTGGCATTTGGCGCACTATGTGGCGCGCGCCACCGGCGGCGTCGGGCTGATCATCACCGAGGCGACCGCCGTCGAACCGCGCGGGCGCATCAGCCCCAACGACCTGGGTCTGTGGGACGACGCGCAGATTGCGCCGCTCGCGCGGATGGTGCGCGTGTGTCAGGCGCAGGGCGCAACGCTGGGTGTGCAACTCGCGCACGCCGGGCGCAAGGCGTGGAGCGCGACGCGCGGCGCAGGCAACGCGCTCCCGGTCGCGCCGAGCGCGCTCGCGTTCGATGCGGACTGGGTTGTGCCGCACGCGTTGGCGCGCGCGGAGATTGCCGGCATCGTGGACGCGTTTCGCGCGGCGGCGCAACGCGCGTGGGCAGTCGGTTTCGACACGCTGGAAATTCACGCGGCGCACGGGTATCTCATCCACGAATTTCTGTCGCCGCTCGCCAACCAACGCACCGACGAGTACGGCGGTGCGCTCGCCAATCGCGCGCGCCTCTTGCTCCAAGTGGTGGATGCCGTGCGCGCGGTTTCGCCGGCACCCCAGCCCTTGCTCGTCCGGCTTTCGTGCAGTGACTGGACGCCGAACGGTTTGGGCATTGACGATCTCGTGCAAGTTGCGCGATGGCTCAAGGAACGCGGCGTTGATCTCGTGGACTGTTCCTCCGGCGGCGTTGCGCCCATCGCACCGCCGGTCGGGCCCGGCTATCACGTTCCGTTCGCCGAAAAAATTCGGCGCGCCGCCGATATCCCGACGCTGGCGGTCGGTTTGATCACAACGCCGGAATTGGCGGAGGAAATTCTGCGCGGTGGTCGCGCCGATGTCATTGCCCTGGGACGCGAATTGTTGCGCCATCCGCATTGGGCGCTCGACGCGGCGCGTGTGTTGGGCGATGACGTGGCATGGCCCCAACAGTACGTGCGCACCAAACGCGCGACGGGTTGAGCGAGACACGATGCAGTGCTGTGGTTTGGACGACGAACGCCGCCGGTGCGCCGCGCCAGCGGTTGCCGCGCAGGATTATTGCGCCCAGCATCAACACCTCGCCGCGCTCCAGCCCCTTGCCTCGGCGCGCGTCGCCGAACAGCGGCTCACCGGTTTGATCCGCAAACTGCGTGCTCAGCCCGCGCAACGTGTCGTGCCCGATGGCGCGCGGTTCGCCGTGCCGAGTTTTCTCGCGCGCAGTTCCACCGCCGGCGTGATCGATCATCTGCACCATCATCCCAGTTCGATGATTCGGTGGGCGGCGGCGTTCGTGCTCCGCAAGCGTCGCGCGTCCGGCGCGATTGATCCGTTGTGGCACACGCTCCGCATCGAGCCGGTCGGCTTTGTGCGTCAACAAGCGGCGGTGGCGCTCGGCAAGATTGGCGCACCTACTACGCTCAGTCCGCTGATCGAAACGTTGTGGCACGACCGCGATGCGAGCGTGCGCCAGGCGTGCGCCGTTGCGCTTGGCAACCTGGGTTACTCGCTCGCCGCGCGCGACTTGGCGCGCGTGTTGGATCGTGAGTGCGCAGCGTTCGTGCGCTGGGATTGTATTCTCGCGCTGGGTCAAGTTGGCGATGCGACGCACACGCCTTTGCTCGCCGCGCTGGCGGAACGCGAACCCAGTTCGATTGTGCGAAACGCGTGCCACGACGCGCTCGCCGAAATCCGGCGGCGCATGGAGGAATGACGATGCGGCGCTCTTTTTCGCGCCTCGCGCTGGGCGTGGGTGGTGTGATCGCGCTGGCGTTTCTCACCGCGCAAGCGTTTGGAGAGATGACGCAGTCCGGAACATGCCCCGCGCCGGGGTTGACATTCAAATCGCCGAGCGGGTTCGCGCAGACCCAGGTCGCGTATGGTTTCCCGTTGCCGTTCGTCGCGACGCGCACCGATCATTGCGCGACGCCGCCCGGCGTCACCACCGTTTGGCACGCTGAATTCTTGTTGCTGGACATTTTGGTTTTGGTCATCCTGGAAATTGGAATCGCGCTGGTTGCAAATTGGATCGCGCGCTGGCGTCGCCAGTCCTAACGCGTTTACCCGGAGGAAAAATGTCAAAGCCGACGATTGCCGTTTTGATCGTATTGCTCGCGCTTGCCGCGTGCGCGCCACCGCCCCCGACACCTGCGCCGTTGCCCACCGTCGCGCCGACGGCGACTGCCCGACCGACTGCCATGCCCACCGCCACGCCTGCGCCCACCGCGACGCCCGTGCCCTTGCCCAGCGTGGATCAATTATGGCAACGCGCGCAAACGTGCCAGTGTCTCACCGTTTACACGATGCCCGAAACCGGCGGCGGGATCATTCTCAAAGCGATCACCAGCGCGCAAAAATCGGTGCGCCTGAAAATGTACCTGTTCACGCGCGACGACGTGCGCGACGCGTTGATCGCGGCGGCAAAGCGCGGCGTGGATGTGCGCGTGCTGATGGAACTCAATCCGTACGGCGGTGGCACGACCAACGTGGATTTGTACACCGCGGTGAAAAACACGCCGGTCAAGATGCGCTGGGCGAGTTATGATTTCCGGTTCACGCACGAAAAAAGTTTGGTGATTGACGATCAACTTGCGTTCATCATGACGCACAACATCACGGCGTCGTCGTTCACTTCGAATCGCGAGTACGGCGTGCTGGACACGCGCCCGGACGATGTTGCCGAGATCATCAAGGTCTTTGAGGCGGATTGGGAAAAGATCGTCGTGGATTTGAAAAACCCGCGCTTGGTCTGGAGTCCGATCAACGCGCGCCAGAAATGGATCGAGTTGATTGACAGCGCGCAGGTCAGCATTGACCTGGAACAAAACGAGTGGCTCGCGCCGGAAATTGTGCGCCGCGTGTACAACGCCATCCAACGCGGCGTAGTGGTGCGCGCCATTTTCACGCCGCGCGATCCGATCACGGCGGACAGCGCGGAGCCGAACCGCGATCTGATCCGGCGCGCCGGTGCGCAGGTCAAGTACCTCACCAACCCGTACGTTCACGCCAAAATGTTCATCGTGGACGGGCAACGCGTGTTTATCGGTTCCGAAAATGTGTCGGACAATTCGCTCGACAACAACCGCGAACTGGGAATTATTTTCGATCAAGCAGACGCGGTGCAAACCGTGCGCCGCACGTTCGAGCAGGATTGGGCGCTGGCGACGCTCGAACCGTTCCCGATGTCGGACATTCCCATTCCGGCGAGCGGCGTAGTGAATTGGCGAGACGCCGCCAAGTATTACAACCGCGAAGTGACCATCGAGGGCAAGATCGTCAAAATCTACAACAGCGGGCGCGTGATGTGGTTGCAGTTCAGCGAGGACTGGCAGACGGATATGAAGGTTGTGATCTTTCCGCAGGACTGGGGCAAATGGCCCCAACGCCCCGATTTGATTTTTCTCGACAAGACGATCCGCGTGACCGGCAAAGTCGTCAAATACCAAGATGCGCCGGAAATGATCATCAACGATCCCAAAGTGATCAGCGTCGTGGGGCAGTGAGATGAGCGACGCGATCAAGCGCGAGTGGCTGCACGCGCTGGAAAATTTGCGCTATGATGTGACGCGCCACGATCCCTTGCAAGGGCACAAGCAAGACGGCACGCGGCTGATGTTCGCGGTGACGCTCGACGCCAGCGGTCAAATCCGAATGACTGTGACGCGGCAGATTGACGAGACGCGCCGCGAGAAACGGCGCGCGCGCGCCGGGCGCGAATACCAGGTGTTTGTCGAACAAAACCAAGTCACGCTGATCAACTATCGCCTCCGCGCCGACGACGATCTCGGTGTGGTGTTGCGCGAGATGGAAAAAGAGATCGCGCCGCTGGCGACTCAACCATAGAGCGCGCAATTCCAAAATTGCCTTGACCATTCAGACTCACACCCGAATCGGTACGCTGGTGCGCGGCGCGTTCGTCGCGGGCTTGGTCGCGCTTGCGCTTGGCGCGCTCGTGTTCGCCGGCACCGCGGCTGTCGTCGAGCCGGCGAGCGTGCAGGATCACGCCGCGATCCCAGCGGGCGCGTTGACGCGCGGGCAAACGCGCGGACAAACGTTTGTGTTTCGCGCGCCGCGCCTCAGCGCGATCCAGGTGCGCTGGGCCGTCGCCGACGATTTCGCGTTCGCGCCGCAAAGCCGCGTTACATTTCACTTGCGCGCGCCCGCAAGCGCGTTCGATCTGGCGACCGTGTCCCTGCCGCTCGATCAAATTCGCCATAACGATTTTGCTACGTTCGAGTTTACGCCGATCCCGGATTCCCAGGATCGCGCGTATTCTTTTTTTCTCGACGCGGAGCAAGCCGAAATCACGCGCGGCTGGTTTAGCGTTTGGGCGAGCGATGCGGACGCGTTGCCGGACGGCGCGTTGACGATCAACGGCGAACCCGCCGGCAACGATCTGGTGATGCGCGCGTATTTTGCGCCGGACGGCGCGCTGGCATGGGCGGCGTTGCGCGACACGTTGGGACGCGAACCGCTCGCCGCCGGGATCACTGTGCTGATCTGGCTCGTGCCGGGTCTCGCGCTTTTGTGGCTCGCCGGCGATCTCGGCAAGCACCCGCTGGGCGAAACAGTGGCGCGCGCCAGCGGCTTGAGTCTCGCCGCGCTCTCCGCCGCGTCGCTGGTGACGCTGGGCTGGGGGAGCGGCGCGTACCTGGGTCTGCTCGCGCTGAGCGGCGGTGCGCTGATTCTTCGCGCGCGCGCGCGTCCCGCGCCGGTGAATCGGGTGCGCGCCACCGCGCCGGATTGGGTGTTGCTCGCGCTGGCGACGCTTGCGCTCGCGATCAGTTTCATCCAACTCTGGAATTTGCCCGCGCCGTTGTGGGTGGACTCGCCGACGCACGCCGCGTACATCAAAACATTTCTCGATTCAGGCAGATTGCCGCTTGCCAGCATCTACCACCTGGGTTATCACAGCATCGTCGCTTTGCTCGTCCAATTATCCGGCGCGTCCATTCCGCAAGCGATGATCCTTGTCGGGCAACTCCTCGTCACGCAAACCGGCTTGACTACGTTTTTGTTGTGCCAGCGGTTGACCGGCAGTGCGGTCGCCGGCGTGATCAGCGCAAGCGTCATTTGGTTTTTGTGTCCCACGCCGACGTACTTTGTAACCTGGGGCCGCTATCCGCTTTTGCTCGGCGCGGCATTGTTGCCGTTGGCGTTGCTTGCCGCCAGCGAATGGATCGAATCACCGCGATTCAACGCGCGCGCTTTTTTCTTTGCCGCGCTCACCTTCGTCGGCTTGGCGTTCGCGCACATCCGGCTCGTGGCGTTCTACGCCGTTTTTGTCGCGCTCGATTTTGGGTTTGCCAGTTGGCGCGTGCGGCGCGGCGCAACGTTCGCCCGGCGCGTGTTTGGCTTGGCGGGGATCGCTCTGCTCGTCGGCGCGATCTGGCTCGGCGTTTTGTTCGGCAATCAAATCAGCGTGGAGGCGATTCTGGCGTTCAACGCTGGCGCGCCGCAGATCGATCTCGCCACGGCGCTCGCTGTGATGCGTTCGTACTGGGGCGACTGGGTTGCCGCGCTCGCGGCAATCGGCGGCGGCGTTGCGCTGATCCGCAAAAGCGCGAGTGGCTGGCGGCTCCTGATCGGTTCGGCGCTACTTGGCGGTATTGCCTGCGGCGCGAGTGAATGGATCGCGCCGTCCTTTCTCGTGCTGATGGCGTTTCTGCCGATGGCGATCTGGATCGGCGACCTGGCGAGTCGCTTGACATTCAAACGCGCAATCCTCGTGTTGGGCGTGCTGGTGAGTTTGGCGGGCGCGCGCGAAATGCTGACGATAGTCAACCCCGCGACGATCCTGTACACGCGCGCGGACGCGGCGGCGGCGGACTGGCTCGCGCGGAACACGCCCGGCGAAGCGCGCGTGCTCGTCAATTCGTTTTTGTGGTACGGCGCGAGCTATCTGCCGGCGGATGGCGGCGGGTGGTTGCCGTACACGGCGCAGCGCGCGATTGAATTTCTCGACGCCACGTCTGCGCCCGCGCAAGTGGATGCGGATGCGCTCGCGCCGTGGCTCGCGGCGCGGGGCATCACGCACATTTACTTGGGGCAACGCGCGGGGATTTTGCGCGTCGAAAATTTTGCGCGTCAGCCGGAGCGCTACACGCTGGTTTATGATCGTGCGGGGATAAAAATTTTTCGCGTGCGGAACGCGGACTAGTGCGCCGGCAACAGTACAATGTGCGGCACGTCGGCGCGCGTGGGATGCGTGGCAACGAGGACGTGCGCGCCGAACACCTGGCGCACCTGCGTCGGCGACAAAACCTGGCTGGGTGTGCCGCGTGCGACGATTTGCCCATCGCGCAACAAGATCAAGCGGTCGAAATACAACGCGGCGAGATTGAGATCGTGCATCGTCGCCAGCACCGTCAAGCCGCATTCGCGATTCAAGGTGCGGACGAGTTCCAAAATTTCGATCTGGTGATTGATGTCGAGGTGCGTCGTCGGCTCGTCGAGCAGTAACACCTGCGGCTGTTGCGCGAGCGCCATCGCGATCACGACGCGCTGGCGTTCGCCGCCGGACAATTCGCCGAACGCACGCTCCGCGAACGCCGATGTGCCGGTCAAGGCGAGCGCGCGCGCGACTGCCGCGCGGTCGTGCGCCGTTTCGCCGCGCCACGCGTGGATGTGCGGCGTGCGTCCCAGCCACACGATTTCGCGCACGGTAAACGCGAACGGCACGTTCAGCGTTTGCGGCACGAGCGCAATGCGGCGCGCAATTTCGCGGCGATCCAGCGCGGCGAGCCGTTGATCGTCCCAGGTTACCGCGCCGGCGCGCGGCGGCAAAATGCCGGTGAGAATTTTCAACAGCGTCGTCTTGCCCGAGCCGTTCGGTCCCAACAGTGCGACGAGACTACCGCGTTCGAGCGCGACATCCACCGCATCCAACGTCTTGTGACCGTTATACGCAAACGTGACGGACTGCGCCGCGAGCAAAGTGTCTTTCATAAATCCTCCAATCGAACCGCCAGCGCTTTTACTTCCACTGGCAAACCGGCGACGAGCAAAAATACCGCGTCTGCGCTTGCCGCAATTTTTCCGTTCACTGCGCCGAGCAGATCGCGGTACGCGCGCCCCAACGGATATTCCGGCACCAAGCCCATGCCGACTTCGTTCGAGACGATGATCAATTCCGAATCGTGCGCGGCGTGCCACGCGAGCAGGTCGTCCACCTCGCGCAGCATTTCCGCGCGCGCGTGCGTTTCATCGGCGAGCAAAACATTCGTCGTCCACAGTGTCACGCAATCCACCAACACGACGCGGGCGCGCGCGCCGGTCAAGGCGCGTCCCAGGTCGCGCGGCGTTTCGAGTGTGCGCCAATTGACTGGGCGCGCCGCGCGATGATTTTCGATCCGCGCGCGCATTTCCTCGTCGCGCGCCTCGGCCGTCGCGACGAACAACACATCGTCGCCGCCGCGTTTGCGCGCGAGCGCTTCGGCGAAGGTGCTCTTGCCGCTCCGCGCTCCGCCCAGAATCAACGTGAGTCGTTTTCCCATTCTGCGATTACCTGTTGCGATGAAATCAGATCGTCTGCGCTAAAAATTTCGAGTGTTGCCACGCCGGCGAAATCGGCGCGCGCGAGAAAATCCAGCACACGCCCAACTTCGGCGCGCGATTGTTTTGCCAACGATTCGTGATCGCGTCCATCCACGCCGTGCAAATGCACGACGCGCGTGCGCGCGATCTGTTCGCGCAGATGCGGCAGTGGATCGCGGCGCTGTTTCCAGAAATGTCCCACGTCCACGCACCGCGCGAGATTTTTCGCGGCGATCAGCTCGGCGAAAAAATCGGGCGACCACGTTTCCAAATTTTCGATGCACAGCCGCGCCGGTTCGATCTGCGCGATTGCGCGATCCAGCGCGCGGCGGGCGTCTGCCTGCCAGCGGGCAATTGTGTCGCGCGCTGGATTGTTTTGCAAATCGCGTCCGTCGAGATGCGCGATGTACGCGAAAGGTTCGAGCGGGCGTGTCGCGTCGAGCGCGCGAAAAATTTTTTCAAATGCGCGTGCATCGTGCGGATCGAGATCACACGGCAGATGCACCGTGTAAGTGAGCGCGTTGTCGCGGGCAAGCGCGCGCAACGCGGCGATGTTCGCGGGGTCGGGTATGTTCGCGCCGTGATTGTCCGTGTCGAATAAAACGAGTTCGATGTCGTCCACGTGCGGCGCGAGTTGGCGCACGTTCGCCACAATGTCGCCGGGATAAATGCACGATGTCGCGCCGAGGCGGAACGCGCGTTTCACAGCGTTACTCCGCCGAGGATCAGTACGCCAACTTCGACGCTTTCGCAAATCATGCCGTAAATGTCGCCGGTCAATCCGCCGAGGCGATTTTGTGCGAGCCGTGCGATTCCGGTGGCGATTCCAAACGCGATGCCGAATGCGATCACGCCGAACGCGCCCCACAGCGCGGCGACGAGCGCGGTGCAGAGCGTTGCCGCGAACACGACGCGCCGCGTCAAGCCCGCGCGAAATAATGCCGCCATGCCTTCGTTGCGTGCGAGCGGAAACGTGACGGCGTAAACCATCGCCCAGCGACCCAGGATCGGCGCGAGCCAGAACGGCGCGAACGAAGTTGTGCTGGCAACCGCCGCAAACTTGACGATGAGCAACAGGATCAGCCCGGTCGCGCCGAACGCGCCGAGATGCACGTCGCGCAAAATTTCGAGCCGACGTTCACGCGTCGTCGTGGCGAACAAACCGTCGCACGCGTCCGAGAACCCGTCGAGGTGCAACGCGCCGGTCAACGCGCCCCACAACGTGACGACGAGCGCCGCCGCGATCAGGTTAGGCAGGGCGCGCGTCAGCAAAAATTGCGCGGCGACGAGAACCACGCCGATCAGCAAACCGACGAGCGGGAAATACGCGTACGCGCGCGCGGAAATTTTTTCGCCAAAACGCACTGGCGCAATCGTGAGCAGAGCGAGCGCGGTAAAAAAATCGTTCATCGTTCGACGCCGATCAGCCGGTAGATCGCGGCTAGCCGCAGATTCAGGCGCGCGACTTGGGCGAGCCGGTTGTACGCGGCGGCGCGATCAAACCGCGCGCTCGCGCCGCGCGCAAAATTTTTGCGCGCCGCCAGGTTCGCCAAGAGCGCGTGGCGCAAATTGTCGTTGTCGAACAAGCCGTGAAAGTACGTGCCGGCGATCCAGCCGCTGGCATCGGTTGCGCCGTCGGCGTCGGCGGTGGCGGTCTCGCCGCGCGCGGTGACGTGGAGCAACGCTTCGCCGGTAACCTGGGTGCGCCCCATGTGAATTTCATAGCCGGCGATTTCCAAGCCGCGCGTTTCGGCGAACAAGCCGTGATTGGCGGTGACGTTGCCGCGCGCGCGGACGGTTTGCTTTTCCGCCGCGAATGTCGTGACCACCGGCAACAGAGCCAAACCGGCGACCTGGGTTTCGCTCGACTCGACGCGCGCTGGATCGAGGATTGTTTGTCCCAACATTTGATAGCCGCCGCACACGCCGAGCACCGGCGTGCCGGCGCGCGCGAGTTCACCTACGCGATCCGCCAAGCCGCGCGCGCGCAGAAATTTCAGATCGGCGATGGTTGTTTTCGTGCCCGGCAAAATGATCAAGTCCGGTTCGCGCACATCTTCAACCCGATCCACAAATCGCACGCTCACGTCGCTTTCCGCGCGCAGTGGGTCAAAATCGTCAAAGTTGCTCAGGTGCGGCAGACGCATCACCACGATGTCGAGCGGCGCGTTGGCGCGTCCCGCGCGCGGCATTTCGTCGAGCGCGACCGAATCCTCGTCGGCGATTTGCAGATCGCGCACGAACGGCATCACGCCGAGCACGGGCACGCCGCTCCGTTCCTCCAAAATTTTCACGCCGTCCTCGAACAAGCGCGGTTCGCCGCGAAACTTGTTGACGATGAAACCTTGGATCAGCGCGCGTTCGTCCGCGTCGAGCAAACTGTGTGTGCCGATCAACTGCGCGAAAATTCCGCCGCGATCAATATCGCCGACGAGCAACACCGGCGCGCGCGCGTATTTCGCAATCGCCATGTTGACGAGATCGCCGCGTTTCAAATTCAATTCCGCCGGACTGCCCGCGCCCTCGATCACGATCACGTCGTACTGCGCGCGCAACGCGTCGAGCGCGTGCGTGACGATTGCCCACAACTCGCTCCGGCGGCGCATATATTCGCCCGCCGGCAGGCGCGCCCAGGGTTTGCCCATCACGACGATCTGCGCGAACGAGTCCGCCTCCGGTTTGATCAGCACCGGATTCATTTCGACGGTGACATCTACGCCCGCGGCGTCTGCTTGCATCGCTTGCGCGCGTCCAATCTCGCGTCCGTCGCGCGTGGCGAACGAGTTGAGCGCCATGTTCTGCGCTTTGAACGGCGCAACGCGCAAGCCGTCCTGTTTGAAAATGCGGCACAGCGCGGCGACCATTAAACTTTTTCCCGCCGACGACATGGTCCCTTGAACCATCAAAACTGAACCAGACATTGAATCTCCAAAAACGTGAAACGTGAAACGTAAAGCGTAAAGCGTAAAACGTGAAACGTGAAACGCAATACGCAATACGCAATACGCAATACGCAATACGCAACACGCTTTACATTCCCCGCACCGCCGCGACGAGCCGAGCATTTTCTGCCGGCGTGCGCGCGGCGATCCGGACGAAAGCGGGCAAGCCCCACGATGTGCCGTCGCGCACGACGATTTTGTGAGCGCGCAGGTCGCGCGCAAATGCGGACGCGTTGAGCACATGCATCAAAAAATAATTTGTCGGCGAGGGGATGAGCCGAAATCCCAGGTTTGCCAACTCGCGGGCAAGCTCATTTTTTGCGCGCGCGAGCGCGGCGAGCGATGCGCGCACATGCGTTTCGTCGTCCAGCGCGGCAAGTGTCGCGGCTTGCGCGAGCGCGTTGACGCTCCAGGGTGGTTGGACTTGGGCGAGTGCGGCGATGATCGCGGGCGCGGCGAGCGCATAACCGACGCGCAAACCGGTCAGCGCGTAATCCTTCGTCAGCGAACGCAACACCACCACGTTGTCGCACGCCAGCAGATCGCGCGGTTGCCACGCGTCGGCGACAAAGCGGACGAACGCGGCGTCGAGAACCACCAGCGTGTCCGGTACGGCGCGCAGGATTTTTTCGACGGCGGCGCGCGCGAGGTAAACGCCGGTCGGGTTGTTGGGATTGCACAGGAATAGCAAGCGCGGTTGGAGTGCGCGCGCGTGCGCGATCAACGCGTCGAGATCGAGCGCGAAATTATTTTCGGCATGGGTGCGCCACGCGCAGATTTCCGCGCCCATGATCGCGGATGCCGCCGCGTACTCGCCGAACGTCGGCGACCCGATCAACACGCGGTCGCCCGCGCGCAGGTACGCGACGGCGAGCTGATAGATCAATTCGACCGAGCCATTGCCGACGATGACGTGCGCCGCGTCAACCTGTTCGGTCTGCGCGATAGCGGCGCGCACCGGCGTCGCGCGCGGATCGGGGTGGCGATCAATGGGCACGGCGCGTAGCGCCTCCCAAATTTTTGGCGAGGGTCCGAACGGATTGACGTTCGAACTAAAGTCGAGCCAGTCCGTGGCGTGCTCGGCGTGAAAGCCGCCGTGAACGACCGGCGCGATGGATTCGATTTCGGGACGAGGACGAGGAGGCATTTTTGATTTCAGATTTCAGATTTCAGATTTACGAATTTGCGTCGAGTGATTTGCGCGAGCAGAGCCAGGATCGCTCCCAAGCCCAACGTTGCGGACACAATCTTGGCGGCGCGGTGAATATCGCTAGGTTGCGGCGCACGCCCGGTTTCGTTCAGCCGATAGTGCCCCACTTTTTCGAGCCGCACATCGAGCGCGCCCGCGATGGCGCTCATCGGATAGCCGGCGTTTGGGCTGGCAGTGCGCGCATGATCGGCGTGCAGGGTTGCCCACGCGCGGCGCGCATCGCCGCCGGTGAAACGCGCGGCGACGACGAGCAACAACGCGGTGAGGCGCGCGGGAATGAAATTGAGCACGTCGTCTGTGCGTGCGGCGATTTTGCCGAGATATTCGTACTTGCCGCGATAGCCGATCATTGCGTCGAGTGTGTTGACCGCGCGATACACGCACGCGCCGGGCAGACCCAGGATCGAAAAATAAAACAGCGGCGCGATGAACGAGTCGCTAGCATTTTCGGCGAGCGATTCTATCGCGGCGGCAGAGAGCAAGGACGGATCGAGCGTTCGCGTGTCGCGGCTGACGAGCGCGCGCAGATCGGAGCGTGCGCTATCGGGCGTGTCCGTTTCGAGATCGCGGCGCACGTCTTCGCCCGCGCCGATCAGCGCGCGCCACGCGAACGTGAGCTTGAGCGCGCACGCGCCAAGCGTAACTGCGAGCGCGTTGGGGAGCCGCGCGAGTGTTCGCGCGATCAACCCGGCGGACAACGTGGCGAGTGCGGCACTGCTTGCGACGATGCCGCCGCCATAGAGCAATTCCGCGCGCGGATCGTTGCGCGGCGCGCGGCGTTCCAACGCCTGCGCGAATGTGCCGAACCAGGCGACCGGATGAAACGCGTTGGGTGGCTCGCCGAACAGCCAGTCGAGTAAAACGGCGAAAAAAAGTGTTTGCATGGTTAGAGATTGGAGATTAGAGATTAGGAAATTTGCAATCTCGATTTCGGATTTCCGATTCCGGATTTACGATCTCTGACTTCCAGCTACTGACTACTGACTACTGATTACTGATTACTGATTTTTGCCCGCGACGCCGGCTTCGTCGAACGTTGCCATCTCGTCGAGAATTTTGCACGCGGCACAACACAACGAAATGCCCAATGCCGCGCCGGTGCCTTCGCCCAAACGCAGATCGAGATCGAACAGCGGCACGAGCCGCAAATGTTCCAGCATCGCGCGGTGTCCGATCTCGACGGAGCGATGCGCCGCGATGAGGTACGGTTGCGCGCTCGGCGCGATGCCGCACGCGATCAACGCTGCCGCGCCGGAAATAAAGCCGTCAATCACAACCGGCACGCGCCGCGCCGCCGCGCCGAGCATCACGCCCGCCAGCCCGCCGATCTCGAATCCGCCGACCTTGCTCAGCACGTCGAGCGCATCGGAACGATCCGGCTGATTGAGCGCGAGCGCGCGTTCAATCAGCGCGATCTTGTGTTTGAGACCGGCGTCGTCTATACCGGTGCCGCGCCCGGTGATTTCGGCGACGGGGCGTTGCGTGATCGTTGCGACAATTGCGGCGGAGGGCGTTGTGTTGCCGATGCCCATATCGCCGGTGCCGATCACGTCTGCGCCGCGTTCGATTTCGTGCGCGACGATTTCAATCCCAGTCTCAATGGCTTGGAGCGCTTGGGCGCGGGACATTGCCGCGCCGGCGGACAAGTCGCGCGTGCCATACGCGATCTTGCGCGCGATCAAATTCGGATGCGTTGGCAGATCGCTCGCCACACCCAGGTCGGCGACGACGACGCGCGCGCCAATGTGTCGCGCGAGCACATTGATCGCCGCGCCCCCGTGCAGAAAATTCATTACCATTGCCGGCGTGACCTCGGCGGGATACGCGCTGACGCCCTGCCGCGCGACGCCGTGATCGGCGGCGAACGTGAGGAGCGCCGGTTGCGCGAGCCGCGGGCGCGCCGCGTGCGTAATGCCGGCGATTTGGATCGAGAGCGATTCGAGCCGACCGAGCGCGCCCTGGGGCTTGGTCAGTTGATCTTGCCGCGCACGTGCCGCGCGCATCGCGGTTTCGTCAAGCGATTGAATTGCGTGGATGGTTGAATCAAGTAAGGCAGTCATCGGCATTTCCTCGGATTGTGGGTGGCTGGGAGTTGAACGTTGGAAAAATCCAATCTCTAATTTCCAATTTCCAATCTCTAAAATTCGATCCCCGGTTGCGCCTTGATGCCGCGCGTGTAGGGATGTTTGATCTCGCGCATTTCGGTCACGAGATCGGCGAACGCGATCAATTCCGGCGGCGCGTCGCGCCCGGTGACGATCAGGTGTAGTTCCGCCGGCTTGTGTTCCTGCAACCAGGCGATCACTTGTGCGATATCGAGCCAGCGCTCGTGAAACGCATACGTCATTTCGTCAAGCACGATCAGATCGAATTGACCGCTGGTGATTTTTTCCTGTGCCAATTCCCAGGCGTGTCGCGCCCGGTTCGCCGTCTTTTCAATATCTTTGGACAAGACCGTAAAACCGTCGCCCAGCGTGTGCCACTCGATTTGCAATTTGCGCGCGGCGCGAATTTCCCCCCAGTTGCCGGTTTCGGCTTTGATGAACTGGATCACGCAGACGCGCATCCCGCGTCCCCAGGCGCGAAACAGCGTGCCGAACGCCGCCGTGCTTTTGCCTTTGCCGTTGCCGGTATTGACGATGATCAATCCGTGTCGCATTCGAACATCTCCTAAAAAGTGTATTCGCGTTTGGTTTGCCGGAGCAAGTAGACGAAGAACGGCGCGCCGATTAGTGCGGTCACGATCCCCAGCGGCAGTTCGGCGGGCGCGAGGACGAGTCGCGCGAGCAAATCCGCCAACGCGAGAAAGATTGCGCCGGTCAAAAATGCGGCGGGGATCAGCAAGCGATGATCGGGACCCAGGATCAAGCGGACGATGTGTGGCACGATCAGCCCGACGAACCCGACCAAGCCGCTGATCGCGACGGCGGAACCGGTGAGGAGCGCGCCAATCGTGATGACGATAAATTTTTGCCGCTCGACCGAAACGCCAAGCGCGGCGGCTTGTTCCTCGCCGAGCGCGAACGCGTTGAGATCGCCGGCGAGCGCGAACGCGGCGACCGTGCCCACCGCGATCAACGGTGCGACGATGAGCAACGCATCCCAGCCGCTTGTGTTGACGCCGCCCATCATCCACAGCACGACGCGTTGCAAAGTGTTCTGGTTCATCAGCATCAAGAATGACATGCCCGATCCCATCAGCGAACTGACGGCAAAGCCGGCGAGCAACAAGGTGGTAATCGGCGTGCGCTGTCCGATGCGCGCGAGTTGGTAGACGAATTGCACGGCGAGCAACGCGCCGCCGAATGCGGCGAGCGGCACGCGCGTAAAACCTGGGATCACGAATCCGGCGGGGAGGAGCAAGGCAAGCGTCGCCGCAAGCGCCGCGCCGCCGGACGTGCCGAGCAAGTACGGGTCCGCCATCGAATTGCGAAGCAACCCCTGGAATAGAACGCCGGCGGTGGCGAGCGCGGCACCCACCAGCGCGGCGGCGAACACGCGCGGCAAACGCAATTGCCACACAATCGCGTCGTACATTTCGTTCGCCGGCGCGCCGAACGAAACGCCGAATGCGTGTTGCCAGACAATCGCGGC
>CAIKBD010000009.1 GCA_903825565.1 uncultured Anaerolineales bacterium | reverse complement strand
TCTCCCTCACAGGGAGAAGGGGTAAATTCCCTCGCCCCTATTGGGGAGAGGCGCTAGCGCGTCGTCTGTGCGGCATTCTGCCGCGTTATGGACGCGCTATCGGGGTGAGGGGTGATGTCAAGCGACTTTTGAAAAGCCGTGAAAGTGGGTGCGGCGCGAGGGCTTTTGACTTTTATCCGTTTGGGTGTATATTGGCGCATGGAGGTCTTGCACCGCAAGCCGGAACCAATCATTCCCATCGCATCAAGGAGGATCCGATGTCTATTCTGCGGAATCTGTTTCTCCAATTGTCCACGAACGCGTGGATGCGAAATTTCGTCGTCGGGTCGGCGCTGGGACGACGGGTGGCGCGCCGTTTTGTCGCCGGCGAAACGCTGGCAGACGCCATCGCCGTTGTCAAGAAACTGAACCAGCAAGGCACCGCGGTGACGTTCGATCAACTCGGCGAAAGCGTCACGACCGAAGCCGAAGCGCGCGAAGCCAAAGAGGGTTACTTGCACGCGCTATCCGCGATTGCGGCAAATCAGGTGCGCTCCCAAGTTTCGGTCAAGTTGACGCAGATGGGCTTGGATTTGAACACCGAGTTTTGTCGCGCGCAGATGCGCGAAATTTTGCGGCACGCCCAAGCCAGCGGCGTGTTCGTCACGATTGATATGGAAGATTCGGCGCATACTCAAGCCACGCTCGATCTGTTCGCCGCTTTGCGTGCCGAGTTTGCGAACGTCGGCATCGTCCTGCAAAGTTATCTGTATCGCAGTGAAGCCGATCTGCGCGCGCTGATCGCGCTGGGCGCGAACGTGCGCTTGTGCAAGGGCGCGTACAAGGAGCCGGCGACAGTCGCATTCCCGGCGAAAAGCGACGTGGACGCGAATTATCTCAAACTCGCGCAGCTGTTTTTCGACGCGCCGGCAAGCGATGCGTACCTCGACCTGGCGACGCACGACGAAAAAATTATCGCGTGGGCAAAAGCGTACACCACCCAGCATCAAGTTGCGCGCAACCGGTTTGAATTTCAAATGCTCTATGGCATTCGCGCCGACTTGCAACGCCAACTGACGGCGAACGGCTACACGATGCGCGTTTATGTGCCGTACGGGACGCACTGGTACCCGTACTTTATGCGCCGGCTCGCCGAGCGACCTGCGAATGTGATTTTCTTGGTGAGCAACCTGTTTCGCTAAAATGCAAACGGCAAGTGAGAAACCCGTAGACAGGTAGACAAGCCGCTTGTTTACCTGTCTACTTGTTTACCCGTTTATTTTCGAGGAGGTCACGATGAAAGCAGAAACTATTTCCATCGGCACGGAACTGTTGCTCGGACAAATTCTCGACACGAACGCCGTGTGGATCGCGGAACGCCTGTCCGAAGTCGGCGTGGATTTATATTTTCGCACGACGGTCGGCGACAACGTGGGGCGGATTGTCAATGCGATCACGCACGCGCTGACGCGCGCGGATGTCATCATCACGACCGGCGGCTTGGGACCCACGGTGGATGATATGACGCGCGAAGCCGTCGCCAGAGCGACGAACCGCGACCTCGTGCTCGACGAAGATTTGCTCGCGCAGATTCGCGGCTTGTTTGCCAAGTGGGGGCGCACGATGAGCGAGAACAATGTGCGGCAGGCGTACATTCCGCGCAACGCCGCGCCGGTCGAAAACCCGGTCGGCACTGCGCCGTGTTTTATCGTCGAGACGGAGGGCAAGTACGTCATCTCTCTGCCGGGCGTGCCGCGCGAAATGAAGTACTTGATGGAAACGCGCGTCCTGCCCTGGTTGCGCGAACAGACCGGTGGTGAATGGATCATTTTGAGCAAAACGCTCCGCACGTGCTCCGTCGGCGAAAGCCAGGTGGACGCGCTGATCGCCGATCTCGAAACGTCGTCCAACCCAACGGTCGGCTTGCTCGCGCATCCCGGGCAAACCGATGTGCGCGTCACCGCTAAAGCGCACACGCGCGCGGAAGCGGAAGCGCTGATCCAGGAGATGGAGACCCAGGTACGCGCGCGGCTTGGCGATGCGATTTACGGCGAAGGCGACGAAACAGTGGAAGAAGTGGTGGCGCGCGCGCTCGCCGCAAAAAATTGGCGCATTGCGATTGCGGAGACGAACACCGCCGGCAAAATCGCCGAACGTTTGCGGGCGCGCCCCGAAGGCGCGCGCATCAAAGCCGCGATGTTGCTCGACAATGTGACCGAACTGACCGAAGCGAACGCCGCGACCATCGCGCAACAATTTCGCAACGTCACCAGCGCAGACGTTGCCGTTGCCGTGCTCGGCACGACCAACTCGGCGCAGGATATGTACAGCGAAGACACCGGGCAAAGCGTGATTGCGGTGGCGACCAAAGACGAAACGCTCACGCGGCATTACGCCATTGGCGGCATTAGCGATCAATCGCAAACGTGGATCATTATCCGCGCGCTCGATCTCGTGCGGCGCGCGGCGTTCAAGCAATAGACACCGGTGAACGTGGGGCAAATTGCAAATTTGCCCTACATTTGCGCGTGGGGCAAATTTGTAATTTGCCCTACCCTTTCAAAGGAGGCAGGGTGGCAAATTTTTCGCGCTATGTTTGGCTCGACGGTCAACTGGTCGCGTGGAATGACGCGACGATTCACATTACCCAGATCGGACCCGCCAGCGTTTCGTCTGTGTTTGAGGGCATCTGCGGGTACTGGAACGCGGACGCGCGCAAGCTGTATCTCTTTCACCTCGCCGCGCATCTCGACCGGCTCGCCCAATCCATGCGGCTCGTGCGGATGAAACAGACGTGGTCGAGCGATGTGTTGAAGCAAGGTATTTTCGATCTCCTGCGCGCGAACGAATGTACCCAGGATGTGTACATCCGCCCCTTTGCGTTTGTGGATGCGCCAGCGTTTAGCGTCGTGAGCGACAGTGCCGCGCGCATCATTATCAACACATTGCCGAATCCATCCCGGTTGCACAGCGGCAAGGTTTCGCACGCGTGTGTGAGTTCGTGGACGCGCATTAGTGACAATGTATCGCCGCCGCGCGTCAAAGCGTCCTCGAATTATTTGAACTCGCGTTATGCGGCGGAGGAAGCCAAGCGGAACGGCTACGACGTTGCCTTGTTGTTGCAGGCGAACGGCAAAGTCGCCGAAGCGCCGGGCGCGTGCTTGATGCTCGTGCGCGACGGCAAAGTGGTCACGCCGCCGACAACGGGGAGCATTCTCGAAAGTATCACGCGCGCGACGTTGATCGAACTGTGCCGCAACGTGTTGCATCTGGAGGTCGTCGAACGCGAAGTGGATCGCACCGAGTTGTACATTGCGAGCGAGGCGTTTCTGTGCGGCACCGGCTCCGAGATCACGCCGCTGGCTTCGATTGACCGGTTCGTGCTGGGCGACGGCACGATTGGGCGCGTGGCGCGACAGTTGGAAACGCTGTACCACGATCTCGTGCGCGGCATTGACCCGCGTTACCCGGAATGGCGCACGGAAGTCTGATTTAGAATTTACGTTTTACGTTTTTCGCAGGGCAGACGCGTGGGCGTGCGTCCCAGCATAAAACGTAAATCGTCAATCGTAAAGAAGCGAATGGTTTTCGGAATCTTTCTCGGCTTGTTGAGCGCGTTCATTTGGGCGACGACCAGTTTGGCGATCAAAGCGATGGCGGATCGGATTGACACGTCGTCCTTCAACGCGTTTCGTATGATCGTCGCCTCGGTCTTTACGTTTGCCTTGTTGCACTTTTTTGGCGATTGGGCGGAATTGATGCAAGTGCCACTCGGCGCGATTCTCACGCTGAGCGCATCCTCTATCATCGGAATTGCGTTGGGCGATACGCTGTACTTTTGGGGGATGACGAAAATTGGCGCGGCGCGCGCCTTGCCGATTTCCGGCACGTACCCGCTGTTTACCTGGGTGTTGGCGGTGCCGCTCCTCGGCGAGCCGATCACGCCAGCCGCCATCGTGGGGACCGCGCTGGTTTTGTTCGGCGTGTCGCTGTTGACGCCGCAAATGCGCGACGCGACGCCGGCGAACACGCGCGCCGAGCGGATCGGTATGCTTGCGGTAGTTGCGGCGGCGGCGCTGTGGGCGATCTCGACGACGCTGTTCAAGGTGGGGATGGGCACGGGGCAATCGGCGTTGGTGACGAACGCGATCCGTTTGCCAGTTGCCGCGCTCAGTTCGGTGATTGTCACGCATTGGCAGAGCGGTGCGCGCGCCTGGCGCGGTTATGATCGCGCTAGTTTGCCCAAACTAATTTTGCTCGCCGTGTATTGCACCGGCTTTGGCATGATCGTGTGGACGACGACGGTGGACATTGTGGGCGCGGCGCGTGCCGCGTTGTTGAACACCGCCGCGCCGTTGATCGGCGTGCCGCTTTCGGTGTTGTGGCTCAAGGAACGCGTCACGTCCAGGATTGTGATCGGCGCGACGTTTTCGGTGATTGGCGTGTGGCTGATTTTGTAGACACGCGATCACGCCGCACAAAAAAACACTCCCTCGTGTGAGGGAGTGTTTTTCATTTGCGCGAGTTAGCGCGACCAAGCCGGAAAACTGCCGCCGCCTTTGGAGAGTTGCGTCATATTCGCGCCGTGCACATCCACCATCCAAATATCGGGTGAGCCGCTTTGCACCGACGAGAACGCGATCCAGTTTCCGTCCGGCGACCAGGTCGGCGTGACATCGAGCGGTCCCGGCGAAACCGCGCGCACGCCAGAGCCATCCGCGTTCATCACATAGATGCGCCACTTGCCGCCATCGCGGTTTGAGGAGAAGGCGATCTTGGTGCCGTCGAGACTCCACACCGGCGCAATGTCGTCCGCCGGATTCTTGGTGCGATTCACCGCGCCTTGCCCGTCGGCGTAGATCGTGTATACGTCGGGCGCGGCATCGGTGTTGTAACTAATCGTGAGCAAATTTTCCTTGCCCCAGGATACGCCGCCGCGATAATTTTCGCCTTGGCCAAATTTGATGAGGCACTCGAAACGTTCGCTACTGCATTTCGTGCCGTCGCTGGGGATGATGATCAACGACCAGATGGATTTGTCTGCGTTGGTTTTGATAAAGGCAAGCCGTTTGCCATCGGACGACCAGGTGGGGCTGGACAAGCCGCCGCCCGCATCCGACGAGTACAGTTGCTTGTCGGTGCCGGCGGCAACGTCGAGCACCTTGAGCACGTTCGCCGCGCCCGGCGACCCAGCATAAATGTAGGCGAACCGTGCGCCGCCCGGCGCAAACTCGCCGACGTGCGCGTTCGTGCCGTGCCCGTCCAGGGTCAAGTCCATCGTGGGACCCAGAGTGACGAACGGGGTGACGCCGCCGGTCGTGACGTTCATAATCGCCATGCGATCCACGCCGTCTTCCGTGCGCCGATAAGCAATTTGACCTTGCGGCGCGGCGGGCTTGGCAGGCACCGGCGTTGCGGTGGGACCTACGGGTTTGGGTGTGGCGACGATCACGACGCGGGTGCGTGTGGGCGTGGGTGAAGGTTGGGAAGGCGTCGGTGGAACTGGGATCGGCGTAATCGTCGGCACGAGTGTAGGCGTGGGCGGCAGTCGCGTCGGCGTAATCGTCGGCGGGGGCAACGTGGCGGTTGGCGTTGGGACGCGGGTGGGCGTCGGTGGCGCGCTACACGCCATCGTCAGACTTACGAACGCCAGCAAGATCAGCAGAACCCAGGTTGTGTTTTTCACTATCCGCTCCTTTCAACGGGATCGCGCGCCAGCGACAGAGACCGGCACACGGGTGATCGGGTCGCCACGCGACGAGAGAAATTGAACCGCAGAGACACGGCACACGCCGCAACTGTTTCGGCGGCATCCGCGACCCTGCGGTGATGAATCGGGTTAACGGCGCAAACTATAGCACAAAAAGCGCAAATGCACAAAATCGCCCGGCGCGCGCCTTATTCTTTGTCTAAATCTGCCCAGTCTTCTTCCGTCCAATCATCGAAATCATCGTCATCGGCTTGATCAAATTGACGCGCGGCATTCGGCGGCGGCGCGCTTTTTTTCGCGCGCGGGGGAGATGCTCGGGCTGGGATCGCGTTGGGCGGGCGCGTGGCGTCGAGTGCGGCGTCGGGCGTCGCCGGCAGAACCATGCGCCCTTTGGTGGGACCATCGTCGGGCCCGACGATGCCTTTTTCTTCGAGCAGTTCGATCAAGCGCGCGGCGCGTGAATAGCCCACGCGCAACTTGCGTTGCAACAGCGACACGGATGCGCGATGCGATTGCCGCACGACGGTGATTGCTTCCGGCAACAGATCGTCCTCCAAGGGCGCGACCACTTGCGTGGTGAGGGGCTTGTCCAGAAACGAAGTCTGCTGATAATCCGGCGGCGCGGCGGGCGACGGTGAACTGGACGGCGGCGCGAGATCGCGCCAGTACGCCACCAACTTTTCAAGCTCGCGATCCGAAACGAAACACCCTTGCAGACGCGTCAACTTGGACGAATCGCTCGCCATGTACAGCATATCGCCGCGCCCCAATAATTTTTCCGCGCCCGGCGTGTCGAGCACGACGCGCGAATCAATCTGGCTGGTGACGGCGAACGAAATGCGCGACGGGAAATTTGCCTTGATCAACCCGGTGACCACGTCCACCGACGGGCGTTGGGTTGCTAGAATCAGGTGGATGCCGGTGGCGCGCGCCATTTGCGCGAGTCGCGTGATCGCGCGTTCCACTTCTTCCGCCGCGATCATCATCAAGTCCGCCAACTCGTCCACGATCACGACGAGGTACGGCAGGCGTTCCGCGTCCGGCTGGTTCTCGATCATGTGCGTGTAGATTTCAATGTTGCGTGCGCCTTGCTGAGCGAACACTTGGAACCGACGATCCATTTCGGTGACTGCGCCTTGCAGCGCTTCCACCGCGCGTTCCATTTCAACGACGACCGGCTCGCGCAAATGCGGAATGCCGTTAAAGTTGATCAGCTCGACGCGCTTGGGATCGATCATGATGAATTGCACTTCGGCGGGCGTGGCGGTGCACAGCAAGCCGGCGATGATCGTGTTGATGCACACCGATTTGCCGGAACCGGTTGCGCCGGCGACGAGCAAGTGCGGCATCTTTGCCAAGTCCGCGCAGATCGCATCGCCGCCCACGTCTTGCCCCAGCGCGACGCGCAATTTCGACTTGATGCTTTGGAAACTTGCGGATTCCATCACGCCGCGCAAACTCACCATCGCAATATCCGGGTTGGGCACTTCGATGCCGACGATGCTCTTGCCCGGCACCGGCGCTTGGATGCGGATCGGCGCGGCGGCGAGCGCAAGTTCGAGATCGTGTTGCAAGGCGAGGATGCGGCTCACCTTGACCTTAACGCGATGCACTTTGCCGTCCGCGCCCTTTTGCTCGATGAAATCTGGCTCGACGCCGTACTGGGTGATCGTGGGCCCAATGTTGACCGACGTGACCTTGACCGGCACGCCGAAATGTTGCAGCGTCTCTTCGATGATGTGCACGCGCTCGCGGATTTTTTGCTCTTGCGCCTCTTGCTCGTGTTGTTCCTTCGCTTGTTGCTCCGGATCGGTTTCGAGTTTGTGTTTCGCTTCGGCGTCGGGATCGATCAAAATATCGGCGAGGTTGGGCAATGTCCACTCGCGTTGAATGACGGGCGCATTCGGCGGCGCGTCCTCTTTACCGACGATATGCACTTGCTGACCAGACGACGGCGCGGCGGGAGGATTTGAACCTGGCGCAAGCGCTGGCTCGGCGACGGGTTGGGGCGGTGGCGGAGCAACCGGCGGTGACACGCGCGCCGGCATTTTTTCGCGCGCCGGGCGTGCGGGCTTGTCCGCCGGCGCAAGTTCGGCTGGCGCAGGTGCGCGCCGAATTTCGACGGCGGGAGGGAGCGGCAATTGTTGCGGCGCGGGGCGGGGTGTTCGAAATTTCTTGATCTCGCGCGGCAGGTGCAACAAGATGTCGAAGAAGAACAAGACGCGGCGCACAAATTCCGGCAAGGAGAGATTGAAGAGCAAAATCAGCGTGATGCCCAAGCCGGCGATCAACGCGCACAGCGTGCCCACTTCGCCGAGCGCGCCGATGAGTAATGCCAGCACCGCCCAGCCGATTACGCCGCCGCCCTGGAAAGGTCCGGGTTGGCGCAGGGGATCGGCAAGCGCGGACAGCCAGTGCAATGAGAGTAGGATCAGCAGGAAGAGCGATCCCAGCCCGAGCGGGCGTTCCCAGCCAATATCCCACGCCGCTTTTTTGATCGCGTCGAAAAATAACCACGCGCCCAACGCCAGCAAGAACAGGGGCGCGACGTAGACGCCCCAGCCAAACAATCCTTGGAGGAGTTGCGTCCAGGTGCCCAGCACCACGCCGCCGCTCAAATTCAACGCGCCGACGGCGGTGAGTGCGGCAAGGATCGTGATGATGATCGCGGCGATCTCTTTCCACCGTTCTTGATCGAGACGCCAGCCGAATTTTGCCGGCGGGGGCGGCAGGGGTTTGTCTTTGGATTTGGGATTTGCGCGCGGTTTACGAGTAGCCATTTTGAACATTCGCCGTTTTTGGAACATTTGTATTATACATCAAAACGACGAAAAAGGAATAGCCGAAAAAATGCGCGCAATGACTAGCGGCGGGGCGTCGCGGTTAGGGTGGGCGTGAGCGCAGAAGGTGGAGTAGCCGGCTCGGCGGTTGCGCCGGGCGTGCCGCCGGCGGGTAACGCCGTCGTGTCGGTCACGGTTGCCGTCGCCGTAAACGTGGATGTGGGAATGATCGTTGAGCGCGCGCGCGTCAAGGTCAGGTTGGCGGTTGGGCTAGGAGTCAGAAAATCGTATGTCAGCGTGCCGACGCGTTGCAACACGGGCGCGCCCGGCGTGAACGTTGGCGCGGCGGTATGCTTGAGCGGCGCCGCGGGTTTGACCGGAAAGACGAGCGCCGCCAAAATACTAAACACGACATAGTTGGCTAGAACCAAAACAACCACCACACTCCAATTACGCCACGGCATTTTTTCCTCCACGCGCATTATATCATTCCGAGCGGGATCACGCAAACCCGCGCGAGTGTTCGAGCAGGGCTTTTCAAAAGTCAGGCGACCCTCATCCCAACCTTCTCCCTCAAAGGGCGAAGGGGTAAATTCCCTCGCCCCTATTGGGGAGAGGCGCTAGCGCGTCGTCTGTGCGGCATTCTGCCGCGTTATGGACGCGCTAGCG
>CAIKBD010000008.1 GCA_903825565.1 uncultured Anaerolineales bacterium | reverse complement strand
TCTCCCTCACAGGGAGAAGGGGTAAATTCCCTCGCCCCTATTGGGGAGAGGCGCTAGCGCGTCGTCTGTGCGGCATTCTGCCGCGTTATGGACGCGCTATCGGGGTGAGGGGTGATGTCAAGCGACTTTTGAAAAGCCGTGTGGGTGCACTGGCGTTTGGTGTTTTGTCATTTCCAAGTATAATTCGTGGCGACGGTTGAATCGTGATTCATTTCAGGGAGATGGCGGCGTGGTTGGGAAACCGAAATCTCGCCGCTCACTCATTCAAGGAGATGTGCCCATGTCTGCTGTTGCGCTTGCCGGCAAACCTGCGCCGCGTGACTTGTTGGTGAATGTGCCGCGGCTCGTTTCGGCGTACTATACGCGTCAGCCCGATCCCAACGCGTCCGCCGAGCGCGTCGCGTTTGGCACGTCCGGGCACCGCGGCTCGGCGTTGACCGGTTCGTTCAACGAGGCGCACGTCCTCGCAATTTGCCAAGCCATTTGCGAGTATCGCGCGGCGCAAAACATTACGGGCCCGCTGTACCTGGGCATGGATACGCACGCGCTCTCCGAAGCCGCGTTTGCGACGGCGGTGCAAGTGTTTGCGGCGAACGACGTGAACTTGATGATTCAAACTGGGTTGGGCTATACGCCCACGCCGGCAATCTCGCACGCGATCCTCACATTCAATCGCGGCAAAACTACCGGGCTTGCCGACGGGGTTGTGATCACGCCGTCGCACAACCCGCCCGATGACGGCGGCTTGAAGTACAATCCGCCGTCCGGTGGACCCGCCGACACGACGACGACCAAGACGATCCAAGATCGCGCGAACGACATTCTGGCGGACGGCTTGCGCGCGGTCAAGCGGCTGTCGTTCGCGCGCGCGCTCCGCGCGGCGACGACGCACCACCACGATTACGTCGCCGCGTATGTTGCCGATCTGGAAAGTGTGATTGATTTGGAATGTATCGCGGCGGCGCGGCTCAAGCTCGGCGTGGATCCGCTCGGCGGCGCGAGCATTGCGTTTTGGGAGCCGCTTGCCGAAAAGTACAAACTCGATCTGCAGGTGGTCAACCCGAATGTGGACCCAACTTTTTCGTTTATGCCGGTGGATCACGATGGCAAGATTCGGATGGACTGTTCCTCGCCGTATGCGATGGCGGGATTGATCCGGCTCAAGGATCAATTTGCCGTGGCGTTCGGCAACGATCCCGATAGTGATCGGCATGGCGTCGTGACGCCGAGCGTTGGGTTGTTGAATCCGAATCACTATTTAGCGGTGGCGATTTGGTACCTCTTCCAAAATCGGCCGGGCTGGCGCGCGAACGCCGCGATTGGCAAAACGATTGTCTCCAGTTCGATGATTGATCGCGTCGCCGCGCACCTGGGTCGCCCATTGTCCGAAGTGCCGGTCGGCTTCAAGTGGTTCGTAGAGGGCTTGCGCGACGGTTCGTTCGGGTTCGGCGGCGAAGAGAGCGCGGGCGCGGCGTTCTTGCGTAAGGACGGTACGGTGTGGACGACGGATAAGGATGGCATCATTCTCGATCTGCTCGCGGCGGAAATTACCGCGCGCACGCAACGCGATCCCGGCGAGCATTACCGGCAACTCGCGGAGCAATTCGGCGCGTGTGTGTACGAGCGGGTGGATGTTGCCGCGACGCCGGAGCAAAAACAAGTGTTGGGCAACTTGAACGCCGCGATGGTGCAAGCCGACGAACTGGCGGGGGAACGTGTCGTCGCCAAACTCACGCACGCGCCGAGCAACCACGCGCCCATCGGCGGACTCAAAGTCGTCACCGCGAATGGCTGGTTCGCCGCACGACCCTCGGGCACGGAAAATGTGTACAAGGTTTACGCGGAAAGTTTCAAGGGCACGGAGCATTTGCGTGCGATCCAAGCCGAAGCGCGCGCCATCGTGAGCGCGGCGTTGCGGCAAGCCGGTTTGTAAACGGCGGAGTGAAAACAAGCGTGGGACAAATTGGCAAACTTGACCTTCTTTAGCGCATCAAGTTCCGATTCGGTGTGTTCCATATGTGAAAACAAGCGTGGGACAAATTTGCAAATTTGTCCTACGGTTTCGGGAGCGAGGTGCGTGTGAGACGTTCGGAAATCAACGCGATCCTCCGCGATGCGGACGCGTTCATTCGTGCGCGACAATTTCATCTGCCGCCGTTCG
>CAIKBD010000007.1 GCA_903825565.1 uncultured Anaerolineales bacterium | reverse complement strand
CGACCCTCATCCCAACCTTCTCCCTCAAAGGGCGAAGGGGTAAATTCCCTCGCCCCTATTGGGGAGAGGCGATAGCGCGTCGTCTGTGCGGCATTCTGCCGCGTTATGGACGCGCTAGCGGGGTGAGGGGTGATGTCAAGCGACTTTTGAAAAGCCGTGCGCCCCGCTTTTCAGAAACGGGGCGCGGCGTTCAACGCGTCCAGTCCATCACGCGTTCGAGTTCAAAATCGAAACGAATTTTCACGAGATCGGTCACATTCTTGAGCACTTGCCGCACGTTCGAGCCGTCGGCGTTCATCACGAAAAATTCCCAGCGCCCGTTGCGATCCGACAAGTACAAAATCTGCTTGGTGTCCGGCGACCACACCGGCGCGACGTTCTGCGACTTGACGCCCCAAAACGTGTAGAGGAACGGATCGGGTTGTGTGATGCCGCGCGCGTTCGTGCCATCGGCGTTGACCACGTTGATCTCCCAGCGATCATGCGCGCGCAGGGTGAACGCAATCTGCGTGCCGGTCGAGTTCCACGCGGTAGATTGCAATGGCGGCAAATCCAAAATCGGGCGCGGGATTTCCGCGCGCGTATCCCAGTAACTGCCGCTCGGGCCCAAAATCAATTTCGGCGCAAGCGACCGATCCTCCGGCACAAACCCGGTGCGAACATCGCTTTGGAAAATACCGTCGCCCGGCACAATGTATGCCAACTGCGTCCCATCGTTTTTCCAGGTTGGCGACAAACAGAGGGTCGCGCATTGCGGTTCGGTCAAACTGCTGATCTTGTTGTCCGGGTCTGCGCTCGTCTCCAAATTAAACACGCCCAGCCGCCACGTTTGCGCGCCCGTGCCGGCGGATTTATCTTGCGTGAACGCAATCAATTTGCCGTTGGGACTCCACCGCGGCGAGCGAATGCGCGGCGCGCCGAAAACCATCCGCTCGTTCGAGCCGTCCGCGTTGACGACGTACAACCCAGGATATACATTGTCCCAGCGCGCGAATGCGATCTGTTTGCCGTCCGGCGACCACGCCGGATCGATCCCGCGCGACACGGCGCGCAAGTTGGAACCGTCGCCGTTCACGACATAGATCACGCCGCCCAACGCGTCCTGAAACACAATTTTGCCGGTCAATGAACCCAGCGCGACCGGCGTCAAGGTAATTGGCGGTGTGGCGGTTGGTGTCGGTGTGAACGCGGGTGGCAGGTTCACCGTGTCGCCGGTCACCGTCATCCGATAAAACACGCCGAACGGGTTATTGTTCGTGAGCGCGGCAAGATACCGGTCGGAAACGTTAAATGCACCCGACCAGTACAAATCGCGCGTCACATTGCCGGTCCGCGTGTCGCGGTACGGCGTGCCTCTGCCGATGGGCGATGTTGTCGGCTCGCGGAGCCACTCTTGCGCGAGCGCGGGCGTAAAGATCGCCAGGTGCATTTCGCCGATACCGCGCGTGTCAATCGCCACATTGATCTTGGGCTTGACGCGATCCGCGCCGTAATCGAGATAGAACCAGCGCGTCGTGTTTGCCGGGATCAATTGCCAATCGCTCGGCGGTGCGAGCGGATCACCCGGCGAGCCGCCGGTCGGCGCATCGGCGCGCGCCAGCGGGGCGATCAGCGCAAGCGCGCAGAGCGCCACAAACGCAACCCCAAATCCTCGTAGCCAAAAAAATTTACCGATCACACATCACCTATCACTTTGGCACTGGCGCCAGCACCAAACCCCCACGCAACGACGGACGAATCGAAAGTTACTTCCAATCGCGCCGTTCTGCCGTTGGCGTGGGGCGTGTGTTCCCAGACGCGCAATGTCAAGCCGCTACCGTTTCAAATGCAACTTGCAAGTGTGAGGGCTTGGGAACGAAAAAGTTTAGTTTCTCAAATCCAATTACCTGTCCAGACTTGTCTTTCATCAGTATTACTTCGTCGCCCGTTTCCTCACAAACGTATTCATCTTTGGGATTCCCGAACCAAACAGTGAGCGAATTCCCCGCTTGGTCGTAATACACCTTTACTTGTGCCATATTCGTACCCCTTCCTTTATCGCGTCGGTCGGATAGGTCGTAATCAAGTAGCCGTCGCCATCAAGTCGTTTTGTTACTGCACACACCCAGCGGCCGATCCGTTCAGGTTTGTAAAACAAATACACGTTCGGGTCGCTTTTGCTCTGCCGAACCTCATCTGGATTCTTCAACGTTTCTTGCGCATCATGTTCGCGTCCTGCCATTGCTGGATGTTTGACTGTGATAATCAACTCCCAGTAGGTTCGAGTGACGCGCACGCGAAAGCCGAGCGGTGTAAGAACGTCAAAAAGCAAGTCGCCTGTCAGCGTGTCTTCAGTCATGTTGTTCTTCTTCTACTGCAAAACATACTTCGTGGGAAGCGCGCCGCCACATTTGAAAAGGCGTGTCTGGGAACGCCATAGTGCATCAACTGCGCCACGTACGCGGCTTTTGGCGAATTTGGTTGGCGCAGTTGGGCGGTGGCTTCATTTCGTAGGTCACTTTGGGCGCGGTCGGTGCACGTGTGTTCTCTGCCGTACAGTCTGTTGATTCTGCCTCGTCAACAAACCACTTTCTGTCATTCGTAATTGCCTGCCTCGATTTACGCGAGACGGCTACAATCTATCGCCTTATCATGGGCAAGTATATAATGTAACCATTCGAGGGAGCAAGTTTCAACACAATTTCATTCGTGCTATGAGCATACTTGACGCCACTTGCCAAAATAATTGACCCAAACCCCACAACACGTCCGTCTTCTTGCGTCAAACCACCTGGGTTAATCCGTACATTGCCCCCAATAGAAAAACCCGCATTGCTGATCACGGGCAGAGTCGTACTGCCTGTCGATACAGGAGCAGAGAGCAGAGAGCAGGCTACCGCGCCTGTCGTCACATTATAATCTGTGGGAAACCCTAAAGCGTTCATTTGATTTCGATCAAGTGACCTTGTGTTGCCCACATCGTCAACGAGCATTAAGTACTGAAGTTGCCATTGCCCCGTTTCGTTGCACTGCGCTACAGATACAGTATTCAAGTAAATTCCGTCCAGAGTATTCCCAGAGACAAGATTGCCTGGCGGAGCGAAAATCACATCTGCGAACTGATTCCCCGATGGGCTACGAAATCGCGCTTGCGAAGGACTGACGCCTACACTGCCAATCATCCCGTCTGTTACGCCACTCAAATTGTCTGTCAGACGCGTCGTGATTGTTATCAGCTGCAACGCACTGGATATGTCCACCGTTTTTGGTGTAAAATTGAAACTGAGAACGTTTGGCGGTTCAGTATCGCTAGCCGATGTCACATTAAAATCTATGGAGAATCCCAAAGCGATCATCTGATTCCGATCAAGTGACCTTGTGTTGCCCACATCGTCAACAAGCATGAGATACTGAAGCTGCCACGTGCCTGATTCGCTGAACTGGGGCACGACGATTGTGTTTGAATAGATTCCATCCAGCGTATCTCCTGATACTAGGTTGTGAGGCGGAGCGAGGACAACATCTGCGAACTGATTCGCAGAGGGACTGCGGAATCGCGCCTGGGAAGGACCCGCACCTTTACCGCCGATCGTTCCATCGGTCACGCCACTCAGATCGTCGGTTACACGTGCCGTGATCGTGATAGTTTGCGGCAAGATTGACACATCTACTGAATTTGGAGTCAACGCAAAAGTGATGACGTTCGGTGCTTGTGTATCACCTATTGATGTGACATTGAAGTCGGTAGAAAATCCCAAAGCAATCATTTGATTTCGATCAAGCCATCGTGTGTTACCGACATCGTCAACAAGCATGAGATACTGAAGTTGCCATGTGCCTGATTCGCCGTATCGGGGCACAACCAATATACTCGAATAGATCCCATCTAGAGTATTCCCCGACACAAGATTGCCAGGTGGTGCAATGATGACATCGGCGAATTGGTTACCAGACGGGCTACGGAACCGCACTTGAGAAGGACTCACACCCATTCCGTTGATCATTCCATCAGTCACGCCGCTCAAATCGTCAGTTAGATGTACTGTGAAAGTGATGATTTGATCAGATGCTGAAGCATCTATCACCTTGGTCGTAAAATCAAAAGCAATCGCATTTGGTGGCTCTGTATCGCTTGTTGGAGCCGCCTTTGTCCCGATTGGCAACACGAACAACACAATGATAAGAAAGAACACTATGGATCGCCTCTTTAGGGTGAATAGGTTTTTCATTTCCACATTCTCACTCTAAATGACTGGGACGTTTCATCTCTGCCCGCGTTGCTTTGACCGTCCGCTCTCAACTAGAACGGCATGGCAGACAACACGTCGCTTCCCAATCATCGCGATCATCCAGCGCGCGCCACGGCAACAGCGCGCGCAATGACGCCGATCCCCGCGCGCACGCCGAGCACCATCGTCTCCAAGCTCATCGTCGGGAGTAGCATGTCGCGTGTCGCCACTTGCGCGGGCAACGCCGGCAAATGCACAAACCCCGCCGGAATTTCGAGTTGTTGTTGCGCGAGATCGTGCAACAACACGTAGGTCACTTGGTTGCACAAGTACGCGCCCGCGCTCAACGACAGTTCGGCGGGAACGCCGGCGGCGCGCACGGCGTCATACATCGCGCGCACCGGCAGGGTGCAAAAATACGCGGCGGGCGCGCCCGGCACAATCGGCTCGTCCGTCGCCTTGTTGCCGGCATTGTCCGCGATGCGAAAATCCAGCAAGTTGATCGCCACACGTTCGATGGAGATCGCCACGCGCCGCGCTGCTTCGCCCAAACACACCACCGCGTCGGGACGCGCGGCGCGCACGGCGCGCAACAACGCGGCGGGACCGCGCACGCGATCCACCGGCAGAATCGCCGTGTAGAGTTCGACGCCAGCGATCCGTTCGCGTTCCAGCGCGCGCACAACTTGCTCGGAGGGATTGAGCTTGCTTTCGCCAAACGGCTCAAAGCCGGTGAGGAGAAGGTTCATACTTCAGTCACGACGGGAATCACCATCG
Organism: uncultured Anaerolineales bacterium; assembly: GCA_903825565.1. Taxonomy (GTDB): domain Bacteria; phylum Chloroflexota; class Anaerolineae; order UBA4142; family UBA4142; genus CAIKBD01. Next base: position 8,529 of record CAIKBD010000007.1, on the reverse strand, counting down.
GGCGGCGATGCGTTTGCTTGTAGAGATAATGACTCAGGACATCTTTGAGTTTGACACTGAGCGCGCTCCCGCGCCCGCCTTTTTTCAGCGTGTCGGCAATCGCTTCTTTCGCTCCCGCAATCAACTCTTCCGAAGTCTCGCTGTAGACAAAGCCATGCGTGATGATTTCGGGACCGAACACCGTTTCGCCGGTGTGCGCGTCAATCGTGACGAGTGCGACGAGAAAGCCGTCCGCCGACAAGTGGTGGCGCTCGCGCAAAACCGTCGTGCCGATGTCGCCGACGCCGATGCCGTCCACCAGCACATCGCTCGCCGGCACATTGTCTTTGGCGATGCGCGCGTTGCCGTGCTCGTCAAATTCGACCACCGCGCCGTTTTCGACGACGAACGTATTTTCCGGCGGAATACCGATGGACTGGGCGAGCCGCGCGTGCAAGACGAGATGCCGATACTCGCCGTGTAGGGGCACGAAATATTTGGGGCGCAATAAATTGATCAGCAGTTTCTGCTCTTCCTGGCTCGCGTGTCCCGAAACGTGGACGTGCATCAACTCGTCATAGTACACGAATGCGCCGGCGCGGAACAAATTGTTCAGCGTGCGATTGATCATTTCCTCGTTGCCGGGAATCGGGGTGGCGGACAAGATCACTGTGTCGCCGGGTGTGATCGCCAGTTGCTTGTGATCGCGATTCGCCATCCGCACGAGCGCGCTCGTCGGTTCGCCTTGCCCGCCAGTGCACACGATCACGATCTCGTTGAGCGGCAAGTGATGGATCTGCTCGGTGCGGATCAGCGCGCCGTCGGGCACACGCATATAGCCCAACTCGGTTGCCATTTTCACATTGTCGTGCATCGAACGCCCGACGATAGCGACGCGCCGATTGAAACGCACCGCGGCGTCAATCACTTGTTGAATGCGCGAAATGTTCGAGGCGAACGTGGCGACAATCACGCGTCCTTCGGCGGTGGCGAACACGCGCGTAAAACTATCCATCACCGTCGTTTCGGACGGCGTGTGACCGGGCGAGTCGGCGTTCGTACTGTCACTCGTCAATGCCAGCACGCCGCGCCCGCCGACCTCCGCGAGTTTTGCAAAGTCGGTCAGTTGACCATCCACCGGGCTGGGATCGAATTTGAAATCGCCGGAATGGACGATGATGCCGAGCGGTGTCGTGATCGCCAAACCGATTCCGTCGGGCACGCTGTGACTGACGTGGAACGTTTCAATCGTGAACGGATCGAGCTGGATCGTATCGCGCAGTCCCAGTGTGTGGATCGTCGCATCTTTCAAGAGTTTGTGCGTTTTGAGTTTTACTTCGATCAAGCCGCGCGTGAGCCGCGTGGCGTAGATCGGCACGTTGATGCGCGGGAGCACGTGTGGGAGCGCGCCGATGTGATCTTCGTGCCCGTGCGTGATGACGATCCCGCGCACCTGCTCGCGGCGTTCGAGCAAGTAGGTGATGTCGGGGATCACAATATCCACGCCGAGCATATCGCTTTCGGGGAACATCAAGCCGGCGTCAATGACGAGAATCGCGCCGTCGTACTCGACGAGCGTCATATTCTTGCCGATCTCGCCCGCGCCGCCGAGGGGGATAATTCTGAGTTTGGGTTTCATAATGGTTGGATCGTCTCATAGTCAAATAGTCGGAGAGTCAAGCAGATGATGACTATGACTCTGTTGGCGAACCCGCCGCCGATTCAAATCGGCGTCTAAAATAGGTAAAAATCGGTTGGAAACCGATTCAACCCGATTCTATCGGGTTTTTCACCTGACTGAGACGGACGTTAGAAACGTCCGTCGGAGTTCGCCAACAGAGTCTGACTATCCGACTGCTAAAACATGCTCAACTGTTGGGGCGGCGGGGCTTTGGGTGCCGGCTTTTCCTCCGACAGATGCGCCATTTCTGTGAGGATTTGCGGCACGCGCGCAAAGTCTTCTTCGAGCACGCGGCGCAAACTGGGTTGATGCAATGCCGCCGCGGGATGATACATTGGCAACACGACGAGCGCGCCGACTTTTTTCGGCTTGCCGTGAATCGCCGAAATTTTTTGCTCCGCGAACCAGCGCGCCATCGCAAAGCGGCTGATCGTGATGATCACTTTCGGCTGGATCAGCGCGATCTGTTGATCGAGAAACGTTTTGCACGCCTCCATCTCTTCGGGAAACGGATCACGATTTTGCGGCGGACGGCATTTGAGGACGTTACAAATATAAATTTGATCGCGCTTTAAATTAATCCCCGCGAGCAATTCGTCCAACAATTTGCCCGCCGCGCCGACGAACGGTCTGCCTTCGCGATCTTCGTGAAAGCCCGGCGCTTCGCCGATCATCATCACCTCGGCGTTTTCCGGTCCCTCGCCGGGCACCGTGTTCGTGCGCCCTTTGGCGAGGACACATTTTGGGCAGACGCGAATTTGCGCGTAGAGGTCGGTCAATTCGGACATGTTTTTCTCCAAGATTCAGAATTCGGAAGCAAACCCGATACCTTCGCCAAATTTTTCTCGTTCGATTTTTATCCGCGAATCTACACTAATTCTGGCTTTTGCCTGCCGAATTCGTTTTACTGTTTCGCGCCGCACTCGGGGCAGAATTTTGCGCCGCCGGTCGGCTTGCCGCACTCTTTGCAAAACTTGCCTTGCTTGACCGGCTTGCCACATTCGGGGCAGAACTTGCCGCCTTTCAAATCTGCGCCGCACTGCGCGCATGTGCCCACAATCGTCTCTTTGAACTTGTCGGCGGAAACATAATCTACGGTGCTTGCCTTTTCGCGCGCATCGCTAATCGCCGCTTCCGTTTGAATCGCCGAGTATTCCTGTTCCAGATCGGGCGCACATTCTTTGCACATCCCGCGCTCGGTGTTCCAGCACACTTCCTTGCACACCCACTTGCCGCAACGCCGGCATTGTGTAAAATGCGGTTTCACTTCGTCAATCGCGGCGGCAAATGCGCCGTCTTTTTGTTGATGCCACGCCGCCGAGTGCACGTTCTCGCCGATTTGCGCCGCGCCGCCGAACAATCCGCCGAGCAAACTTGCGGCGGTGTTCAAACCTTGACTGATCATGCCGGTCGCCGACGCTTGAAATTTGCTTTGGAAACCGTTGCCGCACCGGTCGCAGAAAAATTCAAACTGAAATCCTGTATCGGTAGACAGATCATTGTGGTTGCGCGTGAATTTGATTGGAGCCATTGGTATCCTCTCGCTAAATTTTCGGCGGGATTGTACTACAAGTGGGATTTTTTGTCTAACAATTCGCGCGGAAAAAGCAAGACCTTCGAGTTGTGGCTCGAAGGTCTTGGGTTCATTGTAGTTTGGCGATGCGCTCGACGCCGGCGAGCAGGGTGTCCTCTTCCTGCGCCAGCACTGTGCGCGGGTCGAAAATTACACGCCCTTGCTCGATGCGCGCAATGATCGGCGGCGCATTTCCGCGCAACCGTTTCGCAAATTCATCCGGCGCGGCAACCGCCACGGCGACAACGCGCGCGGGCAACGTTTCGCCGGGCAACGAACCGCCGCCAATCGTAGATTCTGCATCCAGCACGGTTGCGTCGAGTTTTGCCGCGCGCCAGCGTTCCACCCATTTGGTCGCGCGCGCATCCAGGTCGGCACGCGTCGCCGCAATCATCATCCAGATCGGAATTTTTTTCGCCGCTTCATTCTTCAAATAATGCAACAGCGTTGCCTGCACGCCGGCATACGTCACCTTGTCCACGCGCAAAGCGCGCGTCAGCGGAAATTTTTTCAGCGCGGCAATCGCGGCGCGTTTGCCGATAATAATTCCGGCTTGCGGACCGCCCAATAACTTGTCGCCGCTAAAGCACACCACGTCCACGCCCGCCGCCAGCGACTCTTGCGGCATCGGCTCGTGCGCCAAGCCGAATGTCGTCGTGTCGAGTAGCGCACCGCTCCCCAGGTCATCCACGCACAAGAGATTTTTTTCGTGTGCGAGCGTCGCCAGTTCGCCGAGTGTTGCCTCGTGCGTAAAACCGATCACTTTGAAATTCGACGAGTGGACGCGCATGAGCATTGCCGTTTGTTCGGTGATCGCGCGCGCGTAATCGGCGACGTACGTGCGGTTAGTCGTGCCCACCTCGACCAGGGTTGCGCCGGACTGTTGCATCACTTCGGGCACGCGAAAGCCGCCGCCAATTTCGACGAGATGCCCGCGCGAGAGAATGACTTGCTTGCCGCGCGCAAACGCCGCCAGGATCAGCATCACCGCCGCGGCGTTGTTGTTGACGACGAGCGCGGCTTCCGCGCCGGTGAGGCGCGTGATGATCGTCTCGGCGTGGACGTGCCGTGAGCCGCGTTCGCCGGCGACAAGATCATACTCCAGGTTCGAGTATCCTTGCGCGGCGAGCCGCATCGCAACCAGCGTCTCCGCCGATAACGGCGCGCGGCCCAGGTTCGTGTGCAGGATCACGCCGGTTGCGTTGATCACCGGTGTCAGCGACGGTTGCACCTGCGCGCCAACCCATTCGCAAATCGTGTCAATCAATTGCGCAAGCATCGGCGCATCCGCGCCTGCAAGAATTTTTTGCCGCGTGGCGTCGAGCGCGACGCGCACGCCTTCGACGACCAGTGTATGGCTGGACTGGTGCGCGAGTTCGCGCAAGGTGTGAGCTTGCAACAGCGCATCAACGGACGGCAATTGGCGAAGTTGATCGTGTGGATTCATCGGCGGCATTGTAGCGCGATTGCGGCGTAAGGTCAAACGCCGTCTAGCCGGGATTGCGCGCGATTGCCGATGCGCGTATAATTCAAGCTGATGATACGCACTCGTTGGACAAGTTACGCGCTCGTGCTGTTCGTCGCGCTCCTCGGCGGCGCATGGATTCACGTCACGCGCATCCCCACTGAAACGGACGCCGAACATCATGCCGCGGCGCACGTCAATTTTCGCGCACCCGATTTCCAACTCACCACGCTCGACGGCTCGCCTGCCGCGCTCGAACAGTGGCGCGGCAAGATCGTGCTGATCAATTTCTGGGCAACGTGGTGTCCGCCGTGTCGCGGCGAAATGCCGGAAATTCTCGCGGCGGCGCAAGCGCACCCAAACGATTTTGTCGTGCTCGCGATCAACAGCGGCGAAGACCCCGCAACCGCGCAAAAATTCGCGCGCGAGTTTCAACTCACATTTCCGATCCTGCTCGATCCCGATGGCGAAACGACGCGCGCGTACCAGGTACTGGCGCTGCCGACCTCGTTCTTCGTGGATCGCGCCGGCGTCATTCGCGCGGCGAACGTTGGCGCGCTGAGCCGCGCGTACATCGAAGCCCAAATCAAAACGCTGGGAGCACGCTAATGCTCCCCGTGATCCAAATCGGTCCGGTCACGATCCAGTCGCTCGTTTTGGCGAGCATCGTCGCGCTGTGGTTGGGCACCACGGTCGCGGAACGCGCGTGTCGCCAGCGTGCGCTCGATCCGAATGACGCGTGGAACGTCGTCGCGCTCGCGCTCGCGGTCACGTTTTTTTCGGCGCGGCTCGTTTTCGTTTTGCAAAATTTGCCGGTGTATGCCGGCGATTGGCGGCAAGCGTTCGCGCCCACGCCGAACGCGCTCTCGCTGGATTACGGCGCGATCTTTGGCCTCGTCGCCGGCTATGCGTACATCCAACGCCGCGCGATTCCGCTCGCGCCGTTTGCCGATGCGCTTGCGCCGGGCGCGCTCGTCGCGCTCGCGGTGATCGCGTGCGGTCAATTTCTCAGCGGCGACGGGTACGGAATGCCGACGAAAATCGCGTGGGGCATTTTCATTTGGGGTGAGCCGCGCCACCCGGTGCAACTATACGATGCGTTCGCCGCGTTGGCGGGACTGGCGTTGATCGGCTGGCTCGCCCGGCGCACGGTTCGCGCCGGCGGGATTGCGCTCGGCGCGCTGGCGTGGTACAGCGCGGCGCGGGTTTTCCTCGACGCGTTTCGCGCCGATGTGGCGGTGTTGGACAATGGCTATCGCGTGACCCAGGTCATCGCGCTGATCGTTTTGTTGCTCGCACTCTCCCGTCTGACTCGCGGGCAGACACATTCCCCAGGAGGCTAGGATGGCAACTCGCAATTTGAAATTTACGCGGCGCGTTAATGCGCCCGCCGCGCAGGTGTATCGCGCGTTCACCAGTTCAACCGCCTTGCGCGAATGGTTTTGCAACGCCGCGCAAGCCGATGCGCGCGTCGGCGGCAGACTCTACTTGTGGTGGAGTAGCGGCTATTACACTGCCGGCGAATTTACCGCACTAACGCCCAACCAGCGCATTGCCTTTACCTGGCAAGGCCGCGGCGAACCAGGGCTGACGCGCGTGGTGGTCACGCTCACCGAAAAACCGGACGGCACGCGCGTCTCAGTGCGGCACACCGGGGTTGCGGTGGGTAAGGCGTGGACAAAAGCGACCCAGGAATTTTCCAGCGGCTGGCAAAGCGCGTTGGAGAATTTGCAGGCGACGCTCGAAACTGGTCTCGACCTGCGTTTTACGCGGCGACCGATGCTGGGCATCAACGTCGGCATCCTCAACGCCAAGGAAGCGAAAAAATTGCGTGTGCCGGTCAGCGTGGGCATTCGGCTGGATGGTGTGGGCGAGGGCACCGGCGCGCAAGCCGCCGACCTGCGCACGGATGATGTGATCGTCAAAATGGGCGGCAAACCAATCACCGGTTACACTTCGCTGGCGAATGTGTTGCAAACGCATCGCGCCGGCGATGAACTGACCGTCGTGTTTTATCGCGGCGCGAAAAAGCATACCGTCAAGATGCAACTCTCCGCGCGCCCATTGCCGGAAGTGCCGCCAACCGCGCCGGCGCTCGCGGACGCGGTGCGCGCCAGTTACGCCGAGCAATTCGCCGAACTCGCGGAATGTTTCGACGGCGTGAGCGAAGCCGAAGCGGAACGTTGCCCCAAACCGGGAGAATGGAGCGCGAAAGAAACGCTCGCGCATTTGATCGCCGGCGAACGCGACAATCACGCGTGGCTGAGCGATCTGCTCAACGACGCCGAACGCTGGTACGACAACAACGATGCGTTCGACAATGTGCCGGCGCGTCTCACGGCGATGGTGCAAGCGTATCCCAGCATCGCCGATTTGTTGAGTGAATTCAAACGCGTGCAAACCGAAACCGTCGCCATCATCGCCGCGTTGCCCAAAGCGTTTGTGGCGCACAAGGCAACGTATTGGCGCGTCGGCGCAAACTTGTTGCAAGCGAACGTGCACACGCGCGCGCACTTGCCGCAAATCCGCACCGCGGTCGAAACACCCGGCGGCGTCTAGACCAGGGGGATGAAGAGATGCGCGAACTGATGGCGACACTCGACGCGTGGCGCGCGCGCGGAGAGCGCGTAGCGCTTGCCACCGTCGTCAAAACCGGCGGCTCGACGCCGCGCCCGCTCGGCGCGAAAATGATCGTCAACGCGCGCGGCGAATTTGCCGGCTCTGTCAGCGGTGGGTGCGTGGAAGGCGCGGTGATCGAAGCGGCGCAACGCGCGCTCAAAACTGGCACACCCAGGTTGTTGCAGTACGGCATCGCCGATGAAATGGCTTGGGAAGTCGGCTTGTCGTGTGGAGGAATGATCGAGGTATTTATCGAGGTCGTCGAACAATCGGTGGGGCACACGATAAAGTTTTACGCGGAACTTGAACGCAACCTTGCCGAGGAAACACCCTGCGCGCTGACAACGATTGTGCGCGGCGCAAATCTCAGCGCGCACCTGATTGTCTACGCCGATGAACGCGTGACGGGCGCTTGGGGCGATACTGCGCTGACCACGCAAGTCATCCGCGACGCGCGGCACGCGCTCCACACTGAAACACCGGCGCGCCACACGTACGGCGACACGGAAATTTTCATTGACGTATTTATGCCCAAACCGAAATTGATCATTTTCGGCGGTGTGCACACGGCGATCCCCTTGACCCAGTTCGCGCAGACGCTCGGCTTTCACGTGACGATTGTGGACGGGCGGGCGCGCTTTGCGACACGCGAGCGTTTCCCGACTGCCGACGCGATCAGCGTCGCGTATCCCGACGACGCGCTCGCCCAGATCAAGATTGACGCGGCGTCCTACGTCGTGATTCTCACGCACGATCCCAAGTTTGACATTCCCGCGCTGAAAGCGTTAGCCGCTACCCAGCCGCGCTACATTGGCGCGATGGGTTCGCACGAAACGCGCGCGCAACATTTTGCCGAACTGCGCGCCGCCGGCGTCGCCGCGGAATTTCTCGCGCGCGTGCACGGTCCCATCGGTTTGGATTTGGGTGCGCGCACGCCGGAGGAAACCGCGCTGGCAATCCTTGCCGAAATTGTGGCGGTGCGCCGCGAGCGGCGCGGCGGATTCTTGTCCGCGCGCTAAACGCGGCGACGAAAAATTGCCCGCCTCAAGCGGGTGAGACGGGCGGCGCGATCCGCCGCCGATAAAAACACAACACCGTGCTGCCGTACTTGCGCTGATCGAACAGTTCAAACTGGGTCAGCGCAAGTTCCGTGTACTCCTTGGGATGAATTTGCGCGACGATCACTCCGCGCTCGCTCAACACATTCACTTG
>CAIKBD010000006.1 GCA_903825565.1 uncultured Anaerolineales bacterium | reverse complement strand
GGGATGCGCGAGGCGTCGCCGATTCGCGTGATGGCAAATTCCGGCGCGACGAAAGGCGGCTTTCAACCGATCCGCCAACTCGCCGGGATGCGCGGCTTGATGGCGGACCCGGCGGGGCGTATCATCGCGCTGCCGATCAAATCGAATTTCCGCGAAGGATTGACCGCGCTTGAATATTTCATTTCGACGCACGGCGCGCGCAAAGGTCTTGCGGACACGGCGTTGCGGACGGCGGACGCGGGGTATCTCACGCGGCGTTTGGTGGATGTTGCGCAAGAAGTGATCATCACCGAAGATGATTGCGGCACACTCCAGGGCGTTTGGCTCGATGCGACGGCGAAGGGGCGCACCGGCGAAATATTCGCCGAACGCGTTGTTGGCAGGACCGCGGCGGCGGCGATTGTTGATCCGCAAACCGGCGAAGTGATCATTCCGGCGGGCGAAACGATCAGCGAAGAGTTGTGGCAAGCGGCGGAGCGAGCCAAAGTGGAACGCGTGTTGGTTCGCAATCCGTTCACGTGCGAAGCGCGGCACGGTTTGTGCGCGAAATGCTACGGGCGCGATCTCGCGCGTGGCGGTGCGGTGCCGATTGGCGAAGCGGTGGGCATCATCGCGGCGCAAAGCATCGGCGAGCCGGGCACGCAGTTGACGCTCCGCACGTTCCACACCGGCGGCGTCGCCGGTGTGGAGGACATCACCACGGGTTTACCGCGCATCGAAGAATTGTTCGAGGCGCGCGATCCGAAAGGTGAAGCGTTGATGGCGGAGATTGACGGCGTCGTGGAAATTTACAACGACGGCGACGAACGCCGCTTGCGAATTCGCAACACGCGCATTGAATCGGACGAGTATGCATTGCCGGCGGGCGCGCAACTGCTCGTCACCGAGGGCGATTCGGTGGCGGCAGAGCAAGCGCTGGCGCAGGTCGGCGCGGAAGAAATTGCGGCGACGAATCCCGGCACCGTGTTGCTCGAAGCGGATCGCATCATCGTGCGCCGCGATGTGGCGGACGAAGCGGAGTATGATGTGCCGGCGAGTGCGCGCTTGCGCGTCGAGAACGGGCAAGCCGTCCACGCGGGCGATCAATTGACGGATGGGCCCAAGAATCCGCGCGAAATTCTTCGCATCCTGGGAAAGGAAGCGTGTCAGTTGTACTTGCTCGAAGAAGTGCAACGCGTGTACCGTTCGCAAGGCGTGAACATCAACGACAAGCACATCGAAATCATCATCAGTCAAATGTTGCGCCGCGTGCGCGTGCGCGGCTCCGGCGACACCGAATTGTTGCCCGGTGAAATTCTCGATGTCAAGGCGTTGAACGAACGCAACGCCAAGATCGCGGAAACCGGCGGCAACCCGGCGACGCATCAGCCGATCTTGCTGGGTTTGACGCGTGCCGCGCTGGCGACCGAATCGTTTCTCGCGGCGGCGTCGTTCCAAGAAACGTCGCGCGTGTTGACGGATGCGGCAGTGCGCGGACGCGTGGATCAATTGCGCGGCTTGAAAGAAAATGTCATTCTCGGCAAGTTGATCCCGGTGGGGAGTGGCTTTCGCAAAGAAGCCGCGTTGCTCGATCTGGGTCCTGTGCCGACTGTGACCGTCGAGGATATTTCGGAAGAAACCGAATTGGCTGGGTAATGCGCTCAACCCGCTGCCGGACAAACAACCGGCAGCGGGTTTTGTTTTCGCACTCAGTTGCGTTCGTTAAGATTTCGCGCGCCGGCAATTTTGGGGAATGTAAACGGGAGGAGCGCGAACAAGGTGCCGAGCAGCGCGCCGCCAATTACATCGGTCGTCCAATGTTCGGCAAGGTACGGTCGGCTGAGCAACATCGCGCCGACGAGTGCGCCGAGGGCGAGGTAGATCGCGCGGCGCGGCGCGCGCGCCAAGTTGCGCGGCGCGATCAAGCCGGCGCATAACACGGCGAGAAACACCGTGCGCGCCGAGTGCCCGGAGGGGTACGCAAAAAAAGTTGGAATGTCGCCGCTGGGGATTGTGGCGAGCCGGATCGTTCGCACCCATTCGTAGGGCACGGTGGGCTGGCGCAAAAAACTTTTGCCGAGGAGTTCGAGGAACGTCATCGCGCCAAAGGCGAGGATGAATGGCACGCGTTGCGCTGGGGGCGCAAGGAAGAAAACGAGCGCGAGAAAAATCGCGCTGGTGATTTCGGCGGAGCCGAGCACGCTTAGCCACGAGAACGGCAAGTCCACGATGCGTGGCAACGTGGCTTGCAGAGTAAACAACACCGTGCGGTCAAACTCAACCAGCGCGCGTGTGTGAACGAGCCAAGACAAGCCGGTGAAAAAGCCCGCGAGCGATAACAAGATTCCGAGCCAGACGCGATTCAAACGAATCCTCCCATAAATAGAGTCGTGAAATAGCGGGGCGATTATGCGCCGAAACGAAAAATCGCGCAAGTTGGATTCGCGCCGCGCGCCACGCGATTTGACAATCCCGGCTCAATTGCATATACTAGCCGCGCACTGGAGAGTACGGGGCCGTAGCTCAGTTGGGAGAGCGCTTCAATCGCACTGAAGAGGTAGTGGGTTCGAATCCCATCGGCTCCACACGGAATTGCAGATTTCAGATTTATGATTGCAGATTTCAAAATCGTAAATCTGCAATCTGCAATCTTAACTTAAACGGGGCTGTAGCTCAATTGGGAGAGCGCTTCAATGGCATTGAAGAGGTAGTGGGTTCGAATCCCATCAGCTCCACTCGGAAATTTTAGATTTAGGGTTTCAGATTTTAGATTGAAATTTCTAAATCATAAATCGCAAATCAGAAATGGCTGTGAGCGGGAGTAGTAGGTCATCTCCTCAGCGAGCCGGGAAAAACCAGGTGCAAGCCCGGCGCAGGCGGTTAAGGAGAACGCC
>CAIKBD010000005.1 GCA_903825565.1 uncultured Anaerolineales bacterium | reverse complement strand
GAAGCGCTCGGCTGGGACGTGATGAACCGGCAGGGCTGGGCGGAGCAGTACAAGGAGGTGGTGAACGAGGACGCGCTGAAAATCGCCGGCACCACCAAAGCGCCGGATTATTCCTTTCGCGTCGGCGGCGTCCGCAAATTTTTCGCCGAAGCCAAAAAGCCAAAGGTCGGGCTCAAGACCGACGGCGAAGCCGCGTACCAACTCCGCCGTTACGCGTGGAGCGCGCAGTTGCCGCTGTCGCTCCTCTCCGATTTCGAGGAACTCGCGATCTACGATTGCCGCGCGCGCCCGGCGCAAACCGACAAAGCGGCGGTCGGGCGCATTGCGTTTTTCACGTTCGACGAATACGCGGAGCGTTTGCCGGAAATTTACGACGTGTTTTCGAAAGAGGCGGTTTTGCGCGGCTCGTTCGATCAGTACGCGCGCGCCGCCAAAGCGCAACGCGGCACGTCGCCGGTGGACGCGGAATTTCTAAAGACCATCGAGGGTTGGCGCGCGACGCTCGCCAAAAATATCGCGCAGTTGAACCCGCGCCTCTCGCTCGACGAGATGAACGACGCGGTGCAACGCACGCTCGACCGCATCATCTTTTTGCGGATGGCGGAGGATCGCGGCGCGGAGGAGTACGGGCGGCTACTGCGCGCGGCGAATCCGCTCGCGCCGGCGCACGCCGAACATTTGCGCGCCTTGTCGCCGGAACAAATCGTTGCGCTTGGCGCGCTCGCGGACACCGGCAAAACGCACGGCGGCGTTTATGCGCGCTTGCTCGCGCTCTGCCGCGACGCGGACGCGAAATACAATTCCGGCTTGTTCGATTTTGCGGTGGACCCGCTGACACCGCAATTAAAAATGGACGACGACAAATTGCGTGGTATCCTCGCCGAGTTGTACTATCCGCAATCGCCATACGAATTTTCGGTGCTGGCGGCGGACACGCTGGGCAACGTGTACGAGCAATTTCTTGGCAAGGTGATCCGGCTGACGCCTTCGCATCAAGCCAAGATTGAGGAAAAGCCGGCGGTGAAAAAAGCGGGCGGCGTGTTCTACACGCCGGCGTACATCGTCGAGTACATCGTCGCGCAAACGGTTGGCAAAATGATCGAGGGAAAATCGCCGGAGGAACTGGGCGGGGCGACCCTGCGTGGTCGTCCAGAACCGGGCAACCACATAGGGTTGCCCCTCCGCGTGCTTGATCCGGCGTGCGGGTCGGGATCGTTTTTGCTTGGCGCGTACCAGTGTTTGCTCGAGCATTGTCTCGCGTGGTACGTCGCGCACGATGCGAAACGCGCGGCGCGCGAGGGCAAGATTTTTGAGAGCGCGACGGGCTGGCGACTGACGACGGTGGAAAAGAAGCGGATTTTAACGACGCACATTTTCGGCGTGGATATTGATCGGCAAGCAGTGGAGGTGGCCAAGCTTTCGCTCTTGCTCAAGGTGTTGGAGGATGAGACGAGCGAGACACTGGGCAAGCAGTTGGCGCTGTTCAAGGAACGCGCACTTCCGAACCTCGACGCGAATATCAAGTGCGGTAATGCGTTGATCGGCGCGGATTATTTCGCAGGGCAGTCGGCGCCGGACGCGGACGAGTTGCGGCGCGTGAATCCGTTCGATTGGGGGCGCGAGTTTCCGGACGCGCTGCGCGCGGGCGGGTTTGATGTGGTGATCGGGAATCCGCCGTATGGCGCGACGCTTACGTCAGAGCAACTGGCGTACTTGCGCGCGCATTTCAAGATTCAGAATTACCAACTTGACACCTATCTCTTGTTTGTCGAAAAATCGCTCGCGTTGCTCCGGGCGCGCGGGCAATTGGGTATGATCATTCCGAATACTTGGTTGCTCAATTTGCAATGCAAAGAAATTCGTCGGCACATGCTCAATTGCACTCAGATCGAAACAATTGTGCATTATCGCTATCCGGTTTTTCGCGCGACGGTGGATACGGAGATTGTCATTCTTGAAAATGCGCCGCCGGCGGAAACGCACGCGATCACGATTAACCTTGTCGAGAAAGGCGGCACGCGCGTCGAGTTCGCCACGCCGCAACGGCGGTGGCAAGCGGGCGATGGCAAGCCGGTGAATGTGTTCGCGCGCCCGGAAGTTGTCGCACTGGTGGATAAATTCCGCGCTTTTCCATTGCTCGATCACCTGTGCGTGATTACCCAGGGCGCGAAACCGTTTCAAGTTGGCAAGGGCAAGCCGCCGCAAACGCGCAAAATCGTCGAGACGAAACCGTTTGTCGCCGAGACCAAGCACGCCGCCGATTTTCGACCGCTCTTACGCGGGAGTCTCATTCAACGCTACGCCAGTTTGTGGAACGAGGACTACTGGATCCGTTTTGGTGATTGGCTCGCCGAGCCGCGTTATTCGGCGAACTATGACGCGGCGGAAAAAATTGTCGTGCGGCAAACGGGCGATTCGCTCGTCGCTACTTTGGATCGGCAACAGTTTATCGTCCGCGATAATTTGTACACGATTGTGCCGCGGCAAGCGGTGGCGTTGCCATTTATTTTGGCATTGCTCAACTCGCGTTTGCTGAATTGGGTATATCAGAGTAGTATTAACCCGGAGCAAGGCGAAGCACTGGCGCAGATCAAGCGCGGGCATTTGGCGCAACTTCCCATTCGCGCCATCAACTTTGAGGATGCGAGCGACGCGCTCCGACACCGTCGCATTGTCGCGTTGGTGGAGCAGATGCTGGAATTGCACAAGTGTGTTGCCGCTACGCAAACCGCGCATGACCGGGAGATGTACGCGCGGCAAATCGCGGCGACGGACGCAGAGATTGATGCGCTGGTCTACGCGTTGTACGGGCTGACGGAGGAGGAGATTCGGGTGGTGGAAGGGGAAATCCCGGATCGCGAAATTAAAATGTGAGGTGCTCGGCAATGGCAAAAATCGAACTGGTCAATCTCTGCAAGGCGTTTGAACCGCAACCGCCTGCGCTCTTGAGTAACTTGTTTCCGCACCGCGTTTTGCCGGAAGCGCGGCGCTCGTTTGCGATGCAAAATCTCAACCTCACGATTCCGCACGCCAAGACGGTTGTG
>CAIKBD010000004.1 GCA_903825565.1 uncultured Anaerolineales bacterium | reverse complement strand
CAGGTGTACGATTTTTTGGAAGGTGAAGAGGATTACAAGGCGCACTGGGCGCACAACGTCAGCGCGGATTGGCGTGTGCGTGCGATCAGCCCGCATTGGCGCGGCGGGCTGATGTGGCTGGGGTGGTACCTGCCGCGCCTGATCAAGCGCATTGCCAAACGCCTCACGCGCCGCGCGTGAGGCGCGCCTAGCGCGGGGTGTAGGTGGCGGTGTGGGCGGTGGGATTAACCAAAACGGTGACTTGGCTAAAATCGCGTTGCCAGTTTTTGCCCACGCGATAGCGCGGACCCAGCGGCGCACCCAGGTTTTGATCATAATCGCGATAGAGCCAAATTTCGTCGTAGGTGTCGCTGTTGGTGTACCGAAATGAAGCGCGTCCCTGACTGATCAGCAAGAAGGACGCAAAGGCGAACTGCTCGCGCGCGAGATCGTTGCGCGTGCCTTGCGCGACAAGAATGATCTGTTTGCCGCGCGCTTGGGTTTCTTCGGCGCGCTGTAACTGCTCTTCCCATTCGCTAACCACCAGGTAATCGTCCTTCCAACCGACCGCAAAGCCCTCTTCCATCGCGCCGTCGAGATTTTCGAGATAGCGAAACCAGACGGCGGGTTCGTCGAGGTTGACGATATTGGCGAACACGGGGCGCTGGCGCGGACGAAAATACGCGCTGACGACGTAACGCAGGAAACCATCGTAGGCGGCTTGGAAGCTCGCGTCGTCGGGGTAATTTTTCGGCAGGTTGTTGCGTCCGGCAAGGCGAAAGCGTTGGCGGCTCGCTTCGAGATTGTCCAGAAAGATACCGTCCCAGCCGTACTGTTCTTGCCAGGGTTGCGCGCGTTGCACCCAAAAGGCGCGCCAACCGGCGTTGCCCGGATCCATCAACGCGTACCGCTCGCCGCCGGATCTTTCGAGCAGAAGATTGTTTTGCGCGTCGCGCAAAAACCAATCCGGGTGATCGCGGACGAGCGCGCAATAATCGCCGGCGTTGTACGCCACTTGGTTGTGGTAGGGCGATTTGGTGCACGAGCCGGGATCGTGAATCGCGTCGAAACGCAAATATTGCAGGAACGGGGTACGAACTCCTTGCGCGCGCAAGCGGTCGCGCGTTGGCTCGTCGAGCCGGGTGAGAATGAATACGTCGAAATAGCGCGCGAGCGTTGCCAGGTCTTGGTCTACGGGCGGCTTGTAAAACCACGCGAGTTGGATCGGATCGAACGCCGTGGCGGGGCGTGTTGGCGAAGCGGGCGTGGATGTGGGGGGCACTGCGCTCGGTGAACTGGGCTTGGTCAGTGTCGGCGTGTTTGTCGGCAGAGCAGGGAGCGGCGTGTTTGCCGGGCTTGTACACGCGCTAACCCAAATTGCGACGAGCGCAACGCTCAACCCCAGCCGCATGGTCGCGGGCGAAAAATGTTTCCAGCGCATTCTTCTCCTCCCCCCAAACGATTCTACCCAGGTGCGGCGCGGCGGAATGGAATGTGCCGGCGGTAGGTGAGCGCGCGCCACAACCACTCCACCGGTCCGTAATTAAAAGCGCGAAGCCAGAAATGGCTAACGGCGACTTGGCAGAGAAATACGCCGGCGGCGAGAGCAAACACTTGGACGGGGGCAAGCGTGGCGTATAACCGCAAGCCGTACGAATAGTTGAGCCACGAAAACAAAGCTGTCTGGGTGAGATAGTGCGTCAATGTGAGTTTACCCGTTTCGGCGAGCCACGTTGCGATCCGCGTGGTTTTTGTCGCGTCGAGCCAGAGCCACACACCCAGGATGTACGCGAACACCTGCGCCAGGCCGCCGAGTGCCTTGTTCACTTCTTGGCTGGCAACGTACACAGCGCTCGCCGCGCCGGGGTCGGCTTTGAAGGCAACGGTTTGGAGCGTCAAACTGATCAACCAGATGCCGAGCGCGCTCACCCAAAGTTTTTTCCACCGGGCGAGTTGCGCGGTGAAAGTCTGGGCAAGATTTTGCTTACCGAACAAGAATCCGATCAGAAAAAACGCAATGCGCTGGATTTCGGACAGCAGGAACGCGGGATCGGTGAATTGGTTCAGATAGATGTGCGTGCGCGCTTGCGCGATTTGCCAATACGATGCCGTCGAATAAAATCGAACGAGCCCATCAAGTTGTAAAGTCTCTGCGCGCGCCGGTTCGCCGCGCATTAGCAGGAAAGCGAGCGGCGCGCTATACGCCAGTACCGCGGCGAACAACAACGTGCGCGGCGCTCGCCGCGTGAGTGTCAACAAGCCGAGTCCGTATACCGCGTACAGGAACAAGACATCTTCTTCCCAAACGAATAAAATGTGCGCGAGACCGAACAGCGCCAAAAGCATGAATCGGCGAGTGAGGATTGCATACGGGTTGGCGTTCTTCTGCTGGGCGCGGAAGAACTGGATGGCAAACCCCAAGCCAAAGAGAAATGCAAAAATGGGGTAGAATTTGGCTGTGAATAAATGATTGACGGCAAATAGTATTGCCCGATTCAACGGATCGCGGAATTGTTCATAATACTCGGCGAAATGTGCGTCGGGCACGTGAAAGTAAAACGCGTTGACGATGCAAACGCCGAACAGGGTAACCCCGCGCAAAGCATCTATGCGCGTGATCCGTTGCTCCGCGCGGGTTAGATCAGAATCTTGTGGTGTCACTTGCAAATAGATTTTCCTGGAATCAAGAATAAAGGAGTTTTGTGCCGAGCGTATCCAAAATAGTCCGTCGTGTAGATCGGGCTTGCTCCGAACTCTATCTCAAGTTGGTCACAGAACGGGGCGCGCTGATCGCGTTCTTCTTCCACAACTTGTTTCGCGACGAAACAGAAATCGCGCGCCACGTTGCCGATCCGCTTGAGGCAATGACTATACAACGGTTTCGCCGATTTGTCGAGTATTATGCGGCGCAGGGCTATACCTTCGTCGCGCCCGACGATTTGTGCGCCGATCTCGATCCGCACAAGCGGTACGTGCTGATCACGTTCGACGACGGGTACGCGAACAATCACCTCGCGTTGCCCGTGCTCAACGAGTTCCGCGCGCCCGCGACGTTTTTCATCGCCACGAATTACATCAAGCAGGGGCGCGCGTACTGGTGGGATGTAATTTACCGCGAGCGCGTCAAGCGCGGCGCGTCCGCCGATGCCATCGAGCGCGAGCAAGAATCGCTCAAAGCCAAACGGCATTCGGAGATCGAGCAGTACGTGCGCGCGACGTTCGGCGCGGACGCGTTTACGCCGGTCGGTGACATTGATCGCCCGATGACGCCGGCGGAACTGCGCGCGTTCGCGCAGGAAAAGTACGTGCGGCTGGGCAATCACACGCACGATCACGCCATCCTTCCCAATTACGACGAGGCAGGCATCCGCGATCAACTCGCGCGCGCGCAACGCGACTTGGCGGAGATTGCCGGCGTGACGCCGACGAGCATCGCCTACCCAAACGGCTTGTTCACGCCCGCGACGATTCGCCTGGCGCGTGAACTGGGTCTGCAATTCGGCTTGACCGTGATCGGGCGAAAAAATTATTTGCCGCTTGCGCCGGCGAGCGACCGCGCGTTTGCGCTTGCGCGGTTTCATCTTTCCACCAAGCGCGACGTGATCGAACAATGCCGCTTGATTCGCTCGGACATTTTGTTGTATCCCCGCTTGCGGGATCATTTCAAACGAGGTTACTAGTGCACAAACGAATGGCCCAGGTTGGCGTGTGGGTGTGGGCGTGCGCGCTCCTGCTCGGCTTGCCACGCACGACGGTCGCCGCGCCGCAGGCGTTTGCCTTCCTCGCCGGTTTTCCGCGCACCGAATTTTACGGTGCGTCCAATTCGAGTCCCGCCATCGTTGATCTCAACAATGACGGCAAGTTGGAAATTTTGATCGCCGACACGAATGGGTGCGTGTGGGCGTGGGATCGGCAGGGCAACGTGCTGGCGAATTTTCCGCTCAAGACGAACGGCGCGTGCAGTTACACGCCGCGCATTGACGGTCCGCTGGCGATTGGCGATATGGATGGCGACGGCACGCTCGAAATTGTCGCGGGCACGCGCGGTGTGAGCAACACCCTGGGTCAGCGCGGCAAGGTGTTTGTGTGGAGAGCAAACGGTGCGCCGGTTGCCGGCTGGCCCCAGGAAATGTTTTGGAGTCCTGATCCGGAACCCAGCAATTTGGCGGAAGTTTACACCGTTGCGTTGGGTAACGTGACCGGCGACGCCAAACTCGAAATCGTCGCCGGCACGAGCAACAATTCGCTTTCCGAAACGTGCGGCGAAAATGTGTACGCGTGGCAGACGAGCGGAACCTTGGTCAGCGGCTTTCCGACCAAGTATCGTGGCGCGGGCATTTGGGGTTACGTCGCCGTCGCCGATTTGACCGGCGATGGCTTGGCGGAAATCATCACCGGGCGCGATCAATTGTACCTCCACGCGTACCGTGCGGATGGCACGCCACTCGCCGGTTGGCCCGCGCGCACGTACGTCGATCCGACCAAGACCAATTACGACGCCGACAAGTATATGGAGTACACGACCGGCGCGCCGACGATTGGCGATCTCGATAACGATGGCACGCCGGAGATTGTGATTGCCGGGCGCGTGCGTGATCCGTTGCAGGGACACACCTGGACGCAAAACGGCTTGCTGGTGCTCGAACCGAATGGAAGCCGGCGCGCGGGTTGGACGCTGATCAAGTTGGCGGGCGCGCCGCTGTACGATCTCATTCCGTCCAAGCAAGCGGTCGCGCTTGCCGATCTCGACGCGGATGGCAAGTTGGAAATCGTCGTGCCGTTTGCCGATGGCACGGTGCGCGCGTACCGCGAGAACGGCACCCAGGCGTGGACGTACAACTACGCGCAGGGGCGGCATCTGTTTGCGAGTGAGCCGGTGATCGGCGATGTGACCGGCGATAGTAAGGCAGATGTGGTGTTCGGCACGTACAGCCCCGACGCGACGGCGAACGCGTACGTCAGCGTGATCGGTTTGGACAGCAACGGAAATCCGCTGGCGAATTTCCCGCTTGCCTTGCCGAACGAAAAGGCAAGCCAGGAATTGCACGGGATTCGCGGCGGGCTTGCGCTCGGCGATTTGAACGGCGATGGCACGGTCGAGATCGCGGCGGCGAGTTTCGGCGGCGCGCTTTACGTGTGGACGACCGGCGTCGCGTATCAACCCAGCACGATGAAATGGCAAATGAGCCGGCACGATCTCTATCGTAGCGGCTCGGTCACGGGTGGCTTGCACAAGCCGGCGGTGGCGTTGGCGCGCGCGGTGAGCGCTACGACGTACACCTACTTGCCGTTCATCACGCGTGCGGGCGGACAAACGACGACGGGCTGTTTCTAAACCGGCAAGGCGGGTTTACTTTGACAATCCCGGCGACGGGTGCTATAGTGTACTTGCGCGCACGCGCGATCACGAATGAATCACATAAATCCTCGAACCTCGCCTCGGTGCGGAGGAAGTGGAAAGGGGGGATGCGAATTCACGAGACGTGCTTCACCGTTGAAGTTCAATTGAGTTGAATTCCGAAAAGGAGGAAATCGAATGCGCAAGTTTTTGGTTCTGGTTCTGTTCGTCGTATTGTTGAGCGTGGTGGTGGCATGCACGGGTCCCGCCGCTGATGCGCCCAAAGCCGCTAAAGGCGAACTCAACTTGCTCTGCACGCCGCAAGAAGAGTGGTGCGCCGGCATGAAGAAAGAATTCGAGGCGAAAAATCCCGGCGTCACCGTCAACTATATTCGCTTGTCCGCCGGCGAAGCCGTGACGCGGCTCCGCAACGAAAAGGCGAATCCGCAGTTCGACATTTGGTGGGGCGGACCCATTGACTCGCAGATCGCCGCGAAGAAGGAGGGCTTGCTCGAACCGTACAAATCCTCCGCGCAAGCCAATATCATCGATCCCAAGTTGATGCTCGACTCGGATGCGACGCCGTCGTGGGCGGGCATCTATGTCGGCTCGCTCGGGTTCACCACGAACACCAAGCAAACCGCGATCAAGCCCCCGACCTCGCTCGACGATTTGCTCAAGCCCGAAATGAAGGGACAGATCGTCATCGCACACCCGGCGACCTCGGGCACGTCGTTCACGTTCATGTGCACCGTGCTTCAGATCAAGGGTGAAAAAGACGGCTGGGAATACATGAAGAAATTCGCCGCGAATGTCCAAACCTGGACTAAGAGCGGTGCGACGCCCGTGCAGAACGTTGGCAAGGGCGAAGCGGCGGTCGGCGTCGTCTTTTCGCACGACATCGTCAAGGGCATTGACGATGACAAGATGCCGTTGTCGCTGACCTTCCCCTCCGAAGGGACGGGGTACGAAATCGGCGGGATGGCGATTGTCAAAGGCGCAAAGAACTTGGACAATGCCAAGGCGTGGTACGATTGGGCGTTGCAGGGTAGCACGCAAGAACTCGGCAAAAAGTACAAAGCGTACCAGGGCTTGACGATCAAGGGCGCGGTGCCGCCCAAGCCCGAATTGCTGCAAGTCAAACTGATCAACTATAACTTTGATTATTGCGGCAACAACAAGACTGCGTTCATTGACAAGTTCTCGAACGAAATCGCCGCGGCGTCGCTCGCCAAGTAAGACACGGAGACGGAGAGACCCGGAGACAAGGAGACCATTCAGGTTCTCCTTGTCTCCCAGTCGCCTTGTCCCCTTGCCTTTTTTACAAGGTCAACTATGACAGTTGCAACCCGCTCGTCTCCCCTGCAATCGCTCGTCCGGCGGTACCGCGAGTTACGCCTCATCGCGCAAGACCCGGTGCTCCTGATGGGTTTGATCGTCACGGGCGTATTTATTTTTGCGTTTGTCGTGTGGCCCCTCGCGCGTGTGATCGTGCAAGGATTTTTTATTGCCGACAGCAAGCCCGACGCCGGCACGTTCAACCTCGATCAGTTCACGCGCTATATCAATCCCCAGTTCGCGCTACAATATTGGACGGTTTTCCGCGACACGCTCATTATGGGCGTCTTGGCGGCGATTGGGAGCACGGCGCTCGGCTTTTTGTTCGCGTATACGGTCGTGCGCTGCAATATTCCGTTCAAGCGCGTGGTGCACGCGCTCACGCTTCTGCCGACCATTTCGCCGCCGTTTGCGATTGCGCTTGCGACAATTCTGCTCTTTGGGCGTTCCGGTCTCGTCACCAAAGATGTGTTGCACATCGAATTCAAGCCCGGCATGAACGACATTTACGGGTTGGACGGGCTGGTCTTTGTCCAGATCATTACATTCTTTTCGGTCGCCTACCTGATCATTCGCGGCTTGCTCGAACGGATCGATCCCTCGATGGAAGAAGCCGCGTTGAGCTTGGGCGCAACCAAGTGGCACATCTTTCGCACGATTACGCTACCATTGCTGACACCGGGCATCGCCGCCTCGTTCCTCTTGATGTTCGTCGAATCGCTGGCGGATTTGGGCAACCCAGTTTTTATCGGCGGCAACGTCACGGTGCTTTCGACGCAAATCTGGATCGCGGTCAACGGCGAGTTCAATCAGCAAAAAGGCGCGGCGCTGTCGCTGATTCTCTTGCTCCCGACGCTCACGGTCTATGTTCTGCAACGCTACTGGGTTTCGCGCAAATCGTACATTTCGGTGACCGGCAAGCCGACCGGCGGTGGCGCGGGTTTCGTCAAAGAACCGCTGATTCGCTGGACGTTTATCGCGTTGACGTTCCTCGTCCTGCTGTTGGTGTTCGCGCTCTACGCGGCAATCTTGCTCGGCTCGATTACCCGCTTGTGGGGCATTGATTACACACTCGATTTTACGCATTACGGACGCATGTTCGCCGCGGGCTTGACGGCCGTATTGGACACGACTTTTCTCTCCGCGCTTGCCACACCGGTTGCCGGCATCGCCGGGATGGTCATTGCGTTTTTGGTCGTGCGAAAAACGTTCAGCGGCAAAGAGGCGCTCGACTTTACGTCGAACCTGGGTGGCGCGGTGCCCGGCACGATCCTGGGGATCGGCTACATCATCGCGTTCATCCAAGCGCCGATGCCGGTCGTGATTCTGGTGTACGTGTTGCTCGCGTATTATTTGATCGTGCCGAGTGCACGCGCGTTTTGGACGCGCACGCTGATCCTGCTCGCGGGCACCGGGCTGGGTATGCTCACGCTCTTTCTCAATTTGAATGATCGCGGGCGACAACCACTGGTCGCCAATGCGTGGCTCAAGCCGTTCGCCGGCTTGCCGGTAGTGGAGCTGACGCTGTGGTTGAGCATCCTTGCCGGCATTTTGATCGTGGTGGCGCTGGCGAGTCTCTTTTTCGTCGAACGCAAAGCGCGGCGCGCTGTCTTGATATTACTCGTGTGCATGGCAGTTTACCTGGTGTCGCGCCAGTTTATCACCGAACTCACCGTGCCGATTTCGGTGTGGGGGCGGAGTCTGGGCGGGGATTTTTTTCCGCGCTTTGCGGCGTCGCTCGCCAAATGGATCAATCTCTTTTTCCAACCGCCGCTGGCGTTGCTGGGTTTCACATACACGGCGTTGAGCGCGTTTGTCGTGAGCCGCTTTGCGCCGCGCGCGCGACCGGTCGTGGCGGTGGTGTTGGTCGCCGTAAGCTGCGCGATCACCTTTTGGGGTGAGACGCTTGCGCTCGTTGGCTCGCCGTACATCATCCTCGCCGCGTATGCCGTGCGAAGTTTGCCGACCTCGGTGCGCGCGGGCGTGGCATCGCTCCAGCAAATCGATCCGGCAATTGAAGAAGCGTCCACGAACCTGGGTGCGGACGCGGCGTTGACGTTCCGCCAAGTGACCTTGCCGCTGATCTTGCCGGCGTTCCTCGCCGGGTTGATCTTTAGTTTCGCGCGGCACATGACCTCGCTCTCCGCGATCATTTTCCTCTCGTCGCCGAAATGGCCCATTTTGACGGCGTTGATCATGAGCGAGGTGGAGCAGGGCGGGACGAGTGTCGCTGCGGCGTACTCGATGGTGCTGATTGTGATCGTGCTTGGGGCGATTGGGTTGCTGTACGCGATTATCGGGCGCGCGTTCCGGGGCGAAGGAGTCGAACTGTCGCTCGGCGCGGGATAGCGAGACGGCGGCTAGTCAAAGGAGTAGCGCGATGAGCGCACTGGCTACACTCAAGAAACCGAAACACTTGGTAGCGGCAAGACCCAAGCCGACGGAACACCCACACATTGTGCGGGTGAAAGGCGTGTGCGGCGGGCGTCCGATTGTCAAAGGCACGCGGATTTCGGTGCGTGATGTCGCGGCATTATACAAACGCGGCGAGGCGGTGGACGAAATCTTGCAAACGTATAGTCACCTGAAACTAGCGGCGGTCTATGACGCGTTGAGCTACTATCACGATCACCAAGCCGAAATCGAGCAAGAAATTCGTGAGAACCGCGTTGAATCTATCCTGGCAAAATATAACGCGACGCTTGATGAGCGCGGGCGAATCATTTTCCCGGCAAAGAAACGCGTATGAATGTCCACGCTCTTTACATTGCCTTGTATTGCGATGAAGATGTGCTCGAAGGGATCGCGGAGGCATTGCGTCAGCGCGGCTATGATGCTGTGAGCGCGGCGGAAGCCGGGATGCTAGAGCGCTCCGATGCCGAGCAATTCGAATATGCCGTCAGGCACAGGCGTGCGATATTGACCTATAATGCGTCCGACTATGTTTGCTTGGCAAACGCATGGTTTAGCGCAGGCAAAGAACACGACGGGGTCATCATCTCACAACAATTTTCCAAGCGTCAATTTGGCGAACTGTTGCGGCGGTTGCTCAATTTGCTTGACACGCTGACGCGAGAGAAAATGCGTAACCAGGTGATAGCATTACAATCTTTCAAATAATGATGGGGGAGAATCTGAATGTACCTCACACTGGATCACTTGACCAAGAAATTTCCGGCGCGCGGTAAGCAAGCCGGCGAAGTGAACGCCGTAGACGATGTTTCGATTCGCATCGAAAAAGGGCAGTTCGTCACACTCCTGGGTCCTTCGGGGTGCGGCAAAACCACGACGTTGCGACTCATCGCCGGTTTTGAGTTTCCGACTGGCGGGCACATCGTGCTCGATAATCAGCGGCTTGAAAATGTGCCGCCCAACCGCCGCGATATGGCGATGGTGTTTCAAAGCTACGCGATCTTTCCCCACCTCAACGTGTTTGAAAATATCGCGTATGGCTTGAAAGTAAAAAAAATTCCGACGCACGAAATTAAACGGCGGATTGACGAAGTTGTGAAACTGACCCAGTTGACCGGCTTGGAAGACCGTGCGCCGAACCAACTCTCCGGCGGGCAACAACAACGCGTCGCGCTTGCGCGCGCGCTCGTCGTCGAGCCGAAAGTATTGCTGTTTGACGAGCCGCTGTCGAACCTCGATGCGAAACTGCGCGAGGAAATGCGGTTCGAGATTCGCGATCTGCAAAAACGCTTGGGCATCACGGCGATTTACGTGACGCACGCGCAAGAAGAGGCGCTGGTGATGTCGGACTTGATCGCGATTATGCACAAGGGCAAACTCGCGCAACTCGGCTCGCCCGAAGATATTTACGAACGCCCGCAAAGTAAATTCGTGGCAGACTTTATCGGCTTGAGCGATTTTCTCCCCGCCCAAGTGCAGTCCATCCAGGGATCATCGGCACGCGTGGTGGTGGCGGGCGTTTCGTTCACCGTGCCGGCGACGACGACGGTTTCTGCCGGGCAACCCTGGTTGTTGCACATTCGCCCGTACGATATTCTGTTTGTGGATGGTGCGCCGACCGAGAATGTGGTGCCGGGCGTCGTTCGCCATGCAACCTACCTCGGCAACGTAATTGACTATCGGGTGGAACTTGCGCCCAAACTTGAATTGCGTGTGCAGGCGGGCACCGATCATCGCTACACCGCCGGGGATCGCGTGCGGTTGCATTTTCCGCCCGCCAAGTGCCACTTGTTGGCGGACGAATGAAATTTCCCAAACCCGCTTTCGCCGTGAAAGCGGGTTTGACGTTTTTCAACACCTTCGCCAAAAAAAAATCATCCGCGAATAACGCGAATAAAACAAAAAAGATTAACGTAGATTCGCGTAATACTTGCTCTGGCGGGAACGCAAGTGCCAGGGTTCGCGGATAAAAAAACAGGCGTGATTGATTTGACAAAGGTATCGGTTTTTAGGATCGAAATTCATTTTTGCGTATAATAAGGCAAGCGAAATCTTTTTATAGAAAAGGGGTAACCAATGGAATATCGTTCTCTCGGCTCAGCCGGCTTGCACGTGTCCGCGCTGTCATTCGGCGCGTGGGTCACGTTTGGTAGCCAGTTCGGCGAGGACGTGGCATACGCGTGTATGAAGGCGGCATATGATGCCGGCGTCAACTTTTTCGATAACGCGGAAGGGTATGCAAACGGGCAAGCCGAAGTGTTGATGGGCAGTGTGATTCGGCGTGCGGGTTGGAAACGTTCCGACCTCGTCGTCTCGACGAAAATTTTCTGGGGCGGTAAAGGCGTCAATGATCGCGGCTTGTCGCGCAAGCACATTCTCGAAGGCACGGACGCCGCGCTGGCACGCCTCCAACTGGATTACGTGGATTTGATCTTTTGCCATCGCCCGGACATTCGCACGCCGATTGAAGAAACCGTGCGCGCGATGACGCACGTGATCAACCAGGGTAAGGCGTTGTACTGGGGCACGAGCGAATGGAGCGCGACGCAAATCATGGAAGCGTATGGCATCGCGCGCCGCGAGCATCTCATCCCGCCGCAAATGGAACAGCCGCAGTACCACATGTTCCACCGTGAACGCGTCGAAAAAGAATACGCGCGGCTCTACAAAGAGATCGGACTCGGCACGACGATCTGGAGTCCGCTCGCCAGCGGGTTGCTCACCGGCAAATACAACGACGGTATCCCTGCCGATACGCGCGTGTCGCTTCCCGGCTACGAGTGGTTGCGCGTGCGCGTCGAAGGCGAAGACGCGCGCCGCAACATCGAAAAGGTCAAGCAATTGCAACCGATTGCAGACGACTTGGAGTGCACGCTGGCGCAACTCGCGCTCGCGTGGTGTCTGAAAAATCCCAACGTTAGCAGCGTGATCACCGGCGCATCGCGCGCATCCCAGGTCGCCGAAAATATGCGCGCGTTGGACGTTGCGCCGAAATTGACCGGCGACGTGCTGGCACTGATCGAAACGATTCTGGCGAACAAACCGAAACCGGAATCGGATTTCCGTTGAGCAAAAAATAAGCGCGCGGCGGACGACGCGGTTGCGCGTTGCCCACCGCACCAAGAGGGTGACGATGATTCTAGTTACGCCGAGCTGGTTGGCTGATCACTTGAACGATCCGAATGTGCGGATCGCCGATGTGCGCTGGTACTTGTTCGAGAAAGACAAATTTGGGCGCGAGGAATATGCGCGCGGGCACATTCCCGGCGCGGTGTTTGTGGATGTGGACACGGACCTTGCCGCGCACGGCGCAACCGGACCGGGGCGCCATCCCTTGCCGGCGCCGGAACATTTCGCCGCAGCGATGCGCCGCGCCGGGATTTCGCCGGCAACGCACGTGGTCGCGTACGATGATCGCGGCGGCGCGGTCGCCGCGCGTTTGTGGTGGCTGTTGCGTTACTGCGGTCACGCCAACGTCTCGTTGCTCGATGGTGGGATCGGGCAATGGGTTGCCGAGCGGCGCGCGCTCGAAACGACGCCGCGCGTGTATGCGCCCGGCACATTCGTCGCCCAGCCGCATCCCGAAATGGTTGTGGACAAGCCACGCGTGAACGCCTTGCGAACCGATCCGCGCGCGTTGGTGCTGGACGTGCGGTTGGGCGAACGGTACCGCGGCGAACTCGAACCGATTGATCCGGTGGCGGGGCATATCCCCGGCGCGCAGAACGCACCGCTCGCCGGCAATTATCTCGGTGCGACCGATTTCCGGTTTCGCGCGCCGGCGGAACTGCGCGCGCGTTTTGCCGCGCTCGGCGCGGAGCGCGCCGCATCCATCGTGCCGTACTGCGGCAGTGGGATCAATGCGTGCGCCGGGGTTTTCGCGCTGAACCTGGCAGGGTTTGAAAATGTGTTGCTGTACGAAGGATCGTGGAGCGATTGGAGTCGCGATCCCAGTTTGCCGGTGGCGACCGGCGCAGAGCCGTGAATCGCAGACAGGGGCGTGGGGTGAAACTGCTCGAAGGGTTGGGCTTTCCGCCGGGTTTGACGGAAATCCAGAAACGCAATTTTATCAACGTGCAGATTGACGGGATCGCGGTGGGCTTGTGGGGCGCGGCGGGACCGTTCTTGCCGGTTTTTCTCGCGCGCTTGGGCGCGTCGAATTTTCAGGTCGGTTTGCTCACTTCGATGCCGGCGTTGACCGGTTTGTTTCTCGCGTTGATCGTCGGGCGCTTCATCCAAACCCGCAAGCAGGCGGTGCCGTGGTACAGCACGGCGCGCTTGCTCGTCGTGTCGGCATATGGACTGACCGGGCTAGTACCGTTCCTCGTGCCGCGCGATTTTCAGGTAACGGCAATTTTGCTGATCTGGGCGTTGGTGACGTTGCCGCAGATCATCGTCAACGTGACGTTTTCCGTTGTGATGAATGCAGTTGCCGGTCCGCAACACCGGTACGAGCTGATGAGCCGGCGCTGGTCCACCCTGGGTCTGACAACGGCGATTACCGTCGCCATCGTCGGGCAGTTATTGGATCGGCTGGGTTTTCCGATCAACTATCAGGTTGTCTTTCTGGGCTTGTCGTTCGGCGGCTTGATCAGTTATTATTATTCGAGCCACATCCAATTGCCGGATGCCGAGCCGCCGCCGCGCGTCGCCGGGCAATCGCTCGCGCAACAGTTTCACGGCTATGTCAATTTGATTCGGAGCGAACCGGCGTTTGGCGCATTCATGCTCAAACGTTTTGTCTACATTTCCGGCACGACGTTGGGCACGCCGCTGTTTCCGCTCTACTTTGTGCGCGAGGTGCGCGCGAGTGACGCGTGGATCGGCGTGATCAATATGGTGCAAGCCGGCATTGTGTTGGTCGGCTATGTCTTTTGGACGCGCCAATCCAAAGTGCGCGGCTCGCGCTTTGTGTTGCTGTGGACGACGCTCGGCTTGGCGCTGTACCCCATCCTCACGGCAATCACCCACGATGTGGCGGTGATTGCGCTCTACGCGGGGATTGCCGGAATTTTCCAAGCCGGTCTCGATCTCGTTTTCTTCGATGAGTTGATGAAAACGTTTCCGGCGAAATACAGCGCGACGTTCGTCTCGCTCGCGCAAAGTCTGCAACACTTTTCGACGGTTGCCTCGCCGATCATCGGCACGATGCTCGCGGATCAGATCGGTATCAGCGGCGCGTTGATCGTGAGCGGCACGCTTCGCCTGACCGGCTTTGTCATGTTTGCGTGGGGCGGTCGGCAAACGGCGCGCCAGGATCAGAGATCAGAGATCAGAGATCAGTAAATCAAATTGCCAAAACGCCAATTACCGATCACTGCCTACCGCCCACTGCCTCACACCATTCGCGCGTAAACGCGATGATTCTTGTACGGCTTGCCGCCGAGGTTCGTTAGATCTTGGCGCATCTGCACCGCCGTCTCCGCCACCTGGGTGAGATCGGCGTGCGCGAAACTAAACTCGTGGATCGTCTTTTCCATTTCGGAATAGAGGAGGGCGTTGCCGCCGCGCCCCTGAAACTCCGGCAAAATCCCCGCGCCGTTCAAGGCGATCCATTTCGTGCGCTTCATTTCGAGCAACAAGTCGGGCAAGCCGAGCGGAAACAGTTTGCCGCGCGCGCGTTGGAGCGCGGCGGACACATCGGGGAACGCGAACAAGAATCCCACCACCGCGTCGGCGTGCGTAATGATTTTGATCAGGCGCGGATCGGCGATGACGAGGATGTTGTCCACGATGAACTTGATCTCGCGTTCGGTCAGCGGATAATATTCCCAGTTGTTGACGAATGCCTGATTGTACGCTTGCCCGATGCGCTCCGCCCACGCGAGCAACTCGCGCTTGTTTCGAAAGCGCAACACGCGCAAGTCGCTGCGTTGCGCCGCGCGTTCGGCGATGCGGTGCACGCGCGCCGGCAAATGAAAATCCGTGCCAAGATAGCACGACACGAAATCCACTTCTTTCGCAAAACCGTTGGCTTGGATCAAACGCGGATAGTAATCGAAATTGTAATTCATCATCGTCATCATTTGCCGCTGCGCGAAACCCTCGACGAGCACGCCGTACCCGTCGAGCGCGCCCAAGCCCTTGGGACCCACGATGCGTTCCAAGCCGCGCGCACGCGCCCAAGCGCATACCGCGGTGAACAGCGCGGTTGCTGCTTCGAGATCGTCTTCGCAATCGAAAAAATAAAATTGCGCTTGACGCGTGTGGTGATAGGCGTTAAAGCGCGTGTTTTCAAGCGCGGCGATGCGCCCCACGTCGCGCCCGTCGCGCGTGGCGATGAAAAAATCCGCGACGGAATGTTCGTAGAACGGGTGCTGGGCGCGGTTGAGTTGCAACTCTGCATCCGCGAACAACGGCGGCACCCATTGCGCGCACTGCGCGTACAAACGAAACGGCACGGCGATAAATCGGCGCGCTTGGGATTTGGCTTGCGGATCGATTTTTTCGACGGTGAGCATACAAACTCCATGAGCAGAAGATGGGCGCGCAGTATACCATCAAAAATATTTTTGCGACAGAGGCAGAAACGAACATGAGCCAAGCCATTCGAATCGTCACTGACACGACGGCGGCGTTGCCCGCCGCTTATCTCGCAGCGCATCACATCGAGAACATTCCGCAGGTGGTATTGTTTGGACAGGAAAGTTTTTTCGAGGAGCGGAATCTGGCGTATGCCGAATTTATAGCGCGTTTGAAAACGGCGCGCCAGTTACCCAAGACTGCCGCACCGCTCCCCGGTCATTTCCTCGAAGCGTACCAGCGCCAACTCGCGCACGCGCCCACGATCTTGTCGCTGCATCCCTCGCTCGACGTGAGCGGTACGGTGCGGTCGGCAACTCTGGCAAAAGCCGAATTGCCCGGCGCAGACATTCGGATTGTGGATACGCGCACGGTGGGCGGTAACCTTGCCGCGCTCGTGATGGCGGCGACCGAGTGGGCGGAGCAAGGCGTGGACGCGGACGAAATTATGCGCCGGCTCGAAGCGTTGATCCCGCGCGGGCGCACCTTTTTTCTCGTGGCGACGCTCGACTATTTGCAACGCGGCGGGCGCATCGGCGGCGCGTCGGCGTTGCTTGGCACGGCGTTGCAAATCAAACCGATTCTCGAAATCAAGAACGGGCGCGTCGAGGCGTTCGAAAAAATTCGCACGTACCACCACGCATTGGAACGCTTGAAAGAGTTGACGCTGGAACAGTGCGCGCGTTCGCCCGCGCCGCGCTTGAGCGTGATGCACGCGGACGATTTGACGACGGCGTTGCGTTTGCAATGCGATTTGCAAATCACGCTGGGCATCCGCGACATTCCGATCTACTCGGTCGGTGCATCTATCACCACACACGCCGGACCCGGTACAGTGGGCGTTGGATTTTTCGTGTGAGCGACTAGTCCGCCTGAATCGTGTCGGCGAGGGCGAACCGCACATATTCGCCCGGCGAATGTTGCGCGAGGTGGCGCACGTCGCTCGCGATCACAGTGGCGAGGATCGGATAGCCGCCGGTCGTTTGGTGATCCGCCATCAGCACGATGGGTTGCCCGTCTGCCGGGATTTGGATCGCGCCGAGCGGGACGCCGCACGAAATCAATTCGCCGGTGCGCGCGCGCGGCAATGGCGCGCCGCGCAAACGATAGCCCATTCGATCCGCGTTCTCCGTGACGCGGTACTCGGCGCGCGTCAACGTGGCGAGTGCCGCGGGCGCGAACCAATCGGCGTGCGGGCCCGGCGTCACGCGAATTTTCGAATCCTGAGGTGGACGCGTTTCGAGGCGTTGCCCCGCCGCCGCGACGAGATCGTTCAGGTGCGCCGATCCGATTTCGAGTTCATCCTCCGCCGCGAGCGCGCGCCCCGCCAGTCCCCCAAATTTTCCGCGCAGAAAAGTCGAACGACTCCCCAGGACGCGCGGCACCTCAATTCCGCCGTGCACCGCGAGATAGATCCAGCCGCCGCGTTTTGGTGCGATTGCGATCCGAGTGCCGGGACGCGCGAACACGCTCATCCACATGGGCAACGCGTGCCCGCCGATTTCCCAGGTTGCCGCCGCGCCGGTCAGCGCGAGCAAATGCGCGCGCTCGGCGCGCAACACCATCGGCGAATGAATTTCGATCCCCGCCGCGTTCGGCGCGTTGCCGACCAAGGTGTTTGCGGCGCGCAGGGCAAAACCATCCATCGCGCCGGACACGGGCACGCCTAACGCTTGATACCCCCAACGCCCGCCGTCCTGAATCGTCGTCAAAATTCCCGGCTCGATCACGTATAACATGTGTCGGGTTTCAAAGCGCCGAAAGCGGTGCGAATCGTACGCGATCCCCCGGCTGCAACAACGCCGGTGGCTCACATGCCGGATCGAACAAGTGCCAAGTGGTGCGCCCGATGATGCGCCAACCGCCCGGCGATTCGAGCGGATAGATGCCGGTCTGTTTGCCGGCGATGCCGACCGAGCCAACCGGCACGCGCGTGCGCGGCGTTGCCAAGCGCGGCGCGGCAATGGCGTCGGGCACTGATCCCAGGTACGCAAAGCCCGGCGCAAAGCCGATCAGGTAAACGCGATACTCGACGCTCGCGTGTAGTTCCACGACCTGGCGTTCGGTTAGCCCGCTGAATTCGGCGAGGAAAGCGAGATCGGGACCCTCCGCGCCGCCGTACCGCGTCGGAATTTCGATGCGGCGCGGCGCGAACGGCGCGCGTGTTGGCGGCGCGTCCAATGCTTGGCGAAGCCACACGCGCATTTTAGCAAAGGCAATTTGTTCGGGATCAAAGCACACGAGCAGGGACGCATACGCCGGGATCAGATCGCGCACCGCCGGATGATTTTGCGCGCGCAAGGTCTGCGCGCACGCGTGCACGCGGTCGTTGATCGCGTCATCAATTTCATCCGCAAACTCGATGAGAATTGCGGCGTCGCCGGCGGGGACAAGGCGCGGGGGCGCGTAGATCATCGCAATGCGCCGACGGCGATGCGGTGTTGCGCGAGCGTTTCGCGCACTGCACGCAAAATGGCGAGCGCGGCGGGCGTGTCGCCGTGCACACACAGCGTTTCGACGGGCATGGGAATCGTTTCGCCTTCGGGCGTCGTGACGGTTTGCGCTTGTGCCATTTGCAACGCTTGCTGCGCCGCGCGGTGTGGATCGTCCAGCACCGCGCCCGGTTCGCGGCGCGAGCGGAGCGTGCCGTCGCGGTTGTATGCGCGATCACAGAATCCTTCGCGCGCAAACCGCAGACCCAGGTCGCGCGCCGCATTTTCCAACGCCGACCCAGGTTGCCCGACGAGGATCGCTTGCGCGTCAAACTGCGCGACTGCGCGCGTGATGGCGGCGGCGATGGGCGTGCGCGTGGCGGCGAGATTGTACAGCGCGCCGTGCGCCTTGACGTGCGCGAGTGTCGCGCCTGCCGCGCGCGCAAATGCGGACAGTGCGCCGATTTGGTACAGCACATCGTTTTCGATCTCGGCGGGCGTGGCGTCGAGCGCGCGGCGGCCAAAGCCGGCAAGATCGAGAAAGCCGGGATGCGCCCCCAGTGCGACGCCATGTTGATGCGCGAGCCGGACCGTGCGCGCCATCACCTGGGGATCGCCGGCGTGAAAGCCGCACGCGATATTGGCGGACGTGATCAACGGCATCACCGCCGCATCGTCGCCCAGCGGATACGCGCCGAAACTTTCACCGAGGTCGCAATTCAGATCGATTTGCATCGTGCCTCCGCCCTTTGTTATTTTGCCGCAAGCGCGAACGCTTGGATGAATCGCTCGTCACTGCGTTGCGCGGCTGGAAATTTGGCGCGCAAGCGATAGTTGCGTTCGAGTTTCTGCCCGCGCGTTTGCTGCCAGCGTTCCGCGTAGCGTTGCAGAAAATTTGCGCTGGGATCGCCGGCGCGGATCGCTTCACTCGCCACTTGCGCGGCGAGGTGTCCGGCAATCATTGCGTTGATGATCCCGCCGCCCGTGAGCGGATCCACTTGCCGCGCCGCATCGCCGATCAGCATCAAGCCGTCCGTCACGATGCGCGCGGGCGATAGGGCGACCGGCACATTGCCGACGATCTGGGTTACCGGCGCGCCGCGCGCGAGTTGCGGCTGGCTTTCGATAAAACGCGTCAGCAGTTGGATGGGATCGGCGGCGCGCGGCAAATCGGCTTGCACACCCAGCCCGACGTTCGCCGTGTGTTGCCCTTTCGGGAAAATCCAAATGTATCCGCCCGGCGCAAATTCCTGAGACAGGGTGTACGCCGTGCACGTCGGATCGATCTCTACGCCGGCGAGAACGTACTGCGCGCACGTCATCGTGTCGGACAGCGGCAAGCGCGTGTCCAGTCCTGCCCAGTTGCCCACTTGCGCTTCGACGCCGTCTGCCGCGATGACGATGGGCGCGGCGATGGCGATTTCGTCGCCGGCGGCGCCGCGAATTTTCACGCCGCGCACGCGCCCGGCTTCGCGCAGAACGCCGGTGACGGCAGTTTTAACGCGCACCTCTGCACCGGCTTGCGCCGCACGTTCCGCCAGCGCGCGATCAAAGACGCGGCGTTCGAGCACATAGCCGCGTCCGCCGCTGGCGCGCAACGGTGCGCGTGCGCGGTCGCGCGTTGTAATTTCGAGTTGCGAGATTTCTGCGGCGATCCATCTGGGATCGGGCGCGATAAATTCCGCGAGTTGTGCCGCGCCAACGCCTTCCGCGCACCGGACGGGCGAGCCGATCTCTTGGCGTTTTTCGATCAGCAAGGTGGCAAGCCCGGCACGCGCGGCAACTTCGGCGGCAAGCGCGCCGCCCGGTCCCGCGCCGACGACGATCACATCGTACTGCCGACGCATCGCTGGGCGTGGCGCGTTCGCTCGACTGGGAAGATGCAACGCGCCAACGGGGCACGCGAACACGCAATTCTCGCACTCGGTGCAATTGGCGTTGACGGTGAGCCGAGTTTCTGCGAGCGTGAGTGCGTTTTCGGGACACACACTCACACAGCCGCCGCAATAACTGCAGCGCAGGTGGTCTATCGCGATCATTGCTTCTGCCTCCGCGACTGAAATCGGATTCTGGTTGCAAATTATATCCGACTTGGGAATGGAGGCAACCCGGCGCGCGCGCCGTTTTGCGAAAAAATGTTTCCGGTGATAAACTAGGCGTAGGCAAGGATCGAATGGGAGGAGCCCGTGTCAAACGTAGCCATTGTCACCGACAGCACTGCCAGCATCCCCGAAGAATTGATCGCGGCGTTGCAGATTCATTGGGTGCCGTACTATATTCATCGCGGCACGGAAACGTTGCGCGATCTCCAAACGATCCAGCGTGACGCGTTTTTCAAGTGGTTGCCGACCGCGGCAGAACTGCCGCGTACCGCTAACCCAGGTCCCGGCGATTACGTGCAGGTGTATCGCCAATTGGCGGATGCC
This sequence comes from uncultured Anaerolineales bacterium, assembly GCA_903825565.1. Classification (GTDB taxonomy): domain Bacteria; phylum Chloroflexota; class Anaerolineae; order UBA4142; family UBA4142; genus CAIKBD01. Next base: position 31,338 of record CAIKBD010000004.1, on the reverse strand, counting down.
GGCGCGCGAGAGATCGTCAGCATTCACATGACTTCGAAAGGGAGCGGGGCGTACCAAGCCGCGTTACTGGCGAAGGATATGTTGCAAGACGCGTTGCCGCATTTGCAAATCGCCGTCGTGGATACGCTCAATGTTTCGATGTGTCAGGGGTGGATGGCAATCGAGGCGGCGCGCGCGGCGCTGGCAGGGTCTTCGCTCGCGCAGGTCGTGGATTTGCTCCGGCAGATGGTGCCGACGACGCGGATGATCCAAACGGCGGACACGCTGCGGTACCTGTACCTGGGTGGGCGGATCGGTATGGCGAAACACCTCGTCGGCTCGCTCTTGCAGATCAAGCCGTTGATTGGTATGGAGAATGGCGTGATCGTGCCGCTGGGTGCGGCGCGCAGTCGCGCGCAAGCGTATCGCTTGATGGCGGAGATGGTCGAGGCGGCGGTCGGCAAATTCGGCAAAATCAAAATTGCGTTTGTCCATGCGGCGGCGCGCGACGAGGCGGAAAGAATTCGCGAGTTGTTCGCGGCGCGCTTTACGTGTGTCGAGTCGTTGATCGCGGAATTGTCGCCGGCGCTGGGTGTGCACACCGGTCCCGGCACGACCGGGATTTGTTATTGCCCGGTGGAAGAGTGAGCGGCGCGTCAACTCAAAATCCCGTCGGCACAATGCCGACGGGATTTTCGATCCGGCGTGATTCAGCGGGCTTGCCCCGAGTTGGGATCGATCATCAAACTTGAAACATCCACCGCTTCAAAGTCGCCACCGCGCACGCGCAGAAATTCGCTCACGAGCGTGTCATTGTTCCACCGCGCGTCCGGCGCGCCGCCGATGTACCAATCCGCGCCATTGTCCGCCATCATCACGCCGTACTGTTTGAGTGCGGTGAGGATCACCTGGGTCTCGCGCGAAAAACTGGTCACGGAAAACGATGCTTTGAGCCGGAAGCGTTGTCCCATCGGCGGCAGGTTGGCGTCGTTGTGCGTTGCGCTCGGCGTGCGATGCCGCGCGGGCCACACATGCGTTCCGTTCGTGCCGCGTAAGGTGAAGCGGATCGCGTGTTTGATCTCGCCCGCCGCAACCTCGTCGTACCGCACCAAGCCGGGGAGCATCGGCAAGCCCGCCGCATCCGCCGAAGTCCACGTGTCGGGGCGCAACGCGTGCGAGAGCAGATTCCATCGCGCGCCGGAGCCAGCCATCCACGATGCGCCGCCGTCGCTCGTTTCCGCCGCGTACACTTCGTAAAGCAGGCACGCGCTCTGCTGGATGATCAGGATGTGATGATCGCTTCCCCATTCGCGTTGCGCGCCCGGCGGAATCGGGTACGGGCTGGGATCGCTTTCGTCGGCGTACAGAAAAGTGATCGGCACGTTCGGTTGCGAACTGGGCACGAGATTGTACGGAATCCCGATAGGACCCCCATCCCAGGTTCCTGATCCAAAGTCGGGATGCAAGCCGATGTCCGCGCCGATAGTGTTGGTGAACGTGGCGGATTGCGGATGGGCGGGCAACGCGTCGATGCGCCGATTCCAAATATTGTCGGCGGGAAACAGCGGACAACCGCCGAGGGTGGGGCCCACTGTCGCAGGGGACGCGGCACTTCGTGTGACGAACGGCAAATAGATCGGCGGATCGGCGCGCGCGGCGGCGGGCGTGAGCACAAGCGCGAACGCGGCGAGCGCGAACAGCGCGCGTAGAATCGGACGAGAACGCATACTCACCTCCAATACGTGAATTGTAGATGACCTGGAGGAATGGTCAAGAGGAGCGCGGTACTAGGCGCGCGGCAGTGTAAAGTGAAACGTCGAACCCTTGCCCTCGATGCTTTCCGCCCAAATTGCGCCGCCGTGCGCCTCGACGATGTGTTTAGCGATGGCGAGACCCAGCCCGGTGCTGCGGGTTTCGCCCTGTGCGCGTGCGCGATCCGCGCGATAGAATCGCTCAAAGATGCGCGCCAAGTCCATCGCCGAAATTCCAATACCCGTATCGGCGATCTCAAATTCGACAAACTCGCCGGCGAGGTGGGCGCGCATTTCGATGCGCCCGCGTGCGGGGGTGAACTTGATCGCATTGTGTACGAGGTTGCTCACCACACGTTGCGCGCCGCGCGGGTCGGCGAGCGCGCGCAACTCGGCGGGAATGTGCGCGGCGAGCGTGATGTGCTGGCGCTCGGCTTGTGGCGCGAGAAGGGCGAGCACCGGGGCGCACAAGTCGGCGGCGGAAATTTCGATCAGCGCGATGGGCATTTGCCCAGACTCGATCAATGCCAGGTCCATCAACTCGCTTGTGAGTTGATGCAACACGTCAATCGGATGTCGCAGTTTGGCGACCCAGATTTGCGCGGGCGCGGCGGCATCCAATTCGCGCGCGAGCGTGTCGGCGAGCAATTGTAGCGCGGCGACCGGCGTGCGGAGTTCGTGCGAAATGTTGGCGACGAAATCGCGGCGCACGCGTCCCAAGCGTTGCAACTCGGTCATGTCTTCGAGCAACACGAGCGTGCCCTGCACGTAGGCGCGTGCGGTCACTTGAAACGCGCGCTCGTTTTTCACAACCGTTTGCGAAAGCGTTTCGGCGCGGCGTGCGAGAATCTCGGCGATGAGCGGTTCGAGTTGCCAACCCCGGGCAATTTCGGTGAACGTGCGTGCGGTGTCTGTCTCAAGCCGAAAGAGCGTGCGCGCCGCGGCGTTTGCATACGTGATGCGCCCGCGCGCGTCGAGCAAGACAACACCCGCGCGCAGATTTTGCGCGAGCGCCTCCCAGTTGTCGCGCGCGCCGCGCAATTCGGCTTGCGCCGCATCGCACTCGCGTTGCGCCGCGTGTGCCTGTGCGCGCCACGCGTCGCCGCGCCGTTTGAATACCCAGGCAAGTCCGATGCCGATGCCGCCAAGCGCGCTTGCAAAAATCAGCCAGCCGTCCATCAGCCCTCGAACCGATAGCCCAGCCCGCGCACCGTTTCGATCCGTTTGGGGCTGGCTGGGTCGGCTTCGATTTTTTCGCGCAACCACCGAATGTGCACGTCCACCGTGCGCGTGTCGCCGCCGAAATCAAAACCCCAGACGCGTTGCAATAACAAGTCGCGGGTCAGCACCGCGCCCTTGTGCCGGATCAATTCGGCGAGCAGATCGAATTCCTTCGGCGCGAGGTTAAGCGATTGCCCCCCGCGCAACGCGCGATGCGCGACGAGATCGAGCGTGAGATCGCCGGCGAGCAATTTCGTTTCGGGTTCGCGGCTACCGCGGCGCAACACGGCGCGGAGCCGCGCGAACAATTCGCCGAGCGAAAAGGGCTTGGCGATATAATCGTCCGCGCCGGTGTCCAAGCCGACGATGCGATCCACTTCGCCGCTGCGTGCGGTGAGCAAAACGATGGGCACGCTCATCTCGCGGCGCAACGTGCGGCACACGGTCAACCCGTCGAGACCGGGCAACATCACGTCGAGCAGGATGAGATCGGGTTGCTGTGCGCGCGCGCAATCGAGTGCGGCGATACCGTCACTCGCCCGCACGACCTCATAGCCCTCTCGTTCGAGGTTGTACGCGAGCGCTTCCAATAAAGTAGGATCGTCTTCGACCAATAAAAGTTTCGTCATACGCGTTTCACAAAAGCGCAACCCGGTTCTGCCAGAAACCGGGTTGCGCCCGGCGGTTAGTCTTTTTTGCTGATAAACTCGTTCACCATTTCGCGCGCTTGATCGTCCGGGAATTGTTTGGGCGGCGCGGCGAGCGAATGATGCGTGTTACGCACGTTTTGCTCATTCGGGCAATTCCTTTTCCGTATTCAATTCTTCCAGTTTGCCGGTCACGGCATAAATCACGCGCTCGCCGATGTTAGTGATGCGGTCGCCGATGCGTTCGAGGTTGTGCGCGGCGAAGAGCAAATTCATCGCGCGCGTCACGGTGCGCGTGTCTTCGAGCATAAACAGCAACAGTTCGCGCAACACTTGTTGGTAGAGTTGATCGATCACGTCGTCGCGCTCGCACACGGCGCGCCCGGCGGCGGCGTCGCGCCGCACGAACGCGTCGAGCGCCTGCGCCAACATGGATTCGCAAATCTCCGCCATGCGTGGAATATCAATCAACGGCTTGAGCAAGGGTTCGTCGCCCATATGAATTACGATCTCGCCCAGGTTCTTGGCGTGATCGGCGATGCGCTCCAGTTCGATTGCGATCAACAAGATCGCAATGATTTCGCGCAGGTCGCTGGCGAGCGGCTGCTGCGTCGCCATCAATTCGTACGCCTGCTCTTCAATCGCGTACCGTAGCCGATTGATCTCTTGATCGCGCGCGATGAGCGATTGCGCCATCACACGGTCGCGCGTCTTGAGCGCGTCCACGCCCTTGGCGATGGTCTGACTCGTCATCGTCCCCAGTTCGAGCAGTTGATTTTTCAAATCGGTCAATAATTTTTCAAATGTATCGCGCGGCATAATTCCCCTCGTGCGATAGGGCGATAGTTCAATCGTGCGGCATCCAACAGCGCACTAACCAACTATCAAACTATCCAACTATTTTACCCAAATCGCCCGGTGATGTAATCTTCGGTCTCTTTTTCTTGCGGATTGGTGAAAATGTTTTTCGTCGCGCCAAATTCGATGATGCGCCCGGCGTGCGCACGCGTTGCATCGAGCAATGCGCCGGACATTTGCCAACTCATGAACGCGGTGTAATCGGACGCGCGCGCGGCTTGTTGCATGTTGTGTGTGACGATGACGATTGTAAATTGCTCGCGCAATTGTTGCATCAACTCTTCGATCTTGTACGTCGAGATCGGGTCGAGTGCGGACGCCGGTTCGTCCATCAAAATCACTTCGGGTTCGACGGCAATCGTGCGCGCGATGCACAACCGTTGTTGCTGGCCGCCGGACAATGCCAAGCCCGATTCGTGCAGTTTGCCTTTCACTTCATCCCACAACGCCGACGCCCGCAAGGATTTTTCGACGATCGCATCCAGGTCGCTCCGCTTGTTGACGCCCAGCAAACGCGGACCGTAGGCGACGTTATCGTAAATGGATTTGGGGAAAGGGTTGGGGCGTTGAAACACCATGCCCACGCGCCGACGAATCTCGACGACATCCACGTTCGGCGCGAGGGTGTTTTCGCCGTCGAGCAGAATTTCGCCTTCGGCGCGCGACTGGGGCACGAGATCGTTCATGCGATTCAACGCGCGCAGGAGCGTGGACTTGCCGCACCCGGAGGGACCGATGAGCGCGGTGATGCAATTGGCGTACACATCGAGGTTGATCGCTTCGAGCGCGCGATGCGCGCCGTAATAAAAATTCAGTCGCTTGATCTGCATCTTGATGGTCGCCATGGGCGTCTCGTTCACGTGCGCGTTGTCGCCGAGTGCGCGCTGAAACGATTTGATTTTTGGAACGCGATTTTTTTCAAGACTTGGTGTCATCATTATAGCATATTCTCCTCAGTCAGCCCCGAAAGATTTTTAGAAACCTTTCGGGGCTAGCCGTTTATCGCCAACCCATTTTCTTCAACTGCCACGCCGTAAACGCGCGCGCAATGATGTTCAAACCCAGCACGAGCACGATGAGCACGAGCGCGGTCGTCCACGCTTTGGCGTGCCAATCCTTGTACGGCGAAATCGCGTAGACGTAAATCGTGTGCGGCAATGTTGCAATCGGTTGATCCAGGTCGGCGCTGAGAAACGGATTGCCGAACGCGGTAAAGATCATCGGCGCGGCTTCGCCGGCGACGCGCGCAATGCCGAGCATCATGCCGGTCACGATGCCGTTCAGCGCGGCAGGCAACAACACTTGCCACATCGTTTTCCATTCCGATGCGCCGAGCGCGAGCGACCCCTCGCGCAAACTGCGCGGCACAAGTTTGAGCATCTCTTCGGTCGAACGCAAAACAATCGGCGTCATGATGATGGCGAGCGCGATGCCGCCCGACAACGCGGAAAAATGTTTCTGCGGCAGGACGATGATCGTGTACGCAAAAATCCCCATCACAATCGAAGGAATACCGGACAAGACATCGGTGCCGAAACGTAACGCAATGCCGAGCGGTGTGTTCGGATGTTCGGCGGCATAAATCGCGGCGACGATGCTGATCGGCACGGCGATGACAATCGCAATCGCAACGACCATCGCCGAACCGACAATCGCGTTGAGCACGCCGCCGCCCGGCACACCAACCGGCGTCGGCAGTTGCGTAAAAAATTCGACGCTCAAAAATCGCCCGCCTTCTTGCGCGACATAAGCCAAAATCCACACGAGCGGCAGAATCGCCGCGAGCGTTGCCAGCGCGCACAAGACGAGCATCACGGCGTTCGTCAATTTGCGGCGGCGAAAATGGCGGCGCGAGTTGGTTAATGATTTCATCATGTCTCCTTACGCGCGCAGTTCGGAGGGCGTGCGCCGCGCGACACTCCACACGAGCAAACGCGCGAGCACGTTCAATGCGAGCGTGATGAAAAACAACACGAGTCCCACCTCGATCAACGCTTGCAAATAAATTTCTTCGGTCGCTTCGGCGAACTCGTTGGCGATGATGCTCGCCATTGTGTACCCTGGGTGCAAAATCGAAGGCGACAAATCGCGATTGTTGCCAATGACCATCGTCACTGCAATCGTCTCGCCGAGCGCGCGCCCCAGACCCAGGATCGCCGTGCCGAGAATGCCGGACAAGCCGTACGGAATCAAAACCTGGGAAATCATTTCCCATTTCGTTGCGCCGAGCGCGAGCGCGGCTTCGCGTTGCGTGTTCGGAATCGCGAGCAGAACATCGCGGCACAGCGCGCTGATCGTCGGCAAAATCATAATCGTGAGAATCAGCGACGCGGCAAAGCGGCTGGGTCCGTAGACGGGACCTTCAAAGAGGGGGAGAAAGCCAAATGTGCCGTTGAGAAATTGCGCGGTTGGTTTGACAAAATTGGGCAGGTAGACGTACAGCCCCCACAAACCGTAAACCACGCTCGGCACGGCGGCGAGCAGTTCGACCACGTAACCGAGCGGCGCGCGCAACCAGGTCGGCGCGAGTTCGGCGAGAAAAATCGCAATGCCGAGTCCGAGCGGCAACGCGAGCAAGAGCGCGAACAACGATGTTTGGAGCGTACCGTAAATCGTGGGCAATGCGCCAAACTGTTGTTGCACTGGATCCCATTCGTCGCTTGTGAGAAAACTCAGCCCAAATTTTTCGCGTGCGAGCGTTGTGTTTTGCCACAACTCGAAACCAATCGCGACAAACGTCGCCAGGATGATGAGAGAAGCCAAAATGGTTAGCGCGCGAAAAATGACATCGCCGTGTTGGATTTGGCGCGTGAATGTTTTTAGCCAGAGCGGTTGCGGAGTTTGTTTCATCGCGTTGCCAATTGTTGACTGTTTACTGAATCGGTTTTCCGTTGCACGTCACCTGTCCCAGTTTTTTGACGACCTGGGTTCTGACTGCATCGGGCAGAGGAATGTAATCGAGCGCGGTTGCCGATTTTTCTGCGGCAGGATCGGTGATTGCCCACTTGATAAAGTTGATGACGGTTTTGCCCTTGACGCAATCGGTTTGGTCCATATAGATGAGCAAGTAGGTGTAAGTGGCGAGGGGCCACGCGGTTTTGCTGGGCGCGTTCGCAATTGAGAGCGCGAGCTTGTCGCCGAGGTTGGTACCGAAATCGGACATGGCGGCTTGGACGGTGGCAACCGAAGCGGTGGCGTACTCGCCGGCTTGATTTTGCACCGAGCCATACGCGAGCGCGTTTTGTTTCGCATACGCAAGTTCGACGTACCCAATCGCGCCGTCGTTCTGCGCTACGTTCGCGGCGACGCCTTCATTGCCCTTGCCGCCGATGCCTTCGACGGGCCATTTCACCGAGTTCGCCGTGCCCACTTTATCTTTCCATTCGGGGCTGACTTGAGAGAGGTAATCGGTGAACGCGTACGTCGTGCCCGAGCCGTCCGAGCGACGTACCACGAGAATGTCCTTGTTGGGTAATTTTAAATCGGGATTGGCTTGCGCCAAAATGGGGTCGTTCCATTTTTTGATTTTGCCGAGATAGATATCGGCAATCGCGGTGAACGGAAATTTGATCGTCGCGGTGATGACCTTGCCATCGTCGGCTTTGAGATTATACGTTGGAACGATTGCGCCGGCAACTGTGGGAATCATTTGGATATTTTTCGCGGCAGTGTACTGCGCGTCGGTGAGAATCGCATCGCTCGCGCCAAAGTCAACCGTCTTGGCGGTGATTTGCGCGATGCCGCCGCCGGAGCCGATGGATTGATAATTGAATTTGGCGGCAGTGTCCACGAATGCATAATCATAGAACCAGCGCGAGTAGAGCGGGAACGGGAATGTTGCGCCCGCGCCGTTGATGGCGATTGAGCCGGCTTTCGGCGCGGCGGTCGGTTGCGCGCCGGGTGTCGGCGTGGCGCACGCGCTGGCGAGCAGTGCCACGCTGACGAGCGCAGCGATTCCCAATGTCCATTTGAATTGCATTTTTCTCCTCCGGAGAAATGAGTGTTGTTTTTTGTTTGCGCTGGTAGGATAACGCGGACACGTTAAATCAACTTGAATGGCGCGTCAAGGTTCGGCAAAATTTCGGTTAAGAGTTCTTAACCTCGATTGCCAAGCAGCACGCGCGCGCGTATAATCGCTTCATCTTTCTGGGGAGGCAAACGTATGGCGACGGCAACTGAATTTCATTACGATGTGTTTCTCAGTTACAGCCACCACGACGCCGAGTGGGTGCACGCGTGGTTGTTTCCGCAATTGGAACATGCCGGCTTGCGCGTGTGCATTGACATCCGCGATTTCGATCCCGGCGCGACGAGTGTTACCGAAATGGAGCGCGCGGTGCTCACGAGCCGCAAGACTGCGCTCGTGTTGACACCGGCGTACTTGGCAAGCCAGTGGACGGAATTTGAAAATGTGATGGCGCAAACGCTCGACCCCGCCGCGCGGCAACGGCGCTTGCTGCCGTTGATGCGTGTGAAATGCGAACTGCCCGTGCGAATCGGGATGTTGGTGTATCTCGATTTCACACGGGCAGAGCAAAACGAAAAACAACTCGCGCGCCTAATCGCGGCGATTCGTGCCGAGTAATTTTCTACGCCGGGCAGTTGGCAAAATCGGCGGCTTTACTCCAAATTCCGCCGGCGTCGCGCATCGCCGCGCAAATTGCCGGCGGCGTAGGCGCGGGTTGGCTGTCCGGCACGCGCGGCGCGAACAAAACTTGGTACTCATCCTCCTTCGTTTTGCGGAGCAAGAGCACCGGCTCTGGAAACGCTTGGCGCGCTTCCGCCAGCGTGTCGGCGTGCCCGACGAATCCGACCGGCAACGGAACGCGATCCCCCGCCGGCGCTTCGAGCCACACCGTCACGCTTTCGACTTGCGTTCCTTGCCCGCCGAGTGTCGTCACAATGTCCTGCTCATCCAATGCGCGGCGCATGCCCGTTGGCACCAGCGGCGGCATCAGCGCCGGATCGGGATGATCGAGATTGAATAGCGCTAGCGGTTCGGTGTTTTGCCCGATGGATACGAGCGTGTGTTTCTTCTCCTGATCCGGGCGCGCCAACCAAAAAATGATTTGCCCATCTTGCGCGCTTGCTTCGCGCAAATCTGCCGGCTTGGCAGCCAAGAGCACCGTCACCGAAAACGCCGCGCGGATCCCAATGTGTTGCGCCGACGGATGCGCGGCGGGGTTGAGATAGTTGGCTTCAAACGCGACTTGCGATTTCTTGTCTGGCATAATTTTCCTCCTGATACAGATGGGCAAATTTCATATTTGCCCACGTGCAGTTGTTTGCGCTCCGCTTCAACTTACCGATACCGTGACGGTGATTGTCGGTTGAATTGCACCGCGAACGACGACGGCGTAAAAACCGGGCGTTGCGTGTTGGCAGGGCGCAATTTGCTTTTGGATGTTTGGGCGCAACCACCACAATTCGATCCTGGGATCGAGCGGCGCGATGGTGATGGTTCGCGTCTCGGTCAATTCAAACGGGTAAAAGGCAAGTTCGACATTTGGCTCCAGGTTGAATGTCCACGTGGTGTTTGTCCCTCCCAGGCGTTGCGTTGTCCCGCCGAACAGGTCGTTCACGCTGATGCTGGGTTCCCACGTTGCCGCTTCGTCTGTGCGGAACCACAACCCGTGTTGCGCCGTGCCCGCGTAGACACCCGTCGCCGCGATCAAAATTTTCGTGATGACCACATCCGCCGGCAAGCCCACCCAATGCCGCCAGACAATTTCGCCGGCGGCATTTTCCACGCCGACAAAAACGCCCGCGCTCGTGCCAGCGTAGAGCGTGAGCGGCGCGGTCGCTTGCACGGCAAGACTCAACACCGCGACATCCTCCAGCCCCAAAGATTTCCAATCTACGTGCGCGGGATTGGCATATTTCAAGCACTCGCAAACACCCCGGTTGTCCGTGCCGATGAAAACCCGCGCGCCGCTCGTCGCCAGTGTCAAGATCACACCCTCGTTCGCGATGGCAGGCGGTGACAGCGGCGTGTTGGTTTTTCTCAGATGGACGAGCGAACGCGAACGCGCGATCATCACATCGAACAAATCGTTTCCCGTTGCCGCGAGGTCGAGCGCGAGATCGTCGTCGGCAGAATATTTCTTTTGCCACGCGCCATCCAACGGCGCGTTTTTGTGGATCAGCCACACGCTTTGCCCGGCGCTGACGAACAAAAAGTCGGCGTGAAATAATATTGCCAGCGGTCTGCCCGGAAATGTCCAACCGGTGTAAGGTTTCCAATTCGGGTCAGTCGCGTCGCGGCGATAGATGCCGGTCTCGGTCGCGGCAAACCACGTTTCGCCTTGCGGCGTGGGTGCGTGCGCCAGCGCGATCACTTCGGACAAGGCGCTGGCGGGATTTTCTCGGCACCAGGAGCCGCCGTCGTTAGTCGAGAACGTGATGCCAGCATCCGTACCGACAAGGAGTGTGTGTTGCGCCGCCGCGAGCGTTTGCACGCCGCGTTGCGCGATGATGTTGCGATTGGCGAGCAAGGGCAACAGCACATTGTTCCAGAAAATGCGGTCGCCGCCGGACGCGCGCTGACTGGCTTCGAGCAACCCTTCGGCGGTTGATTCGAAATTTGTGACCCAGCCCTGCGCGTGCAGGAACGCGTTGAGCGCAAGCCGATCCGCGATCTCTGCGCCGACGATGCGCCGCAAATCCCACAGCGCGCGTGCCCACACCATGCCCAGGTCGTAAACGGGGAGTCCCTCCGCGAGCGCGGCGTACACGTTTGGGTGAGTGATCAGCAAATCCGCTGATGTCTCGTCGCGCCCGAACGCCCATTTCGCTTTCCAATCGTCCGCGCGGTACGCGGCGCGCGCCCACAGTGTCGGCGCGGTGTCGGGTTCCTGGGTCGCGCTTGCGCCCAGCGAGCGCGCATAGTACAGCGCGTACCCTTCGGTGAGCGCGCACATGTACGGCGCGTCGCGCAAAACATTTTGGAACGGATCGGCGTTGAGCAACCACATCAAGCCGTGCGCGACTTCGTGATAGATCACTTCGGGGTCAATTGCCGGCGCGTGAATCGGTGGACTCGTTGCGCCGGGATCGGGCACTGGCGCGTCGGGATCGAGCGGCGCGCCTTGAAGCGCTTGCGCGAAAGTCAGCGTGCCTGCCCACGGATTGAATTGCGGGCGTCGCGTCTTGTCCGTCTCGAGTTCCAAGATCAGTTTGTGCTTGCGCGCGACCGCGTCTGCCAACGCGTTGGCTGGCTTGCAAAGCTTTACAAAATGCGCGTACATGTCTCCAGCGTGGATCGCAATGTTGGCGCGCAGGAACGCCTCCCCGTCGCGCGCCTCGGACTGCCACCAGGATGTGGGTGTGTTTTCTGCGACGACGAGAAAATCCTGGCACGGATCATTCTGCAACGCGATGTGGGTGGGCGGTTCGTTCGCCAAAAGACTCGCCGAGCTGGGATAGTGAAACGCAAAATACGCGAGCGCGAGCGGTCGCCCAAGCGCCTCGCCGGTTTGCGCGTCCACAAACACATTCCAGATTTTGTCTTCGTCGTCCGCCGTGAGGCGCACTTGGTACGCTAGGTGATAATCGCCGGCGAACGGCATGATCAGCAACAATTTGCCCGGCATCGTTTCGTGGATGACCGCATGCCAGCCGGATTGATCGGCTCTGGCGAAAACGTTTGCCGCGAGGCGCGGCGTTTCAAGCGAACGCCGGCGCGCGCGACCCAGCGCGGTGAGATCGGGACGTGCTGCTGTCCTGGGATTGAGATAGTGCTGGATCACTTTTCGCGCCACTTGAATCGCCATTTCGGGTGAGAGGGTGTTGGCGTCCGGCGCGAGTATCTCCGCTTGTGCCGGCGAAATCGGCAGGAAGGAGCTGGTGCAAGAGATGTGCGGGCCGGTGTCATCGAGGTGCACCGTTACCGCGCCGCCCAGTACCGGCAAATTGTGGAGCGCTTGCCGGTAGCGCACGTGCGAATACGCCAGCGTGATCACCTGCGGCTCGGGCGTAAAATCTTTCAGATCAAACGATTTGCCGAAAAGTGCGGGTGCGAGGTATTCGGACTGGAAATATTTCTGCGCGCGCGCGTCGAGGGGCGAACCGTTGGGCAGGTTGCCGCGCAGGTACGCCGGCAACCGTGTGATCGGCGAACGCGCCATCCGCCAGGGAAATTCCGGCGACGCCGGATATTTTGCCTTGTACTGGCGCAGTGCGATGTTTGCCTTTTGCACCGTTTCGGGCGTGAGCCGGATGCGGTACGGTGTGACCAAGTGTTGCTCGAAACTGAACGCGCGCACTTGTGCGCCCTCGCGCTCAAAGCGTTGCAGATCAAACGCGGGCGGACGTGGCTTGGGTTGATCTGGATCGAACGGCGCGGGCATTTCTTCGCGCGCAAATTCGGAACGCGCTTTGGGTTTGGGTGCGACGAACGGTGTGAGGCGAATCGGCTGGCTCATTGGCATCCTTTCTTTTTGGGATCACAAAAATCCCAGTTGGCGAAACCGAGTGTGTTGTACCACTTGCCAACGTCATACCGATAAATGCGCGTGCCCCATAGCGCGCCGCGAACCAGCACGAGCGGGGGACCCGCCGTGAAATCCGAAGTCAAATCCGCCAGGCAAAAATCAAGGATGCACTGGGTAATGTTAGGCAGTTCAACGCCCGGCGATTCGAACGTGCCGCGAAACATATTGCCTTTGCCGTGATTCAACGCATACCACGTTTGCGAAGCCGCGTCCACGTATAACGCGCTGATCGGCAACGCGGTGCACAGCAAGGGTTGGGTGACGCGTCCGCGCGCGCGATCCAATTCCCACACGAAACGCGTCGCCCGACAGCCGTCGCGGTCCGACGCCTGATTTTGATCGTCCGCGAACGCCAGAATTTGGTTTGGCGTGCCAGGTATCGCCGCCAACGCGTTGTACGAAAATTGAGTCGCTTCGCCGCTCACACGCTCCCAACACTCGCCCTCGTCGTCGCTGGCGTACAACCCTTCGCGCGTGCCGACATATACCGTGCGATTGACAGCGATCATTGCTTTGATCGGGCGCACGGCGTACAAGTCCGCTTGGCGCGGCGGCGCGCACGTTTGCGTTTTGCTGAGCGGTTCCCAGGTCGCGCCGTCATCGCGCGAGCGATAAAACAAATGCTCGGCGGGCGGCGACGAATCGCCGGTCGCCACGAGAAGATGCGCCGGCGTGTTACGCTCCAGGACGACGATGTGGCTCAAGTTTTTGCCGGCGAGCGTGGGCAAACCCAGCCGCTCCCACTGCGTACCTTGCTGGCTCAGGCGTAGCACGCCGACGGTGTTGGTAAAATTGCCGGCGGTGGTTGCCGCGTAAAGAACGTTGGACGAAGCGGACAGGGCGAACGCCGAGATCGCGGCGTAAATACAGCGATCCGTTTTTTCGGATTCCTCGATCAACAGCGCGCGCAAAACAGGAGCCCAGGTCTTGCCGCGATCACTACTGCGCCACAAACCCGGATCGCCCGACGCACATTTTTCGGTGCGCGCTTCGGTGCTGATCAACAAGGTGTTTTCCAGGCGCGCGAGGTGCAACGCTTCCTTCGTGTCGAACGTTGCGATTGGTTGCCAGCCCGCGCGCTGACTGAACGGCGGCAGTTCGAGTCCCATCCACAGCGCAAGTCCGACGACGCACAGCGCAAACGCGATGCGGCGAGTCTCGCGCCGATACCGTTGCAACCACACGCGCCACGCATCGCGGTCAAACGTTTTGCCCACGCTCGGCGGCAGCGGAATGTCAAGCGCGTCCCGAATGTCGTTTTCCAGCGCGTGGTACGCGGCGGTGCGTTTCTGCTCTCGCCGAAAATCCGCGCAGTGCAATTTGAGCGCGGCAATGCGCGCCGGCAATTCGCACGGTTCGAGTTGGAGCGGGAGCAGTTGTCGTTTCTGCGCGCTGGGATCGAGCGTGCTGACGAGCAATGTTTCAAACTCGTTCCACTGACTAGCCACCGCGCTCGGTGTCAGGACGACCAGCGTGCGCCGGCTGGCGCGAATGAGGCGTGGGATGCCTACGGCAATTGGCTCGCCGATTTTTAGATCGCGAAAGCCGACGGCGACGCGCAAGCCGGCGCGTTCCAGCCGTGGCAAGAGCCACTCTTCGACCCAGGTTCGATCCGCGTCTGCGTCGCTGTGACTGATGTACACATCGTAGAGCCATTCGGGATTGGCGCTCATAGCATCCTCGGAGGTGGAAACAAAAAAGCGCCGTTCGCCGACGTGCAAACACGTCGAACGAAAAGCGCTCGGTTAATCGGCATTGGGTTCGCGCAAGCGGCAAGTGTGCGGGTCCGAAACATTTCGCCCTCCCCAACGGCGAAGCGCATCGAACATTGCTCACGGTAAACACGAACATGGCTAGTATAACAAAACTGAACGAAAAGTCAATGCGTCGGTTTTGGTGTTATAATCGGCACATTCTGTTTGCGAGGTTTTGTTTATGGAACGCGACATCCGCCTGACCCTGCGCCACAACTTTGTTGTCAACGTACTTGATGGCGGCTTTTTCGGCTTGGCGATGGGGTTCGCTTCGTTCGTCACAGTTCTCCCCTTGTTCGTTAGTCAACTCACCGATTCCGCGATCCTGATCGGCTTGGTGCCGGCGGTGCACAACGTGGGCTGGATGTTGCCGCAGTTGCTCACGGCGAATCGCGTGGCGCGGTTGCGCCGTTTTTTGCCGATGGTGCTGGCGATGACGACGCTCGAGCGCATCCCATTTTTCGCCTTGGCGATCATCGCGCTGATGCTGGCACACTTGCCGCGTGAACTGGCGTTGGGGCTGACGTTTGGCTTGCTCGTGATGCAAGGTCTCGGCGGCGGGTTTGCGGCAACGGCGTGGCAAAGTATGGTCGCCAAGCTGATCCCTGCCGAGCGGCGCGGCACGTTCTACGGCACGCAAGCCGCCACGTCGAGTCTGTTTGCCAGCGTCAGCGCGGTGCTCGCCGGACTGTTGCTCGAACGATTTCCGTTTCCGCTCAACTTTGCGATCTGCTTTGGTTTGAATGTTCTGGCGATGATCGTGTCGTTCGGTTTTCTCGCGTGGACGCGCGAGCCGGCGAGTGCGCCGCCGCCGGCGGCAACGTCGCAAGGCGCGTTGGCGCACAACGTGACCGCGATTCTCAAACGGGATCGAAATTTTATCTGGTTTTTGCTATCGCGGCTCGCCTTCCAAGTTGCGGCGATGGCGTTCGGGTTTTACACCGTTTACGCGGTCAAGCATTTGGGCGCGAGCGCGTTGAGCGCGGGGCTTTTAACCGGCGTGTATATGGGGACGCAGATCATCGCCAACCCGGTGATGGGCTGGCTAGGCGATCACCTTAGTCATCGCCGCGTGTTGGAAATCGGCGCGGTCGCGGCGACGTTGGGCGCGTTGCTGGCATGGCGCGCGCCCAGCGCGGAATGGTTCTATCTCGTTTTCGTTTTGAGTGGAATTGCTAATGTTGCCGTGTGGACGATCACGCTGGCGATGACGGTGGACTTTGCGCGCGACCCGGCGGAGCGGCCGACCTACATCGGTTTGGCGAACACGCTGGTCGCACCCGGCGCGATCCTTGCGCCGATCCTGGGCGGCTCGCTCGCGGATTCTGCCGGTTATCCGGCGATGTTTTTCGTCGCGGCGTTGGGCGGCGCGGCGACCT
This sequence comes from uncultured Anaerolineales bacterium, assembly GCA_903825565.1. Classification (GTDB taxonomy): domain Bacteria; phylum Chloroflexota; class Anaerolineae; order UBA4142; family UBA4142; genus CAIKBD01. Next base: position 15,257 of record CAIKBD010000004.1, on the reverse strand, counting down.
GGTTTATTTTGCGCGGCTTGTTGCGCGATCCGCAAGCGGGCTAGCAGATCGATTCAAAGTGGCAGGGGCGCACTTGCAAGACCCTCCGGGTTTTCAAAAACCCGGAGGGTCTTGGTTTTCCTGTTTACGCGGTGGTTGAGTTCGCGGACGCGTGAAATTGGATCACGCCGCGCTGACCGCTGGTGAGCCAGGCGGGGTCTTGTGCGCGCAAGCGTTCCGCTTCGCCCGGTTGCAAGCCGACGATCACTTGCGATTTTGTCGTGCGGAGCGCGACGACCGGCGCGGGGAAATGCGCGACAGCCGCGGCGAACGGCGTTGCCGGTTCCCAGTGACAGTCGCCGATCAACCGGCGATAATTCGCGTCGCCTTTTGCGATCACCAAAATATTTTCGGCGAGCGCGGCGCGCAAGTCGCCGGGCAGATCGTGGAAGAACGAGCCGCTGACCCAAAACGGGTGATCGCGCAGAATGAAGCGGCGTTCCGTTTCGGCGTGCGCCAACCGCGTGGCGAGATCGCGTAGAGCCGGTTCCGCCGCTTGCGCGAACGTCGTCAGCGTGGCACGCACATCCGCGATCAGCGCATCGGAGACGAACGTGGGTTGCGGCTTGAGTTGAAGCGTGACGCGCGCGGCGAGATCGGCGCGCAAAAGAAAATCGGCGAGCGCGAGATCGAAACCCAACTCGGTGCCCGCGTTGTCGCACAAGATCGTGATCGCGCCGCGGTGTGCTTGCGCGTGCGCCCACACGCGTGCGGTGTCGTCCGCGAGCAAATTGCTGGCGTCGTGGCGTGCATCCAGCGCGATGAATCCGTGCATACTCAAATCCACGCGATTGCCCCACAGACTGGCGTGCAGAAAAATGGGGAACGCTTGCGCGCGGTTGCCCGGTGTTTGGGCGAGGAGTGCGCCGACGGCGCGTGGCGCGCGATCCGCTTCAAGCTCGGCGTGTTTTTGCGGCGCATACGGATCGCGTCCGTTCGCAAAGTATTGCGTCGCTTCCAGAATGCGGCGATAGAGAAATGCTTCCGCCCAAAACCAGGGGAGATCGAGCCAGGTTTTGCCGGCGTGCGCGTGGGCTTGCGCGTTCCACAATTCCGCGTCGGCGGTTGGCTCGCGCAACAGTTGCAGCGTGCCGCCGACGATTTCCTCGCGCAGGGCGCGCAATGCGGCGACGATTGCCGGCGAAAAATCATTCGTCGCGAGCACGTCGTCCAAAATGCGCGGCACGCGCACCTCGAACGTGCGGCGCGCGAACGACCCAGGTTCGGAGGTGAGAAGGATCGGGGGCAGTGCGTGCATTACGTTTTTTCCAAAACGACGGCGGTGCCATACGCGAGGACTTCGGTGATGCCTTCCATCACTTCATTCGCGTCATAGTGCATGGCGATGATCGCGTTTGCGCCGATCTGCTCGGCGTGTTTGATCATCAACTCGAATGCTTCGGCGCGTGCGTGTTCGCACAACTCGGTATAGATCGTAATGTTGCCGCCGAACACGGCTTGGATGCCGCCGACCATGTTGCCGAGCACACTGCGCGAGCGCACGGTGATGCCGCGCACAACGCCCAAATACTGGGTGACGCGATAACCATCGAACCCGAATGCCGTCGTAACCATTTTGTGATCCATTGTGCCTCCTGCAAAGATGTGGGACAAGTTTGTCCCGCTTTTATTTTCCGGCGTCCGCCACGATGCCGTTCTTAGGATCTTCGCGGCAGTTGCACGCTTCGCGCGCTTCGTTGCTACGCGTGAGTTTGCCCTCGTACTCTTGATCCACTTGCGTCACTTGCCAGCCCGATAAGACAAACGGCGCGAGGTTCGGCTCGATCCATTGCCCGTTGTACAGCCGCGCGAAATGGACGTGACTCGATTCGGACGTGCCGCCCTCGCACGATGGATGCCCGATGCGGTCGCCGACGTTGACGAGCGCGCCGGGTGTGGCGCGATCTTTGGTGGCGATGTGCAAGTACATCAGCGCCCAGCCGGTTCCCGGAAAATCATTGTTGCCGAGTGAAACGACGACGCGCCCATGTTCCGCGCGAATGACTTTGCCCGATGCGGCGGCAGTCGTCCACAGGCGCGAGGCGAGGCAACTGCCCAGCACATCCTTCGGCGAGAAATCAATCGCCGCCCAGCCCGACCCGTCGTTCCAACCGCCGTGTGGTCCGCCGGTATAGTACCACATTTCGCCATTGTTCCAGGGCAGGCGCAGCATCGGCTGTTTGAGGTCGGCGGGGATGAGCGGCTCGATGGCGGACTGGCTGGGATCGCCGAACAGTTTGCGGTACGTCGCCAGAAAACCGTCGTTGCCGATTTGGGTTTGCCACGCGTCCCAGGTATTCAACTGCGCCAAAAAATTTTGGATCGCGACGGTACCTGGGTTGGCATTCGGCGCGACGCGCGCGCGCGTGCGATCCTTGAAGCGGAACGCGGCGAGCCGCCCGGACAATTTGCCGTAATAACCCTCGTTCAAACGATTTGCCGCCCAACTCACTTGGTAGAAAAATGTTTGGCGCGCCGCGTCGCGCAAGCCCATCGCGTACGTGACCTGATCGGGCGTGAGCGCGGTTTGCGTGACCCAGCCGGTTTCGTATTCGAGGAGCGCGAGCAGGGCGCGCGGACCCACGCTGTAGCGTTCGGCGACGAGTTGAACGATCTGCGCGCCGGTCAGCGTTTCGCCTTCGACCTTTTCGCGGTACGTGGCGAGGTAGCCGCCGGCTTGGTTCGCAAACGCGGACACATCGAACGTGGCATACGCCGGGCTGTAGACGATTTCGCTGTCCGGCAAAATTTTATCGGCGGGTGCGGCGCGGGTGACTTGCGCCGGAATTTTCAGTTGTTGCCCGATCTGGATTGCGTTCGGGTTGGTGATGCCGTTCAGTTTCATCAGTTCTTCGAGCGTGAGATCGTAGCGCGCCGAGATCGCGCCGAGTGTGTCGCCACTGCGAACGGTGTACCGGTCGTAGACGATGATCGAAAATGGCGTGGGCGTGAACACGGGCGCGGGGGTGACGACGACGGCGATTTTCGTGATCGCGGCGGTTGGCGCTGGGAGGTCGGGCGGCGGTGTGGCGGGCGCACTGCACGCGGCAAGCGCGATCAGCACGAGGGCGAACAAGCAACGGACAGCCATTCAAACTCCGAAAATCAGGATGCGCTTATTCTACCGATTTGCGGGGATATGGCAAGTGCGCGGGGCGGGCGCGTTCTCTCTCGCAAACCCTGTGCCAATCGCACCCAAAGATGATACGCCGGTATCTTGACCCTGCAAGGGTTTTTCCCTTACAATGCCCGTAAACTCGCCGCGATTTTCGCCAATCCATGACCGATTGGCACGGATAAATCACACTTCCTCGCGAGGGGGAAAATGCCTGATCATGACGATGGGGTCCAGTTACAGGTTCAGAACGTCTACATGGCGTTCGGCGGTGTCGGCGCGCTCAAAGGCATCCACTTGCGCGTGCGCCAGGGCGAAATCTTTTCGATCATCGGGCCCAATGGCGCGGGCAAAACCGTGATGCTCAACTGCATCAGCGGCTTGTACAAACCGCAACGCGGCAAAATCCTCTTTGAAGGCAAGGACATTACCTCTCTCCGCCCGTATCAACGCGCGCGTCTCGGCTTTTCCCGCACGTTCCAAAAAATCGAACTCTTTCGCGGTATGACCGTCCTCGACAATATTCGCCTGGGACGGCATTTGCATTTGCACGCGAACTTGTGGAGCGGCGGGCTGTACTTTGGACGCGCCGAACGCGAAGAGATCGCCAACCGCGAATTTATCGAGCGCGAAATTATTGACCTCCTCGAAATCACGCACATCCGCAACCAAGTCGTCGGCATGTTGCCGTATGGCTTGCAGAAACGCGTCGAACTGGCGCGCGCGCTTGCGTTGCAACCGCGCTTGCTCATCCTCGACGAGCCGATGGCGGGCTTGACCCTCGAAGAAGTCGAAGACATGGCGCGGTTTATTCTCGATGTGAACGAAGACCCCAAGTGGCGCGTGACGTGCATCTTGGTCGAACACGATATGGGCGTGGTGATGGACATTTCGCATCAAGTCGCCGTGCTGAATTTCGGCGAAAAGATCGCGGACGGCAAGCCCGACGAAATCCAGCGCGACGAACGCGTGCATCACGCGTACCTGGGCGAGAAAGAGGATTTGTATGTCACGCGGCGATAGAGCGCAAACGCGCGCCAGCGAAATCAACATCACCCCCGATCTCACGATCCCCAAAGTGTTCGCGCAAACCGCGCACAAGTACGGCGATCACAAAGTCGCCATGCGCGAAAAAGAATTCGGCATTTGGCGGCCCATTACCTGGACGGAATACGCCGAGCGCGTCAAGGCGATCACGCTCGGCTTGGTCGCGCTGGGGATGCAACGCGACGACAAGGTTGCGCTCATCGGCGACAACCGCCCCGAGGGCTTGTGGGCGGAAATGGCGGCGTTGTGCGCCGGCGGCGTCGCTGTGTGGATTTACCAGGAAGCATTGATCGAAGAAGTGCAGTACATCGTGGATCACGCGGACGCGAAATTTTTGATCGGCGAGGGACAAGAGGAAGTGGACAAGGCGCTCGCGATCAAAACCAAGTGCCCCAAACTCAAGCACGTCATCTGGGATGATCCCAAGGGCTTGCGCCATTACGCCGATCCCTTGCTGATCAGTCTCGACAAGGTGATGGAACTGGGGCGGCAGTTGGATCGCAACGATCCACATCGCTTCGATGAATTGGTCAAGCAAGGCAACGGCGAAGATGTCGCGCTCTTGTTCTACACTTCCGGCACCACCTCCGCGCCGAAGGGCGCGCTCCTCACGCACTTGAACATGCTCACGATGGGGCAAAACTTGATGCGCGTGGACCCGTCGTTCGAGCAAGACGACTTTGTGTCGTTCCTCCCGTTCGCGTGGATCGGCGAGCAAATGATGTCCATCTCGTGCGGCATCCAAGCCGGCTTGACGCTGAATTTTCCCGAAGAGCCGGAAACCGCGCTCGAAAATTTGCGCGAGATTGCGCCGCAAGTGATGTTTTCGTCCGCGCGGCTGTACGAGCAAATGGTGCGCGGCTTGCAAGTCAAGTATGCCGATTCGTCGTGGACCAAGCGCAAAATGTACGAGTGGGGCTTGCGCGTCGGCTATGCGCTCGCCGATGCCAAGTTCGCCAAAAAGCCGGCGAGCGTGCCGCTGAAAATTCAGGGTGCGCTGGCGGACATGCTCGTGCATCGTCCACTGCGCGATCACCTCGGCTTGGCGCGGATTCGCAACGCGTACACCGGCGGCTCGGCAATTGGGCCCGATCACTTTCGCTTTTTTCACGCGATTGGCGTCAACATCAAGCAGATTTACGGGCAGACGGAGATTGCCGGCATTTCGGTTTTGCACCGGAGCGACGACATCAAACTCGATACGGTCGGCAAGCCGCTCCCAGGGACGGACGTGAAAATTGCGGCTGACGGCGAAATCTTGTCGCGCAGTTCGTCCGTGTTTCTGGGCTATTACAAAAATCCCGAAGCGACTGCCAAGACCTTGCGCGACGGTTGGTTGCACTCGGGCGACAATGGTTTTCTCGATGATGACGGGCATCTCGTTTTTTTCGACCGCACCCAGGATATTATGGTGCTGAGCGACGGCAAGAAATTTTCGCCGGTGTTCGCCGAGAGCCGCGTCAAGTTCAGCCCATACATCAAGGACGCGTGGATCATTGGGCATCAACGCCCGCAGGTGACGGCAGTGATCTGCATTGATTACAACGTGACCGGGCGGTGGGCGGAAAGCAAGGGCATCGCGTACACGAGTTACCAGGAATTGTCGCAAGAGCCGCGCGTGCTCGAACTCGTCAAGCAATCCATCGCGCAGGTGAACAAGACGCTGCCGGTTTCGGCGCGGATCAAGCGGTTTGCCAATTTATTCAAAGAGTTGGACGCGGACGACAACGAGTTGACGCGCACGAAAAAATTGCGGCGCGGTTTTCTCGAAGAACGCTACCAGGACATTGTGACCGGTTTGTACGGCGCGGCGGATGTCGTGCACATGGACACGCAGATCAAGTACGAGGATGGGCGCACGCAACGCGTCAAGACCGATTTAAAGATCGTGGATGTGAAAGAATAGAGATCAGGGACTGGAGACTGGAAAAATGCTCCGCTCAATCTCTGGTCGCTGATCTCCACAAGGATTGCGATGGACATTTTTTTGCAACTGATCATCACCGGGTTTATGGTCGGCAGTATCTATGCGCTCGTCGCGCTGGGTTGGACGCTGATCTATAAATCGTCCGGCGTGCTGAACCTGGCGATGGGCGAATTGACGCTGATCGGCGCGTATGTGTCGTACACGTTTTATATGTGGAAGATTCCGTTTCCGCTCGCCGTCGTGTTCACGCTGATCATCGGCGTCATTCTGGGCTTGCTGACCGAGCGCATCTTTCTGCGCCCGCTGATCGGCGAGCCGACACTGACGGTGATCATGGTGACGGTCGGCTTGTCGTTCTTTTTTCGCGGCTTGATTTTTTTGTTCTTCAACACCGACACGCTCGTGTTCACGCCGCCCGTGTTTCCGAGCGAGCCGGTGCGGTTGGGCAACGTCGTGATCGGGCAGGTGTACATTTGGAGTTTTATCGCCGCGCTCGTGTTGCTCGCCGTGTTCGTGATCTTTTTCCAGCGCACACGTTGGGGCTTGGCGATTCAAGCGACGGCGGACGACGAAATGGCGGCGTTGTCGCTCGGTGTTTCGGCGAAATTCGTCTACGCCGCGGCGTGGGCGATTGCGTTTATGGCGGCGGGCGTCGGCGGGACATTGCTCGGCAACATCAACGGCATCAACATTTCGATTGGCTACCTGGGTTTGCTCGTGTTGCCGGCGGTGGTGATCGGCGGACTGAACTCGGTGCCGGGCGCGATTGTCGGCGGGATCATCATCGGCGTGTTGCAAAATCTCGCGGGCGGCTACCTCGACCCGCTGACGATTGCCGGGTTCAAGGTGTTTCCCGGCGGCGTCAAGGATATTTTTCCGTACGTCGTGATGACGATCATGCTGTTGGTCAAGCCGTATGGGTTGTGGGGTTGGATTCGGATTGAGAGGGTGTGACGAATGGCGACAATGCGATTGCCGAGTGGCACGTATCATCAAACGTATCAGCAAGACCAGGCGTGGTGGCAAACGCGTTTTGTTTGGCTCCGCATGATCGGTTTGCTCTTTATCCTGTTGGTGTTCATTCCGCTTTGGATGCCGGTGTTGTTTCCCGACATTGGCTTGTACGTCGTTTCGGTGGCAAACCTGATCGGCTATACGATCTTGTCCGCAATGGGCGTGCAGTTGTTGATCGGCTATGCCGGGCAGTTGACGCTAGGGCACTCGGCGTTCATCGCGGTCGGCGGGTACACCAGCGCGATCTGTATGCTCATGTTCGGCATCCCGTACCCGATCACGATTATTCTCGCCGCGCTCACCGCCGGTTTGTGGAGTATGCTGTTCGGTTTGCCGTCAGTGCGCGTTAAAGGGTATTACCTGATCATGACGACGATGGCGGCGCAGTTCATCACGGTGGACTTTATCATCACGCAGTACGTCGCGCAAATCGGCGGGCGCGGGCAAGCGTTCTCGATTCCGCCGGGCACGATCACGTTTGGGCCCATCGAGATTGACAACGACATCAAGGTGTACTATTTGATGATCGCGCTCGTGATCGCGTGCATGGTGTTCGTCGGCAACTTGTTGCGGACGCGCGTGGGGCGTGCGTGGCTGGCGATCCGCGACAACGACATTGCCGCCGAGGTGCTGGGCGTCAACGTCGTGCGCTATAAACTCGCGGCGTATTTTGTCGGCGGCGCGTTGGGCGGCATCGCCGGTTCGTTTTGGATCACCTCGATCTACGCGGTCAGTCCCGAACATTTCACCTGGTCGTGGTCGCTGTGGGTCGTCGGCGTGATCTTGATCGGCGGCGTGGGCAGTTTGTACGGCACGGTCTTTGGCGCAATGTTTATGACGCTCGTGCCGGAAATTTTGCGCTTTGCCGTCGCGCCGCTCCAACCGGTTTTTCCGCAATTGATGACCAACTTTCAATTTCTCAAAGAATCCGTCTTTGGACTTTCCATCGTCTTGTTTCTCTTGTACGAACCCAAGGGGCTGGCGTATCGCTGGTGGCAAATCAAAAACTATCTTCACCTGTGGCCCTTTTCGTATTAAAGCATCTTCGGAAGGGGGTGATGACCGCGCGCGGGAAATTTTGTCGGCTGAACAAGCGCAACTCGTTTTTTCGTTTAAGGGAGGAGAGAAAAATGAACGGTAAAAGAATGATCGCAATTGGCATAGTCGTCCTGGCATTAACGCTCGCGGCTTGCGGTGGCGGCGCGCCTGCGCCGGCAGGGACACCGGCAAGCGGCGGTGCGCCCGCCGGCGGTGCGACGATCAGCATCGGCGCGCTCTACGATCTCACCGGCGCAACGTCGGACGTGGGCAAGGATTACGCGCTGGGTATTCAAGACGCGATTGCGTGCGTCAACAAAGAGGGCGGAATTAACGGCAAGAAAATCAAACTTGCCCAGAGCGATTACGGCTATCGCGTGCCCGAAGCCGTCACGATTTACAAACGCTTTCGCGATTTCGACAAAGTGATCGCGTTGCTCGGCTGGGGCACCGGCGACACCGCCGCGCTCTCGCCGACGGTGAACAAGGATCAGATTCCCGACATTTCCGCGTCGTATTCCGGCGAACTGTCCGACGCCAGCAAGACGCCGTACAATTTCTACGCCGGCACGGATTACTCGACGAGCGCGCGCGGCGCGATGCAGGTGTGGTTCGACGAAGTCTGGTCGAAGGATGCCAAGTACGCGAGCGAGAAAGCGGCGCGCAAGCCGCGCTTTGTCGCGTTCTACTCCACTTCCACGCCGTACTCCAGCGCGCCGATCAAGGCGATCAAAGAGCAAGCCGCGCTCCTGGGTTTTGAAATCGGACCCGATCAAGACGTGGCGTTGACCGCGCTCGACACCAAGAGCCAGGTACTCGCGGCAAAGGAATTCAAGGCGGACTTGATCTGGCATGGCAACACGACGATGTCGGTGGCGACCGCGCTCAAAGACGAAAAGGCGTTGGGCTTGAACGCCGATAACATTGTCAACGTGTGGGGCTTTGACGAAAACTTGCCGAAACTTGCCGGCGATGCGGCGGAAGGTGTGATCGGCATCGGCGTCGCGGCGTTCTTCGGCGAGAGTGTGCCGGGGATGGACAAGGTGCTGGCGTGCGCGCAAGAGTTCAATCCCAGCGTGCCGAAAGAGCAACGGCTCGCGCGCACGTTGCAGGGTTGGGCGAATGTGATGCTGTTGAAAGAAGGACTGCTCCGCGCGGATAAAGCCGGCAAACTGACCGGCGTCGGCTTGAAAGAAGCGCTGGAGACGATCAAAGACCTCGACATTGGTTTGGGCGTCGCGCCGCTGACGTTCACGGCGAAGGATCATCGCCCGGGCACGGTCATCCGCGTGTACCAGTTCAAAGGCGGCAAAGCGCAACTGCTCAAAGCCGTAGACATGAAAGCGAAATGGACAGACAAATGGGAAGCGTGGATCGGCTATTGATTGCAGATTGGAGATTTCAGATTTCAGACTAGGCGGCTGGAACCTGAAACCCTAAATCTGAAATCATCAATCTGAAATTTGAAATGGACACCAACGGCAGCATCCTCAAACTGAATAACATCGAAGTGATGTACCACGAGGTCATTCTCGTGTTGAAGGGCGTGTCGCTCCAGGTGCCGGCGCAAAGCATCGTCGCGGTGCTCGGCGCGAACGGCGCGGGCAAAAGCACGACGCTCAAAGCGATCTCCGGTTTGCTCAAACACGAAGACGGCGCAGTGACCGACGGCAGTATCGAGTTTATGGGGCAACGCATTGATCGCAAACACGCCGAAGAGATCGCGCGCGCCGGCATCGTTCAAGTGATCGAAGGGCGACGCGTGTTCGAGCATCTCACCGTCGAGCAAAACCTCATCGTCGGCGCGCATCTGCGCGGCGGCGCGACCGTCAAGCCGGGCTTGGAGCGCGTGTACCATTACTTTCCGCGCCTCACCCAAATTCGCCACCGGCTCGCCGGCTTTTGCAGCGGCGGCGAACAGCAAATGATGGTGATGGGGCGCGCGCTGATGGCGTCGCCAAAATTGCTCTTGCTCGACGAACCTTCGATGGGGCTTGCGCCTTTGCTCATCAAAGAAATTTTTACGATCATTACGCAGTTGAACCAGCGCGAACAGTTACCGATCCTCGTCGTCGAACAAAACGCGAAACTCGCGCTCACCGTCGCTAGCTACGCGTACGTGCTCGAAACCGGGCGCGTGGTGATGGATGGCAACGCGGATCAACTGCGCGATAATCAAGACATTAAAGAGTTTTACCTCGGTCTCACCGACCTGGGCACGCGCAAATCGTTCCGCGACGTAAAACACTACAAGCGTCGCAAACGATGGCTCACGTAGTTGGCTAGTCGAATAGTCATCGAGTTAGCGACGCGAAAGTGGGCAAGCCCAATTGACTATTCGACGAGACGGCTCTTGGACTCGATGAAGGAGAACACAATGCGCCAGATTCTAAGCATTTCACTTTTGATTCTCGTTGCGATCAGCGGCATGGCGTGCGCGGCGACGCCCACGCCGTTGCCCGAACTCAAAGCGCCGACCGTCGCGCTCAATCGCGTCGAAGTCGCCAGTTACTTTCCGTACCCGGCAATTCCGCCGACGCCGACGCCCGCGCCGAATCCGCTCGCGCTCAACATCCCACTCGTGCTCGCCTGGGTGTTCGACGTGAACAACCCGAACCCGTACGCGGTGACGTTGACCAAGTTACAGTTCGCAACCGACTTTGAAGCCGCGCCGAACGAATACTTTGGACTCAACACGCCGATTGTGACGGACGCGATGGCGATCCCCGGCGGCGCGACCAACCAGGTGCGCGTGACCGTCGTGTACGATACAGCGGCGGCGGGGCGCGTGCTCGCCGTAACCGGCGGCGCGCGTTTGCAGGCGTTGAAGCTGAACACGAATGACGTGATTTACAAATGGTGGAACGCGCCGGCAAATCCCACGGCGGCGGGCATCGGCTATGGAGTGCGCGCCTCGCAAGGCACGGCGGAATTTAACAGCGAAAAAGGCAACAAGATCGTCCAGTTCGACGGCAAGTTCCCCAAATAATTTTTGGCGGGGCGGGACATTCCGCCCCGCAGTGTTATGGCTTGATGATCTCCACAGTAGCGAGATCGAAAATATTTTCAGGAGGTCGGTATGCTGGTGCGTGAACGCATGACGCCGAATCCCGTCGTCGTCAACCCCGATACGCCATTCGACGAGGCGTTGCGTTTGTTGCGCGAACGAAAAATTCGGCGCTTGCCGGTGGTGGACAAGAAAAATCAACTCGTCGGGATCGTCGTCGAAAAAGATTTGCTCTACGCGTCGCCCTCGCCGGCGACGACGTTGAGCATCTATGAGTTGAATTACTTGCTCTCCAAACTTCAGGTCAAGGATGTGATGACCAAACGCGTGATCGCCGTGGGCGAGGAGTGCCCGCTCGAAGAAGCGGCGCGGATCATGGTGGATCACAAAATTGGCTCGCTACCGGTGGTGCGCGAGCGCGACGTGGTCGGTATTATCACCGAGACCGATATTTTTCGCGTGATGGCGGAAGCGTTGGGCGGGCGCGCCAAAGGGTTGCGCGTCACTCTGCGTGTGCCGGAACAAAAAGGCGAACTGGCATTGCTTAGCCAAAAGGTCGCCGAACTCGGCGGCAACATTCTCAGTCTCGCCACGTTCTTGGCTGGCGACGCGCAACACCGCCAGGTCACGATGAAACTGGCGGACGTGAAACGCGAAGACGTGATCGCCGCGTTTGAACAAGCCAACGCCCAAGTGGTGGACGTGCGCGAAGTGACCGCCGAATATCAACCCAGATTGTTTTCGGCGCGCTAGATTTTCAAGAGAATTTTCAATGCGTCCCAGCGTTCCGACAGCAACTGAAAATTGGCGGGACGTAGACGAGCGCGGATAATTTGCTTTTATCCGCGTTCTATTTTCGAGGGAGGGTGTGATGCCAACTCGCCGGAATATATCGCCCGATCAGCAATTGGCGGCGCTGATCAAGCACGCCTACGCCCACGCACCCGCCGTCCGAAAAATTTTTGACGATGCCGGCGTTGTGCCGCGCGCGATCAAACGCATCGCCGATTTGGAACGCGTGCCGATCACGACGAAGGATCAACTCGCGCAACTCCAGCGCGCGGCGCCGCCGTTCGGCGGATTTTTGGCGATCCCGGCGCGGCGCGTGCGGCGCGTCTTCCAATCGCCTGGGCCTCTAAACGAACCGCACGGCGCGGAAAAAAATATCGCGCGTGTCGGCGGCGCGGTGTTTCGCCGCGCCGGATTCAAACGCGGCGAGGTCGTGCTCAACACGCTGACATACCACTTGTCGCCCGGCGGCTGGATTCTCGACGCGGCGCTGCGCCACCTCGGCGCGTGCGTGGTGCCGAGCGGCGTGGGCAACACCGAGTTGCAAGCGCGGTTGTTGCTCGATCTGAAAATTACCGGCTATGCCGGCACGCCCAGTTTTTTGATGACGATTCTCAAAAAAGTGGAGGAACTCGGCGGCAACGTCCCAGCGCAATTGGCGTTGCGGCGCGCGCTGTTTACCGGCGAGCCGTACCCGCCGTCGTTGCGCGCGCAATTCGAGGAGGCGTATGGGTTGCGCACGTTGAACGCGTATGCGACGGCAGAGTTGGGTTTTCTCGCTTACGATTGCGCGGCGCAACAGGGCTTGCATTTCGCAGAGGGCGTGATCGTGCAGGTTTGCGATGTGGCGACCGGCAAACCGGTTGCGGCGGGCGAGGTGGGGCAGGTGGTTGTCACCGCGTTCAACGAAACGTACCCGCTGATCCGTTTCGGCACCGGCGACCTGGCGACGTACCTCGCCGCGCCGTGCGCGTGCGGCAACCCGATGCCGCGCCTCGCGCTCGTGGGGCGCGTGGGCGAGGCGATCAAGGTGCGCGGCATGTTCGTGCACCCGAATCAACTGAAAAGCGCGGCGGCGAAATTTCCGGCGCTGGGGCGCGTGCAGGGCATCGTTACGCGCCCGGACCATGTGCGCGATGCGCTGACGCTGCAAGTCGAAGTTACCCAAGACGTAGATCGCGCCGCGCTTGCCGAAAAGTTCGGCGCGGCGGTGCGCGATGTGATTCGCGTGAGTGTGGATCGGATCGAGTTTGTCGCGCCGGGCGAAATTGCGGCAGACGCAAAAGGGATCGTGGACGAGCGAACGTGGAAATGAATGGAGGATTGAAAAAAATCCAGACTCGAAGTAGACAACTCGAGTCTGGATTTTTTTGCGTGCTTTGCGTCAATCATTATGGCGTGAGTCGGTGCGTGTCGCGCGGGAACAGGGTGGCTTCGCGCAAATTGCGTAAGCCGCACAGTTGCATGACGAAGCGTTCCGAGCCGATGGCGAACCCGCCGTGCGGCGGCATTCCAAATTTCATCGCTTCGAGATAGGTCGTGAACGGCTCAACCGGATATTTCGCGCGCGCGAGTGCGGCGAGATAATCGGGATAGCGATGCAAGCGTTGCCCGCCGGTCACGAGTTCTGTGCCGCGAAAAAGCAAATCGAACGAGTTCGAATATTTCGGATCGGCGGGATCGGGGTGCGTGTAAAACGGGCGTTTGGACATCGGATAGCCGACGACGAAGAGAAAATCGGAATTGAATTTTTCGCGCGCCCACTCGCCCAGCCAGCGTTCGTGTTGCGGGGCGAGGTCGGGTTCGTTGCGGCAATCGTCGCCGTGTGTCTCGAAAATCCATTGTTGCGCGTCGCGGAAATGAATGTGCGGAAATGTTGCCGGCGCGAGCGGCAGAGTCACGCCGAGCAGTTCCAATTCCAGCGCGTGCCGCTCCGCCAGCCGCGCCAGAATGTGGCGCACCAGGCGCGTGAGCAATGCCATCACCGTGAAATGATTTTCGATGAAACCGAATTCCACATCGAGACTGACGTACTCGTTGACGTGGCGCGTGGTGTCGTGCGGCTCGGCGCGGAAAACGGGTCCCACTTCAAACACGCGCTCGAACACGCCGACCATGATCTGTTTGTAAAACTGGGGCGATTGCGCGAGGTACGCTTGCGTGCCGAAATAGTCCACCGCAAAAACGTTCGCGCCGCTTTCCGTCGCCGAGGCGACGAGTTTGGGCGATTGAATTTCGGTAAATCCTTCGCCGGTGAGAAATTCGCGGAACGCCGCGAGCACGCCGGCGGAGAGGCGCAGGAGGTTGCGGCGGTGCGGGTTGCGGAGCGCGACGGTGGCGTGATCGAGAAATACGTCGAGCGTTGCTTTGAGCAACGCCTTGTTGATCGGGAACGGGAGCACGTCGGTGACCGGCGTGACGACGCGGATGGCAAGATCGCGCAGTTCGACGCCGCCCGGCGCTTGCGCTTCGGCGACGACCGTGCCAGTGAGTTCGATCACCGTTTCGTGTTGCAAGCCGTGCAACGCGGCGACGGCCGCCGCGTCTTCGGTGACGGCTTGGGTGATGCCATAGCCGTCGCGGACGATCACGAAATTGAGTTTGCCGACTTGCCGCCAGTTGTGCAACCAGCCGTGCACCGTGACGCGTGCGCCGACATGCGCGTGAACCTGGGTTGTGCGAATGAGTGACACCGAAACCTCCGTGAACAAGAAAATTCCCCCAACGTCCAGGGAAAGGACGAGGGGGGACTCGTGGTGCCACCTTTCTTTGCGATGCGCCGCGCCGCGCGCGGACGTTTCGCCTCACGGCTCGATAACGGGAGCGAACCGTAACGCTCGGGAGTGTTCTTCGCGCTTGCGTGGATGCCGGCTTTTCACCCGCTACGGCTCTCTGGAATCTCGCTAAACGTTACTAGTCTCCGTCACTGCGTTGGCGAGGTTATAGCATAGGTTCCACGATTGGTCAAACGCGTTCCCGCTTTGGGTTGGACGCGGATGAACGCGGACGAGCGCGGACAAGAATTGTCCGCGTCCAATTTGTTTTGCGGGCTGGACAAGACTTGTCGTCAAGCACGACACCGATCTAAAATTTTGCCGCCCACCCCGCGATTGCTGAGGCGGTTGCTTTGGCGATTGACAAACGTTCGGGCTGTGGTGTAATATAGCGCCCAGCAAGACACGTATCGTGCGTGCCTTTTATTTTCCTGAGGAGGAGAATTTATGTTGAACCGTTCCAAACTGATTCTGTGCCTGGTGTTGGCGGTGCTCGTGATTGCGGTT
>CAIKBD010000003.1 GCA_903825565.1 uncultured Anaerolineales bacterium | reverse complement strand
CGGCAAGAGCGCCTCGCCGCCGACGCCAGCTATTGAAACGAGGAGATGGGTATGACGCAGGAACGCGTGGCAATCGTCACGGGAAGTTCGAAAGGCATTGGGCGCGGCATCGCGCAACGGCTCGCGGCGGATGGCTTTACGATCATTGTGAATTATCAGCGCGACGCCGATGCGGCGCAGGAAACGCTCGCGCTCGTGCAGGCGCACGCGCCGCGCTCGCTCACGGTGCAAGCCGACGTGGCGACACCGGAGGGCGCGAAACGTTTGCTCGATGAAACGCTGACGGTGTTTAGCCGCGTGGATGTGTTGGTCAACAACGTGGGACCCTTTCTCGTCAAATCGGTTTTCGACACCGAAATTGACGAATGGCGGCGTACGTTGGATGGCAACTTGTCTTCCGCGTTTTACTGCACCAAGTACGCCCTGGCGACGATGCGCGCGCAAAAGAGCGGCCACATCGTCAACCTGGGATCGCTCAACGTCGAAACGACGCGCGGCGCGCCGACCACCACGGCGTACAACGCCGCGAAAACCGGCTTGGTCGTCTTGACGAAATCCGTCGCGCGGAGCGAGGCGCGCTACGGCATTCGGTGCAACCTGGTCAATCCCGGTTTCGTCGAAACGTATGCGACGACCGAGGCGGACCGCCGCGAATTGCCGACGCTGGTGCCGCTCGGATCGTTGGGCACCGCGACAGATATTGCGGAGATGATCGCATTCCTCGTTTCCCCCAAGGCGCGGTATGTGACGGGCGCGGTGCTTAATGTGCACGGCGGGCTGTGGGTGTAAACAAAAAGTCGAGCGCAAAAACAAGACCTGGGAAACGCGCACGCGTCTCCCAGGTCTTGTTTTTCCAACGGTGGTTGCCGTGCGCGGTTACGGCACGAACATGTTGGTGTACGCTTTCGATACGTCAAAGTCGTTTTTGATGAACGCCGCATCTTTCATAAATTTGTACGACGCCGCCCATGCCGCCGGGTCTACGTACCCGATGTGCGGACTCTTCCACAGTTCGATGGTTGCGGTCAAGACGGCTTCCGTCGCTTTGAGATTTGCGCCGCCGGCTTCAGGCAAACGCGGTAGTGACGCGGCGATGGCGTCCGATGGATTGTTCACCGTGTCTTGCACTCCGCGCATCAACGCTGTGACTAGCCCCTGAATGACGAGCGGTTTCTCGGCGATGGTTTTTTCGTTCGTGACCAAACCGATGCCAACCAGCCGGGTGTAATCGCCAACCGAGATCACATTGATCTCTTTGCCTTGCAACTTTAATTGGACCGGCTCGTTGTTCGAGTAGCCCGCCGCCGCGTCTACCACGCCCATCGTGACAGCGGCGACTTGGGCAAAGCCAATGTCCTGCACCTGCACGTCGCTCTCTTTGATGTTTGAACTGTGCAACAACGCGCGCCACCCCGTGTACGTCGCGCCGTAAAACGCGGGCAAGCCAATCTTTTTGCCGACGAGGTCTTGCGGGGTGGCGATCTTTTTGTCTTTGAGCGAAAAGATCGTGATGGGGAATGCGTTGTAATAGTTCGCCACGTAGACGAGCGGAATGTTTTGCGCGCGCGCCTGAATCACTTGGTCGCCGCCGAGCATGGCGAAATCGGCTTGGTTCGCGCCCAACAACTTGAGTCCGTCAATTTCAAACCCCCAGGTGTAATTGACCTTGACGCCGGCTGCTGCAAAGTACCCTTTTCTCTCCGCCACAAACCAGGGCGCAAACTGAATGTGCGGAATGTACCCCATGATGACTGTCACCTCGACCGGCGCGGCAGGGGGCGCTACCGTCGGTGTAACTGAGGACGCTTTGGTGGGCACAGGCGTGGGCGCAGTGGCGCACGCCGCCAACCACAACGCCAGTCCGCACAAGGTGAGCAACCATTTTCGTTTCATCGCACTTTCCTCCGCCAGTGAATTATGATGCGTTCAAGTGTCGCCGCGATCACGTACAACATGATCGCCATGACCGAGAGTGTGCCGACCGCCGCAAACAGCAACGGTGTGTCGAGCATGCCTTGCGCGAAATTGATCAGAAAACCCAAACCGCGATCTGCCCACATCAATTCGGCGACGATGACGCCGATCACGGAGAGGGTCATGCCCACGCGGATGCCGCCGAAAAAGACCGGCAGGGCGGCGGGGATTTCGAGTTTGAGAAACACTTGCCAGGGCGTCGCCGCGTACGAACGCAACAACGCGCGATATTCCTCGCGCACGTTGCGCACGCCGACAATGGTATTGATCAGCATTGGGAAAAAGGTGATCAGCGCGGCGATCAACGCATTTTGCACGGGCCCGGTGCGGAGCCAGATCACGATCAGCGGGCCCAGCGCGACCAGCGGAATGGCTTGCGAGGCGACGATGTACGGCGAGACGATTTTTTCGAGCAGGGGCGATTTGGCGAGGAGATACCCAATGCTCGCCGCGAAAATCAGCGCGATGCCAAACGCCAGCCCGATTTCGCCCAGGGTCAAGACAAGGTGGCGCGGCAGATTGCCGTTTTCCCAGTTGGCGATCCAACTCTCCGCCACTTGGCGCGGCGTAGGCAAGATGAACATCGGGTATTGATTGATCACAACGATCATTTCCCAGCCCAATAAAAATAGGGCGAGCGCGAACGGAATGAGGATGTATTGCACGTTCCCGCGTAACCAGTTGGGGAAATGGGTTTTGAGATGCCACCCGAATGGGGCGGCGGAAGAAACATAAGGTCGGCTCATTTCGCGCCTCCCGCGCGTAATGCCAAACGCACCGCACGCGCCAGTTCGCCATAGTGCGGCAACTCACGGATGTCTGCCGGGCGCGGGCGTGGCAGATCAATGTCCATCACGCGTGCAATGCGCCCGGGGCGCGGCGTCAGCACGACGACGCGATCTGCCAAGCGTACCGCTTCGCCGACACTGTGCGTGACGAACACGATCGTGACGCGTGTGCGCGCCCACAGTTCGAGCAGCTCATTGCCGAGCCGTTCGCGTGTCAACTCGTCGAGGGAGCCGAACGGTTCATCCATCAGCAAAATTGCCGGGCGATATGCCAGCGCGCGTGCGATGGCGACTTGTTGTTGCATCCCGACAGATAATTCGTTGGGCAGACGCGCGGCGAAATCGCGCAGGCGAATCAAGTCGAGCAATGCGTTCACGCGTTGCGCGCGCTCGGTG
>CAIKBD010000002.1 GCA_903825565.1 uncultured Anaerolineales bacterium | reverse complement strand
CTCTTTTTGCAAAAGCCGATGCCGCAGTGGGGGGGCAACCTCAACGACATTGACTTTGATGACATTTACTATTTCCTGCGCGCGACCGACCGCGCCGAACAATCCTGGGACGACGTGCCGGATCAGATCAAGAATACGTTTGATCGGCTCGGCATCCCGGAAGCGGAAAAGAAATTTCTCGCGGGCGTGGGCGCGCAGTATGAATGTTTGAGCGGCGATGCGCGCGTATACACAACGCGGGGACTAGTACCGATTCAGGAGGTCCAAGCCGGCGACACAGTGTTTTCCTTCGATGAAGAAAGCAATCGGATTATCGCCGCACCTGTCAAGGCAACCGCCGCCAAAGGCGCACGCGCGGTCTTGCAAGTCCGCGTCGGCACGCACACGATCAAGGCAACTGCCAATCATCCATTTCTCGTGCTGACGCATGCGCGGGGATTGGGCAAGTTGCGCGGCCGTTATCGCCGCGAGTGGAAGTACCTGCGCGATCTCAGACCCGGCGACTTGGTTGCCGTCGCAAAACAATTGCCCGAAACCGGCCAAGCGACGGCATTACGCCAACCCCAGATCAAGACTCAAGGGCTCGGGCGCAACCAATCCGTCGAGTACCCGTTAGACATTTCGGAGCGCTATAACCCAGTTTCCTTGCCGACCCAAACCTGTACTGATTTGATGTGGTGGCTCGGTTTGTATCTGGGTGACGGGTTCATCCATCGCCAAAGCGGCGCCGCCAAAGCACGCGTCGAGTTCGCGATTCCCGCAACCGACAAACCATTGCGCGAAGAACTCGCGCGCGTGACGAATGCGCTCTTTGATCTGCCGGCGGTGAATGGCGATTCCCAACGCATGACGATCAATTCTACGATTGTCGCGCAGTATTTGGAAACCAATGGATTCGCTGGCAACGCGCACACCAAAGAGATCCCTGCGTGGGTCGCCGCGTTGCCGCAAGAGCAAATCCTGGCTTTCATTGGCGGCTACGTGGATGCAGACGGTTATGTGCGTGACGCCGCCAAGAACCACGATGTGGTCTTGACGAGTGCGAACGAACGCTTGCTGCAAAGCGTCAAAGATTTGAGCGCGTTATGCGGCTTGCCCACCTCGGCGATCCACCGCTTTGAATCCAAGCATCCGTTCGATGCAACGCGCACGACGGTTGGCTATCGGATGCAATTTGCCGGCCAATTCGAGCGGATCGGTAGTCGCTCGCCGCAACGCACCGCGCGGTTGAGCAAGCGCAAATATCACCACGACTATTCGAGCGCACACAACACAACTTTTCGCACACACACCAACGAGTTCATCGGCTTTGCCAAAATCGAATCCATCACACCCGTCGGCACGGAACCGGTCTTTGACATTGAGGTGGACGGTCCGCACAATTTCGTGGCGGAAGGATTGATTGTTCACAATTCCGAAGTCGTCTACCACAACATCCAAGAGCACCTCCACAAACAAGGCGTCATCTTCCTGGGCATGGATCAGGCGTTGGCGGAATACCCCAATCTGGTGAAAAAATATTTCGGCACGATCATTCCCTCCGCCGACAATAAATTTGCCGCGTTGAACAGCGCGGTCTGGTCGGGCGGGTCGTTCATCTACGTGCCGAAAGGCGTGCGCGTGGATATGCCCTTGCAAGCGTACTTTCGCATCAACGCGCGCAACATGGGGCAGTTCGAGCGCACGCTGATCATCGCGGACGAAGGCTCGTACGTGCACTACGTGGAAGGTTGCACAGCACCTACCTACTCCACCGATTCGCTCCACAGCGCGGTCGTCGAGATTATGGTGCACAAGAACGCGCGAGTGCGCTACACCACGATCCAGAACTGGTCGTCGAATGTGTACAATCTCGTGACCAAACGCGCCGTCGCGCAAGAAGCCGCGACGATGGAATGGGTGGACTGCAATCTGGGATCGAAACTGACGATGAAGTATCCGGCGGTTTATATGATGGGTCCCGGCGCGCACGGCGAAATTCTTTCCGTCGCGTTCGCCGGCAAAGGGCAACACCAAGACGCGGGCGGCAAAATGGTGCACGGCGCGCCCAACACGACTTCGCTCGTCACCAGCAAATCCATTTCGAAAGACGGCGGGCGCGCATCGTATCGCGGCTTGCTCAAAGTTTACCCAGGGTGCGAAAACGTCAAATCGAACGTGCGGTGCGACGCGCTGTTGCTCGACGAGACTTCGCGCTCGGACACGTATCCGTACATCGAAATCGGCGACAATCAAGTGGAGATCGGGCACGAAGCGAGCGTGTCGAAAATCGGCGAAGAGCAACTCTTTTACTTGATGTCGCGCGGCTTGAGCGAAGCCGAAGCCGCGACGATGATCGTCAGTGGATTCATCGAGCCGATTGTCAAAGAATTGCCGATGGAGTTCGCCGTCGAAATGAACCGCCTGATCCAATTGCAAATGGAAGGTTCCGTCGGCTAGTCAGTCGCAAAATGTTTGGGAGGACGAACGCACGTGGTCAACGACATTGCCACCTTGAAACTTGAAACGGGCTTGAACAAAAACGCCCTGGAAGCATTATCCCGCAGTAAAAATGAACCGGCTTGGATGCGCGCACGCCGACTGGAAGCATGGCATCTGTACGAGGAAACACCCCTGCCCGCCGCGAACGACGAATTGTGGCGGCGCACATCGCTCAAATCGTTGAACTTGGATGCCGCGCTCGCGCTCGCACCCGCACCAACCGGTGACGCGGCGCTACCCGAAAAATTCCAACAGATCGCCAATGACACGGCGGCGGGCGGCGTGCTCGCGCAATCTAACGCAACCACCGTGTTCGCGCGACTCGCGGACGATCTGAAACAGCGCGGCGTGATCTTTTGCGATCTCGACACCGCCATCCGCGAGCACCCCGCGCTCGTCCAAAAATATTTCATGACCCAGGCGGTCACGTACACCGAAAACCGCTACGCCACCACCAAGCCCTCGACCAGTAAAAGCGGTCGGCACGAAGGCGGCGGGTACGGCGACACGATCGGCGATTTGAAATTCGCGGCATTGCATGGCGCATTTTTCAACAGTGGCACATTTTTGTACGTGCCGCGCGGCGTCGTGATCGATCTGCCCTTGCAGACGCTCACGTACTTTGACGCGCCGAACCTGGCGATGTTCACGCACACGCTCGTCGTCCTGGAAGAGGGCGCGGCGGCGACGCTCACCGAAAATTACGCATCCCAGTCAAGCGAAGCGCAACGTTTTTCGAATGGCGCGGTCGAATTAATTTTACAGCCGGGCGCGAACTTGCAATACTCGCATGTGCAAGATTTCGCGCGGAATGTCTGGCATTTCACAACACAAACCGCGCTGATGCACCAAGACACCGCGCTGACCTGGCTCACCGGCACACTGGGCAGTCACACGACCAAAGCGTTTCTCGATTGCAAATTCCTCGGCGCGGGAGCGAATGCCAACCTGCTCGGCTTTTTCTTCGGCGACGGCAAACAGCATTTCGATCAACACACGTTCCAGAATCATCTCGTCGGCAACACGGCGAGCGACCTGCTGTTCAAAGGCGCGCTCAAGGACGAAGCGTACTCGGCGTTTCGCGGCTTGATCCGCGTGAACCCGAACGCGCAACGCTCCGACGCGTACCAAGCGAATCGTAACATTTTGCTCAGCCCCAAAGCGCACGCCGATTCGATCCCGGAGCTCGAAATCGAGGCGAACGACGTGCGGTGCACGCACGGCGCGACGGTGGGTCCCATCGATCCCGAACAGATTTTTTATTTGATGGCGCGCGCAATTCCGCGCCGCGACGCGGAAAAATTGATCGTCGAAGGTTTCTTCGACACGCTGATGCAAAAAATCCCGCTCGAAACAGTGCGGAATGAATTGACGCAAGCGATTCAAACGAAACTCGGCGTGGATGGGGACGCCCAGAAATAGATTGGCGAACGACAAACCACAATCGTAGAAAATTGACCAAATGCGCCAAGATATGGTAAAATCTCTACAGTAACCCATTTCACTTCCACGAAAGGAGATTTTACAATGGCGTACGTAATTGCTGAACCCTGCATCAACACCAAGGACACCGCTTGCGTGAATGTTTGCCCGGTGGACTGCATTCATCCCAAGAAGGATGAAAATTATGATGCAGTGCAACAACTGTACATTGACCCAGACACTTGCATTGATTGCGGCGCGTGTGTGCCGGAATGTCCGGTTAGTGCGATCTTCCCCGAACCCGATCTGAAAGACGAATGGAAAGCGTTCGCGGGCAAGAACGCGGATTACTACAAATTGTCGGCGGCGGATTTCGAAGCCAAATGGAAATCGCCGGGCAAGACGGCGTAATCGTTCCGGTGTCCGCTCAACCCCCGTCCTTCCTTGTGAGGGACGGGGGTTTGCAATTGCGCCCAATCCGCGTAGAATGACAACTGAAATTTTGCCGAGAGGAAAAATATATGAGCGAACCCAGTTTCGCGGGTCACAAACCCGCCGCCGAATATGATCCGACGACCCCCGCCGGGATCGTGAAGGAAGCCCTACGCACCGTCAAAGACCCGGAGATCGGGCTGGACGTGGTACAACTCGGCTTGATCCGCGAGATCAATCTCGACGCGGGCGAACCCGAAATCAAAATGATGTTGACCACACCGTTTTGTCCGTACGGCGGTTACTTGATTCAGCAAATCAAAGACACCGCTTCGCATGTGTACGGCAAACCGGTGGGCGTCAATGTCTTGCCGGATATGTGGGATCCGAATTTCATGGAAGACCCCGGCTTGTTGGCGGGTTGGTAAACGCTCCGGCGACCGGTGAAGCCGTCGCTCGAGCAACGCTAATTTGACGAACGGATAAAAACACGATGACACAACCCGGCTTGAACATCTCCGCGATCCGCGAAGATTTTCCAATTTTGCAACAAACCGTGCACGGCAAACCGCTGGTCTATCTCGATAGCGCGGCGACTTCGCAAAAACCCGAAACGGTGATTCGCGCGTTCGACACGTACTATCGCACGATCAACGCAAACATTCATCGCGGCGTCTACACCCTCGCCGAGGAAGCAACCGCGCAGTACGAAGGCGCGCGCAAAAAGATCCAAAAATTCATCAACGCTAAATCGTTCCGCGAAATGATCTACACGCGCAACACCACCGAGGCGCTCAACCTCGTCGCGCAAACGTGGGGGCGCGCCAACATTCGCGCCGGCGACGAAATCGTTTCGACGTTACTCGAACATCACTCGAACATTGTGCCCTGGCAAATGCTCGCGCAGGAAAAAGGCGCGACGCTGAATTTCATCGAGGTGGACGCGCAGGGACAACTGTTGCCGGAGCAAATCGCCAGCGTGATTACCGCGCGCACGAAACTCGTTGCGATCACAATGATGTCGAACGTCGCCGGCACGATCACGCCGATTGACGCGATCATCGCCCGCGCGCACGCCGTCGGCGCGGTCGTCGTCGTGGATGGCGCGCAGAGCGTGCCGCACATGCCGGTGGATGTACAAGCGCTCGATTGCGATTTTCTCGCGTTCAGCGGACACAAGATGCTGGGCCCGTTTATCGGCGTGCTGTACGGCAAACGCGCGCTCCTCGAAGCGATGCCGCCGTTTCTCGGCGGCGGCGACATGATCCGCGAAGTGCATCGCGATCATTCCAAGTGGAACGAACTGCCCTGGAAGTTTGAAGCCGGCACGCCTTCCGTCGCAGAAGGGATCGTGATGGGCGCGGCGATTGATTACTTGAGCGGGCTGGGGATGGCGAACGTGCGCGCGCACGAACGCGAACTCGTCGCCTATGCGTTGGAAAAATTCGCGGCAGTGGATGGCGTGCGGATCGTGGGTCCGCTCGACCCGGATGCGCGCGGCGGCGTGATCGCGTTCGAAATTCCCGAAGCGCACCCGCACGACATCGCGCAGATTTTTGACCGCGAAGGCATTTGCGTGCGCGCCGGGCATCACTGCGCGATGCCGTTGCACGAGCATTATGGTTTGGCGGCGACGACGCGCGCCTCGTTCTACATTTACAACACGCCCGACGAAGTGGATCGTTTGATCGCGACGCTCAAAAAGGTGCGCGAAATTTTCAAGACGCAATAGATCATCGGGGAGAAAAAAAGATGGCGGCAGTATGGCAAAAAGAAACGGCGCGGCTTTTGACTGAGCTAACCGGTGAGGCGCGCCCCGATGTCGCCGTGCGCCTCGTGCTCAAAGACGCCGTGGAACATCGGCTCGAAATCATTGCGCGCGGCTTACGCCATTTCGAAAGCAAGTACCAGATGACTTTTCCAGAGTACAAGCGGCGATGGGACAGCGAGGACAAGCCGGCAGATTATTCCTTCGAAGCCGAAAGCGATTACTTGGAATGGGAAGCCCTGATCACGCGGCAGGCACGTTTAGAGAAATTGCACGCCGATTGATTTTGCAACTTTTTTGCGCGAGGTGGAAAACCTCTATCCCCGATCTTTTGAGAGTAACTAATGGATGATCTTTACCGCGAACTGATTCTCGATCACTACCAACACCCGCACAATCACGGTGAAATTCCCGGCGCGGATATTTCCGTCGAGGATTCCAACCCGCTCTGCGGCGACAAGATTCGGATTGATCTGAAACTGCAAGGCGACACTGTCGTAGATGTGAAATTCAACGGCAAGGGGTGCGCCATCAGCCAGGCGTCCGCCTCGATGCTGACGGACGAAATTATCGGCAAAACGCTTGACGAAATCAAAACGCTCGACAAGCAATTCGTTTTGGAAATGCTTGGCATTCCGCTGGGACCATCGCGGATCAAGTGCGCGCTCCTGCCGCTCAAAGTCATCAAGGTCGGCGTCTATGGCGTCGGCGCAAATCCCGATGAGGACGAGGACGAGTCATGACCACATTTAGCACCGTCGCCAAAACGCGCGACATTGCGCCCGGCACAATGAAAACGTTCGTGGTCAACGGGCAAAGCATTTTGATCGCCAACTGGCAAGGCACGTTCTTTGCCACGCACGACGTATGCACGCACGACGACGGACCGCTCGGCGACGGCGCGCTCGTCGGCGAGGAGATCGAATGTCCGCGTCACGGGGGCCGGTTCAACGTGAAAACCGGCGCGGCAACCCAAATGCCAGCCATGTTTCCGATTCAAACCCTCGCCGTGCAAATTGTCGGCGATGAAATTCAAATCGCGTTGGAGTGAGCGCGACCTTGCAAGTCCACCAACTTGCAAGGTCTTTTTTTGGCAAAAGCGCGCGGCGGTTGTATAATGGAAACGCAGACCCGTAAACTCTAGAATCTGTCTGACCTTAGGAGTTGGCTATGACCTTAAGCACATTGGCACGTTCCATCGCCGAATCGCCGACCCTGCGCTTGAACGAAGAAGCGCGCCTGCTGCGCGAGCGCGGCGAAGCGGTGATCCACCTCGGCATTGGCGAGCCGAAAAACCGCGCCCCGCTGACCGCGCTCCTCAGCGCGGCGGCAAAACTCAACACCGGCGAAATCAAGTACTCGCCGACCGACGGCATCCCCTCGCTCAAGAAAGCGATCATTCGCTACACCGAGGAAAATTACGACAAGGTGATCGCGCCGGAAAATGTGATCGTCTCCGCCGGCGCCAAACAATCCATCTTCAACATTCTCTACGCAATCCTCAACCCGCAAGACGAAGTGCTCATCCTTGCGCCCTTCTGGGTCAGTTACCCGGAAATGGTCAAGATGTGTTACGGCGTGCCGGTGATCGTCACCCCCGAAGACGGAACGTTTCAGCCGCGCTTTGAAGACATCGAGCGCAAACTCACTTCGGCGACCAAAGCGATCATCGTCAATTCGCCGAACAATCCGTCGGGCGTGATCTTTTCCGACGAATTTCTCTCCCAGTTGATTGACCTGTGCGAGCGCAGAGGCATCTACGTGATCATGGACGACATTTACCACAAACTCGTCTTTGACGGCAAACACCCCACGCCGGGTTATCGCTTTACAACCAAGGATGTGGAGAGCACCAAGATCATCGTCGTCAACGGCGTGGCGAAATTGTACGGCATGACCGGTTTTCGCATCGGCTGGGCGGTGGCGAACCGCCAACTGACCCAGGTGATGACGAACGTGCAGAGCCAGATCACAACGTGCACCTCGCCGTTCCTCCAAGTCGCGGCGGAAGGCGCGCTCACCGGCTTGCAAAGCATCGTCGAAAATTTGCGGCTCGCGATCCAAAACAACCGCGACGTGATTATGCAAGAGTTCAAATCATTCCCCGGCGTCAAGTGCGTCAAACCCGAAGGCACGTTCTACTGCTTGCCGGATTTTCGCGCGTACCAAAAAGACTCGGTCGCCCTGTCCAACTTTTTGCTGAAAAAAGCGTTCGTCGTCACCGTGCCGGGCAAGGAATTTGGAATGGAGGGGCACTTGCGTTTGTCCTACGCCGGCTCGATCAAGGACGTGACCGAAGGCATCGCGCGCATCAAGTGGGCGCTCGATCCGCAATCCCCCAATGAAATTTACATTGGCGACAAGAAGATGGTGAGGGACTGGCTATGAACAACTTGCTAGACATTAAAACGCCGGCGCAGGCGCAAGCCACCGCGCTCAAATCCGAATACGGTCTCGAAAACATCGGGCTGACGAATTTGCGCCAAGTGTATTGGAATTTGCCGGCGGAAGCGTTGTACGAAGAGATCGCGTTTCGCGGCGAAGCCCGGATCACGCGCCAGGGTCCGCTCGTCGCAAAAACCGGCAAGCACACCGGGCGTTCCGCCAACGACAAGGTGATCGTGCGCGAGCCGACTTCGGAAGAGCATGTTTGGTGGGGACAATACAATCGCCCGCTCGCCGCCGCCAAATTCGACGAAGTGTACGGGCGCCTGCAAGGTTTCTTCCAAGGACGCGATGTGTTCGTGCAAGATGTCTACGTCGGCGCAGACCCGGAATTCCGGATGCCGATCCGCATCGTCACCGAACTGGCATGGCACTCGTTGTTCGTCCGCAACATGTTCATCCTGCCGAAAACGAACGAAGAGTACCGCCGCCACATTCCCGAATTCACCGTGATCGCCGCGCCGAATTTCCAAGGTGTGCCGCAAGTTGATCAGACGGCGACCAACACGTTCATCGCGCTGAATTTCGCGCAAAACTTGTGCCTCATCGGCAACAGCGCGTATGCCGGCGAGATCAAAAAATCCATCTTCACCGTGCTGAATTATCTCTTGCCCTTGCAAGGCGTGATGCCGATGCACTGCTCCGCAAACCAGGGCGACGCCGGCGACACCGCGCTGTTCTTCGGCTTGTCCGGCACCGGC
Source organism: uncultured Anaerolineales bacterium (assembly GCA_903825565.1). GTDB lineage: Bacteria > Chloroflexota > Anaerolineae > UBA4142 > UBA4142 > CAIKBD01. The sequence goes on along the minus strand of CAIKBD010000002.1, from coordinate 4,939 downwards.
AAGACGACGCTCTCCGCCGATCCAACGCGCGGGCTGATCGGCGACGACGAGCACGGCTGGAGCGATAACGGCGTGTTCAACTTTGAGGGCGGTTGTTACGCCAAAGTGATCAATCTCTCGCCGACGGCCGAACCGCAAATTTATGCGACGACGCAACGCTTTGGCACGATTCTCGAAAACGTCGTCTACGATCCGGTTACGCGCTTGATCGATCTCGACGACGAGTCCATCACCGAAAACACGCGCGCGTCGTACCCGCTCGAATACATTGACAACGCGCTTGCCGAAAAACGCGGCGGGCATCCCAAGAACGTCATCCTGCTAACGTGCGACGCGTCCGGCGTGATGCCGCCCATCGCGCGGCTGACACCAGCGCAAGCGATGTACCAATTCATTTCCGGCTACACCTCGAAACTGGCGGGCACCGAAGTGGGCTTGGGCAAGGAACCGGAAATCACCTTCAGCGCGTGTTTCGGCGGGCCCTTTATGGTGCACCACCCGGCTGTCTACGCCGATCTCTTGCGCCGCAAGATCGAACGCTATGGCGCGACCTGCTGGCTCGTGAACACGGGCTGGGTTGGCGGCGCGTATGGCGTGGGCAAACGCATCAGCATCAAGTACACGCGCGCGCTGTTGAACGCCGCACTCTCCGGCAAACTCGACGCGGTGGAGTACGTGACGGATCCGATCTTTGGTTTCGCCGTGCCCAAGACGTGCCCCGACGTGCCCGCCGAGGTATTGAACCCGGCAAGTTCGTGGCACGATAAAAATTTGTACTTGCAACGCTACCGCGCGCTCGCGGCGCGGTTCGTGGACAATTTCCGCAAGTTCGAGCAAGGAACGCCGCCCGAAGTGCTCGCGGCGGGACCCAAGTTGTAAAAACGAAACTGGGAAGTTGCGAAGGCGCAACCTCCCAGTTTTTTGATCCCCAGCCGCCAATCTCCGGCAACTTGTTTTCACAGACGAACCGGGCTAGATGTACAGCCGCTCCGGATCGATCTCCGCGCGCAACAAGCGCAACTCGTCCACGCTCGGCGGCTCGTTCACGCGCACGTCCTCCGCGATGAGCAAATCGAACCCGGTGTTGGCGATCACCTCCGCGACGGTCACGCCGGGATGCGTTGCGCGCAAGCGCATTCGGCACGACGCCGGCTCGTAATCCATCAGCGCCAGCGTCGAAACCACGTTGACCGGCCCTGTCGCCTTAGGTAACCCAACCGCTTCGCGTGCGCCCGGTCCGGTGAGATACCCCGGCGTCGTGATGAAATCGAGGCGCGGCACGAACCGGCGTTTGTCGTGCAACATAATTGCCACCGTCTTCCAACACAGACTGCCGACATCGTTGCCGCCGCCACTGCCGGGCAACCGCGCCTTGGGATGATCGTGCGCGCCGATCACGGTGCTGTTCAAATTGCCGAACGGATCGATCTGCGCGCCGCCGATGAAACCGTAATCAATGAATCCGCGTTGCGCCGCTTCCATAATGTCGCAAATGCCGGACGCCGCAATCGCGCGCTCGAACGTGCGCGCGCCGCCAACCATATTCGGCAATTGCGTCGGTTGCGCGCCCGTGCCGCCAAACTCGAAAATCGGCACGACACCCGGCGCGTGCGTCTTCATCGCCAGCATCGCCGCAAGCATCGGAATGCCGGTGCCGATGAACGCGGTCGTGCCATCTTGAAACAAGCGCGCGGCGACGCAGATCATCAATTCGGATTTGGAGTAAGTCGGGTCTGCCATTGTGTTTCTCCAGACGCGTGTCACGTTTCACGTTTCACGTTTTACGCTTTACGTTTCACGTTTCACGCGACGCGCAACTCCGCCAACCGTTGCTCGCCGATCAGATCGAGGTACGCGCGATGATCGGGCACGCGATCCACATACTTGGCGAGGTACGCGAGCGCGCCTTCGGCTGTGACACTCGCCGCGATCCATTCGCGGTACACGGCGTCGTCGCGTTCGTAGCAGTACGCCATTTCGCCGGGATGCGCGCCGAACGGCGCAGGCACAACGGCATCCACGAGATAGTACGGAATGATCGTGCGATCCGGGTGCGCGCGGATTTCGTCCGTCGCAATAATTTCTTCCGCACTGAGGATCAACCGTTTGCATGCGCGCGCCATTTCAAACGCAAAGCCGGTGATGCCGTCAATTTGCGCGTTGCCAAACCGGTCGGCACGATGCACATGGATCAAACCCACGTCAAGGATCAACGCCGGCAACAAACAGACCGGCGCGCCGGTGAACGGATCGGTTGCGACGATTGCCGCGCTGTGCGCCAGCGTGTCCGAGCCCAGCATCGCGCGCGTGGGAATGAACGGCACGCCCATCGCCGCCGCTTTCATCCGCCACGCAATCGCGCCGTTCGACCACTCGACGCACGTCACCGCGCCCGCCTCGACTGCGCGGCGCAACGCGTGCGACGTGCCAAATACTTCCAAGCCCACATACGTCAGATCGAGTTGACTGACCAAGCCCGCCGCGAGCCACAGATCGAGTTCCAACACGCCCTGCCCACACACGCGCAGATTTTTTTTGCGCTGGCGGATCACTTCACGCGTCAACGACATCGGGCACCGCACCGTGCCGTACAGTTCCGTGCCGATGTAACAGCCGTCCGCCACAAACTGCGCGACCGCTTCGGCTTCGGTCATCACCTTGTCCACCAACTGGCGCGCCTTGCGCGTGCGATTCCATTCGCGGAACGCTTCGAGATCGGGCGGCTGGATCAATTCACCTTGCCCCTGCGCGATCACATTCATCGTGGCACCTCCCCGCGCCTCATTCTATCACGCGCGGGAATAAACTTCAACTGTCCTTGACGCGCGGCGGCAATCCGAGTAGAATTGAATCAGGATCGAAACCGGCCCATTCTCCGTTAGACAGCGCCAGATTTTATTGGCATACGCCTTCGCCGTTAGTTGAAACGCACGGAGGCGTCTTTGTTTGTGCGCGTCGGGTCTATCGCAAAGGAATCATGTCTGCTTTTTTGAAAAGACACGCCGTGCCTTGGAATTTAATTTTGCTTTTTACGCTGATGGCGCTCGGCATCGGCGGCGCGGCTTGGTGGTTTTACTTCAACCAAAGCCAGCAAATTCGCCAAACACAGCAAAACGAACTGACAGCAATCGCCGAGCTCAAAGTCATCCAAATCATCACGTGGCGCACCGAACGCTTCGTAGACGCGCGCTTGATCATGAACGACCGCACGCACGCGGAACTGCTCCACGCGTGGCGCGCCACCGCGCCGCCGCCCGCCGCCGCCCAAGCCGAGTTGTCCGCCTGGCTCGAAACGCTAGTCACATTCGCCCCGTATCGCGCCGCGTACCTCATCGATCTGGATGCGCGCTTGCTCCTCGGCGCGCCCAACCTCACCGCTGAGACGCCTGCGCTGTGGCAGGAATATCTCGCCGAAATGCGCGCCCACCCGCAACCCTTCCTCTCCGATTTTCATCGCCACGCGACGACGAACGCCATTTGCCTGGATTTGCTCGTCCCGCTGTTCGATGTGGATGCGGACTCGCCCACGCCCACCGCGATCCTGATTTTGCAGATCGATCCGTACGCGTATCTCTACCCGCAGATCCAAACCTGGCCCACGCCCAGCCCAACCGCCGAGACGTTACTCATTCATCGTGAGCAAAACCAAGTCGTCTACCTAAACGAATTGCGCCATCGCGCCGACACCGCACTCACCTTGCGGATGCCGATCAGCAACACGCAACTCCCGGCGGCGCAAGCCGCGCTTGGGCAACAAGGCATCATTGAAGGCATGGATTATCGCGGCGTGCCGGTGCTCGCCGCCACGCGCGCCGTTCCCGATTCGCCCTGGTTCTTGATCGCCAAAATTGACCGCGCCGAAATCTACGCGCAACTCGACGAGCGCACCTCGTGGTTTGGCGCGTTCATCGCCGGCGTGCTCGCCCTTGCCGTCACCAGCGTCCTGATCTTTTGGCGGCAGGAGCGCGTCAATTTTTATCGCGCGCAATATGCCGGCGAACGCGCACGCCGCGTCCTCACCCAACGCTACGAATACCTGATGCAGAACGCGAACGATATGATCGTGCTACTCGACGCGCACGGCGCAATCCTTGAAGCGAACACGCGCGCGCTGAACGGCTACGGGTACACACTCGCCGAAATCATGCGGCTGAATATCCGCGATCTCTGCGCGCCCCATGCCGTCATCCCGCCCGAAACACTTGCCGCCTCCGCCACGGGCGCGATCTTTGAAACCACGCATCGCAAAAAAGACGGCACGCTCGTGCCGGTCGAAGTCAGCACGCGCCAAATTATCCTTGACGATCAACCGCTGATTCAACACATCATCCGCGACATCACCGAACGCACACACGCCGAAGCCGCTTTGCGCGCGAGCGAAGAAAAATTCCGTTCGCTGTACGAATCCATGCTCGAACTGGTCGCCCTGCACGAACTCATCACCGACGCAGACGGCACGCCGGTAGACTATACCATTCTCGATTGCAACCCGGCGTTCACGCGCGTCACCGGCATCCCGCGTGCCCAAGCCCTCGGCGCGCGCGCCTCGCAGGTCTACCACACACCCGAACCGCCGTACCTCGCCACGTATGCCCAAGTCGCGCGCACCGGCGTCCCAACACATTTCGAAACGTACTTTGCGCCGATGGACAGACACTTTTACATTTCCGTGTTTGCGCCCAGCCCCGGCCATTTCGCCACCGTCGCGTTGGACATTAGCGAACGCGTGCGCGCGGAAACCCAGCTCAACGAACTCAACGCCGCGCTCGAACACCGCGTCAGCGAACGCACCGCGCAACTGCAAGCCGCCAACAAGGAACTTGAGGCGTTTTCGTATTCCATCTCCCACGATTTGCGCGCACCCTTGCGCGCGCTCGACGGCTTTTCGCGCATCATGCTCGAAGAGTACGCCACGCAACTGCCGCCCGACGCCGCGCGG
>CAIKBD010000001.1 GCA_903825565.1 uncultured Anaerolineales bacterium | reverse complement strand
GGCAACTGGGATCGCCCGGCGAGGTAGTAGCGTTTGGCGCAACACCCGCATCCAAGTTCAAGAGATTCCCGATCCCGATGTGGGCCCTGAAGACGTACTGATCCAGATTCGCGATTGCGGCGTTTGAGGTTCCGACCTCCACCTCGTCGAGGTGGATGAAGATGGCTATCAAATTTATCCGAGTTGGACCAAACGACCGGTCGTGATCGGGCATGAGTTTGCCGGCAAGGTTGCCGCCATCGGCGCGCAAGTAACCGATTTCAAGGTCGGCGATCTGGTGACTGCCGAGCAACTGCACTGGTGCGGCAAGTGCGCCATCTGCCGCAAAGGTTTGTACAATCACTGCCGCAATATGGGCCGCTTGGGATTTGTCACGAATGGCGCGTTTGCGCAATACGTCGCCGTCAAGGAAAAGCATGTCTGGAACATTAACGGTTTCAAAGAAATCTTCGGGAGCGAAGATGACGCGTGCGAAGCCGGCGCCGTGATCGAGCCGACCGGCATCGCCTACAACGGTTTGTTCTCGCGCTCCGGCGGCTTTATGCCGGGCGCAACCGTCGTCATCTACGGCGCAGGTCCTATCGGGTTGGCGTCCATCGCGCTTGCGCGCTTAGCCGGCGCAAGCCAAGTCATCGCGTTCGAACTCAGTCCATCGCGCCAAACGCTGGCGCGCGAGATGGGCGCGGATGTGGTGTACAGCCCCGAAGAACTAGCGAAGCAAGGCACGAGTCCGCACCAAGTTGTGCTCGACCTCACGGCGGGTTACGGCGCAGATATGCACGTCGAATGTACCGGGTTGCCCAAAGTCATTCTCCCCGAAATCGAACAAGCGTTGGCAGTCAACTCCAAAGTGGTGAACCTGGGTCGCCGCGCCGGCACTACGCCGAGCACGCTTTCCATCTATCAGGATACGGGGAGCCAATCGTTTGGTAGTCTGGGTCACACCGGCTATGGCACGTTCGGCTACATCATCAAGTTGATGTCCACCGGGCGGCTGAACATGCGTAAGATGATCACCGCGCGTTTCCCGCTTGAGCGTGCGGCGGAAGCCGTGACCAGTCTCGCCAACCGTGAGGGCGGCAAAGTGATGGTCAAAATCTAAATCGGATTGCAAAGAGGTACATTATGGCATGGGTTGAAATTGCCGCTACGAATGTGCAACCACAACGGATCGGCGTCATTGGCGCAAGCTGGGGCATGAATCACATGCAGAGCGCGACCATCGTGCCCGAAGCCAAACTGGTTGCCGCGTGCGATATTCGCGAGGAACTCCGCGTGCCCGTCGAAGGGATGGGCGTCCAGTTTTATACCGACTATCGCCAAATGCTCGACACGGAAAAACTGGATGGCGTTGTTGTCGCCTTGCCCAATCACCTGCACGCGCCGGTCTCTATCGAATGTCTCGAGCGCGGCTTGCCGGTGCTGGTTGAGAAACCGATTGCCGGCACGCTGGAAGATGCCGACCAGATGATCGCCGCCGTCGAACGCACGGGAATTCCCATTTTGGTCGGTCATCATCGCCGCTTTTCGCCGTTCTGCGTGCGCGTCCGTGAAGCGTTTGCCAACGGTGAACTGGGCGAACTGGTCGGCGCATCAGTCCTGTGGGCGATGCTCAAACCGAAAGATTACTTTAACGCCGAATGGCGCACGAAAAAAGCCACCGGCGGCGGGCCGTTGCTGATCAACGTGATTCACAACATTGATGATCTGCGCTACATGACGCAACGTGAGATCACGCGCATCTATGCCGAAACGAGCAACCACACGCGCGGCTTTGAAGTGGAAGACACGGTGAGCATTTCGTTGCGCTTGCAGGGCGATGCGCTCGCGACGATCTTTGTCACCGATTGCTCGCCGGCGATCTGGGCGTACGAATCCACGACTGCGCCCTGGGAAAATCCCTTCTTCTACTATACGCCCGCCGACTGCTATCACTTTTTCGGCACCCAAGGTTCGCTGTCGTTGCCGCAGATGCAACACGTTTCTTATCCCGACCCGGCAAAAGCGGGCTGGCAATATCCCACGCACACAGATCGCTTGGGCGTCAAGCCAGCGCATCCTTTGCGTTTGGAGATGAGCCACTTTTCCAAGGTGATCCTCAAGCAGGAGACGCCGCGCACAACCGTCCAAGACGCCCGCAAAACGCTCGCAGGCATTTTGGCGATTATGCAATCGCGCGATACCGGACAGGCAATCGAATTCGTACCCTAGTATGAATCCCATCATCACGCAATCGCTACCGATCATCGGTTTGGTCGGCGTCGGCTTTTTGCTTCGGCAGATCGGTGTCATCCGCGCCGGCGAAGGCACCGTCCTGACGCGGCTGATCATGAACGCCACGCTCCCCGCGGTGATCTTTCTGTCTGTTGCCAAGGCGGAGGTCGCGCCATCCCGACTGGTGGTTTTGTTGCTCTGCGGCATTACCGTTCCGCTCATTCAGCGCGCGATTGCCGGTTTCGTTGTGAGCCGGTTTCACATCGAGCGGAGCATCGCGGGGGTCATCGTGATCAGCACGATGGCGGCGCAAGTCGGCTTTTTCCTCTTTCCCTTTTTTCAGTTGGTGTACGGAAGCGAAGGGCTTGGCAGGTTAGCGGCATACGATGTGGGCAATTCGCTCGTGGCAAGCAGTTACTGCTTTTACCTCGCGCTATCCTATGGCAGTAAGCCGCCCATTGGCTGGCGCGCCAGTCTGAAAAGAATTTTGGCTTTGCCCATTTTATGGGCGGGCTTGCTGGGATTGTTTTTCGGCATCAGCAGAATCCAACTGCCCGATTTGCTCAACCGCTTGCTGGAAACTTTGGGCACAGCCAATACGCCGCTGGCGATGCTCGCGCTGGGCACTTTTCTGCAACTGCGGTACCCGAATTGGAAACCGATGGCGCTGACGGTTGCGTTGCGAATGGGGATGGGCTTGCTGATCGGTCTAGCAATCGTGTCCCTCGTTCCGCTCGACGCGATGGAACGCGCGGCAGTGGGCGTCGGCGCGGCGATGCCGGTCGGCATGGTCGTCCTCGTCTACGCGGTGGCAGAGGGCATGGACGCGGAATTTGCGGCGGGCGTCATTTCGCTTTCGATCCTGGTAGGGTTGGTGGTGACGCCGATTTTGCTCGCGCTGTTTTGAGCCGGACGGTGAATCTAACTTTCGAGTGAGTTGCTTGGCGCAATGCGTCGCCAGTCGTCTGGGGACGTATTGGCAAAGGGGTGACGCGTTGTTCAACGGAAAGGAGGTGAGGTCGGAGCGCAAAATGCAAACAACCCGGTTCGAGTTATCCAAACAAAGAACGTCAAAATCAAGGAGGAGATTGACATGAAACGTTCACTCGTGTTCGCGTTATTGCTCGTTGCCGTACTGCTTGCCGCGTGCGCATCCCCGACGGCGGCACCTGCGCCCGCCGCCCCGGGCGCGGCACCCAAGGCGGTTGGCGAGCCAATCAAGATCGCGATCATCGCCGCGATGAGCGGCACCAATGCGGTCTTGGGCGACTGGATGAAAAAAGGCGTCACGCTCGCCGTCGAGGAAAAGAACAAAGCCGGCGGTATCCAGGGTCGCCAGATTCAGGTCATCGTCTACGATGACGAAGCCGATCCTACCAAATCGGTGGGCTTGGCGCAAAAAGTCGCATCGGAAGACAAAGTGATGGCGGCGTGGGCGACCAGCAATAGCACCTCGGCGCTCGCGGACATTCCGATCTTCGCGCAGTACAAAATTCCCCAATTCACCAATGGCACGAACGTAGACATCACCAACAAAGGGAGCGCGTACATCTTCCGCGCCACCCCCGCCGGACCTTCCTTCGAAGATACGCTGATTGATTTCTTGGTGAAAAAGGGCATGAAGAAATTCGCTATCATTGCCGACACCTCGGCGTATGGCAAGGGTGAAGGCGATTACCAAGAAGCCGCGCTCAAACGCAACAACTTGACCGCCACGACGCGCGAGGCATTCGGCATTGACGACAAGGACTTTACGGGGCAACTCACCAAAATTCTCCAGGGGCAACCCGAAGTTCTCTTGCTCGCCTCGTCCGAAGTCGCCTCGGGTTTGATCGCCAAGCAAGCGCGGCAACTCGGTTTCAAGGGGCAAATCGCTGGCGGCGCGGCGGTGGGCACGCCCAAGTTCGTCGAAACGGCGACGGCGGAAATCGCCGAAGGTGTCATCTTTACCACGCCCTGGTTGCCCAATGATGCCGACGCCCAATCGAAAGCGTTCGTTACTGCCTACAAAGCGCGTTGGAATGAAGACGCGGAATTTCACGGCGCGAATACGTACGACGGCACGCAACTGCTTTTGCAGGCGATGGAAAAAGCCAATCCGTTGACGCCAGAAAATGTGGCGGCGGAAATGCACAAGATCAAGGGCTACAAGGGTTTGCAAGGCACTTTTAACGTCACCGACAAAGGCGAAACGATCACCGGCACGCTCGTGTGCATCGTTAAAGGTGGCAAGTTGACCGTGTACACCGGCAATTAGAATTTGTTCTTTAAACCCGAAGGGTCTCCAAGACCCTTCGGGTTTAGGAAGGGTAACGCGATGAACATCGTCAGCATTTTCATTCAAACCCTCATCGGCGGTATCGGCATCGGGAGTCTGTACGCGCTGGTCGCCCTCGGCTACTCGATGATTTACCGCTCGATGGGCTTGGTCAACTTTGCCCACGGACAAATCTTTATGATCGGCACTTATTTCGGGATCATTTGGTACCGGGGCATGGTGCTGGGACTCCAATTACCGTATGCGGTCGCCTTCATTCTCGCCATTCTGCTGAATATGGTTCTGGGTCTCATCCTCGAACGAATCTTTCGCCCGTTGGCAAATTACGATCTGATGTTGATGTTACTGGGCACCATCGGGCTGGGCTATGTGCTCGAGAATATGGCAGTAATTATTTGGGGCGCGGAAGGGTTCGCGGTCAACAATCCCTTGGGCAACACGCCGATTATGATCAGCGGCGTGGCAGTGTTGCCCTGGACACTTTTGCTCATCGGCGTTTCCGCTCTGCTGATGTTAGGGCTGAACGTGTTTCTCGCCAAGGCGAAAATCGGCAAAGCGATGCGCGCGGCGGCGGCGGATCGCGAGACTGCCAGCGCAATGGGCATCCCGGTCAATGGCACGAACGCGCTGACATTTGCCATCGGCGCGGGACTCGCGGCGGCGGCGGGGATGCTCGCCGCGCCCATCGTCTACGTCAACCCCGCTATGGGCGCGGCGGTTGGGCTGAAAGGATTTGCGGCGTTCATTCTGGGCGGTGCGGGCAGTATTCCCGGCGCAATCGTCGGTGGACTCGTCTTTGGCGTCCTCGAAGCGGTTTCGGCGGGGTTCATCTCCTCCGCCTACACCAAGGGCATTGCGTTCGTGATCATGATCGTCGTCCTGATGATTCGACCCGGCGGCATTATCGGCGAAGTTACCGTTGACAAAGTTTAAGGAGGTTCGGTGAAGAACCAATCGAGCAACATGAAACGAATCGGGCTTGGCATCGCCGCGCTGGTCCTGCTTGGCTTTCCCTTGATTGCCTCGACGCGCTATCAGGTGCATATTGTCAACATGGCAGGGCTGTACATTCTGATGAGTTTGGGCATCAACTTGGCGATGGGCTATTGCGGGCAAATCAATTTGGCGTTGGGCGCATTCATGGCGATGGGCGCGTACACCGCGGCGCTCTTGAACACGCGGATGGGCGTTCCCATCTGGATCAACATGCCGTTGGGTATGATCCTTGCCGGCATCACCGGCGCGTTAATCGCGTTGCCTATGCTCAAGGTGAAATCGCATTACCTGGCATTGGTCACGATCGGTTTGGCGGAAACCATCAACATCATCATCGTCAACGAAACCTGGTTCACCGAAGGACCGTTGGGAATTTCCGGCATCAAGATGCCGGAACTGTTCGGCATTCCGATTGATGGCGCGGAACGGTTTTACTATCTGGTGCTCATCTGCGTAGTGGTGGGGTACCTCGCCGCGCGCCAGATCATGAACCATCATACCGGGCGCGCGTTTATCGCGATTCGGGACAGCGATGTTGCCGCCCGCGCGATGGGGATCAATGTGGCGAAATATCAAATTATGGCGAACGCCATCTGCGGTGTGTACTGCGGCGTTGCGGGCGTGCTCTACGCGCACATGACCACCTACATCAGCCCCGATATTTTCGAGTTCAAGACCGCGTTGTTCGTTCTGACGATGACGATGATCGGCGGGATGGGCAGTTTGGCTGGCTCGGTCGTCGGCGGTCTCGCCTTGCCGCTCACGCTCGAATACTTTCGCGCGTTCAAAAGTTGGCAGTTGGTTGGGTTCGGGCTTGCCATTATGCTCGTCGTCCTGTTTTTCCCCGGTGGTGTGATCGGCATTGCGCGGCGTCTCGAACAAGTGCGCGGTCTCCGCTTACCCTGGGCGCGCAAACCGGAAAAACCCGCGCAGACGGAGGCGTCCCATGTTCCTTGAAATCGAACACCTCACGATGCGGTTCGGCGGCGTGGTCGCGGTGAATGACGTCAGCATGAGCATCCAGCGAGGTGAAATTCACGGGTTGATCGGTCCGAATGGTTCTGGCAAAACGACGATCTTTAATGTCGTCTCCGGCTATTACAAAGCGACCGGCGGCAAGGTTTCTTTGGAAGGCAAGCCGGTCACCGGCTTGGCGGCGCACCAAATCACCGCGCTGGGCTTTGCGCGCACGTTTCAAAACTTGCGCTTGTTCACGAGCATGACCGTGCTCGATAATGTGCGCGTGGCGATGGGACAGCACGCGCGCGCCGGCGTGTGGGGTGAGATTTTGAACACGCGCGCGGTGCAACGCGAAGAGAAACACTTTACGGATCGAGCGCTCGAACTGTTGCGCTTGCTGAACATCGCCGAGTATGCTCACGAACGCGCGACGAATCTACCGTACGGACATCAGCGGCGCGTCGAGATCGCGCGCGCGCTGGCGACCGATCCCAAGATCGTCCTCCTCGACGAGCCGGCGGCGGGCTTGAACGAAGTCGAAACAACCCAACTCCGCGAGACCTTGCTCAAGATTCGCGATTCGGGGATCACCATTTTTCTCGTCGAGCATGACATGAAACTCGTGATGGGCGTCTGCGAGCAGATCACGGTGCTCGACTATGGCAAAAAAATCGCCGAAGGGCCCTCGGCGCAAGTCAGTCGCGATCCGGTCGTGATTGAAGCCTACCTGGGCAAGGAGGAAGACCTATGATTGTCGTCGAAAATCTTCACGCGTACTATGGGCACATTCACGCGATCAAAGGCATTTCCTTCGCGGTGCGCCAAGGCGAAATCACTACGCTCATTGGCGCGAACGGCGCGGGCAAATCCACCACGATGAAAACGATTTGCGGATTGTTGCGCCCCCGCGAAGGGAGCATTACCTTGAATGGCAAACCGATTCAACGCCTCGGCGCAGACAAGATCGTAACGCAGGGCATCGGTTACGTGCCGGAGGGCCGCCGCATTTTCCCGGTGCTGTCGGTAGACGAGAATCTCGATATGGGCGCGTACCATCGTTCCGACGGCGCGACCATCGCTCAAGACAAGCATCGCATGTACGACATGTTTCCCGCGCTCAAAGGGCGCGAAAAGCAACTCGCCGGTTCGTTGAGCGGCGGCGAACAACAGATGCTCGCCATCGCGCGCGCGCTCATGTCCCAGCCCAAGGTCCTGTTGATGGACGAGCCATCCCTGGGGCTTGCGCCGTTGCTCGTCAAGCGCGTGTTCGAAATCATCACCGAGTTGAACAAACAAGGTCTCACGATTTTGCTCACGGAGCAGAACGCGCGCGGCGCGCTCAAGATCGCCCATCACGGCATCGTGATGGAAACCGGCAAAATTCTTTTCGCCGATTCTGCGGCAGCGCTCCGAGCAAATCCTGTCGTGCAGCAAGCGTACCTCGGCGGCAGTTAGGCGACCCGGCTAAGGGTCTGGAAAAGAATAACTTCCCGGATGTCACCCTGAGCGAAGCGAAGGGTCTCGCGCGTAGCGATCCGAGATTCTTCGCTTCGCTCAGAATGACAACTTGGGTGACGCGACAGTGGTATGCGGGAAGTTATTTTTT